>NZ_JAPDPC010000001.1:2700056-3000112 GCF_026283945.1 Dyella humicola
ATGCTGATTTATTTCGGCTACGGCTACGCCCATAGCAAGCTGCGCAAGCAGAACTCCTGATTCGACACGAAGGGCCGGCCTAGTGCCGGCCCTCTCGTTTTGACCGATGGCGGCATGCCGCCCCCACGACCAACGCTTCACCAGGTTGTTGCCCCATGCTCAAGCAGTTATTCGCCCGTAAAACCGACTTCTCTGACGCCGACGATTCGCATGGGCCCGCGCTTCGCCGCACGCTCGGCCCATGGGGTGTGACCGCGCTGGGCATCGGCGCGGTGATCGGCACCGGTATCTTCGTCGTCACCGGCCAGGCCGCGGCCGAGCACGCCGGCCCCGCTGTGCTGATCTCGTTCATGCTGGCGGCGATCTGCAGCGGCTTCACGGCGCTGTGCTACGCCGAGTTCGCCACGCTGATCCCGATCTCCGGCAGCTCCTACTCCTACGCCTATGCCACCCTTGGCGAGATGGTGGCCTGGTTCATCGGCTGGAACATGGTGCTCGAATACGGCATCTCGGCCTCCGCCGTGGCGGCCAGCTGGACGGGGTATTTCACCAGCCTGCTGGACAATATCGGCATCCATCTGCCGATAGCCCTTACCGAAGCACCGCTGGCGTATACCAATGGGCATCTCGTCACCACTGGGCACCTGATCAACCTGCCTGCCGTGGCGATCGTGGCGGCGCTTACCTGGCTTTGCTATGTCGGCATTCGCGAGTCGTCCGGCCTCAATGTGCTGATGGTGGCACTCAAGGTCGGCCTGATCATCGTGGTGGTGGTGGCTGGCTACCGTTACGTCGATCCGGCCAACTGGCACCCGTTTATCCCCGCGGCCGAGGGGACTGGCAAATACGGCTGGTCCGGCATCATGCGCGGCGCCGCCATGGTGTTCTTCGCATATATCGGCTTCGAAGCCACTTCCACCGCGGCCCAGGAGTGCAAGAACCCACAAAAGGACTTGCCGTTCGGCACCCTGGTGTCCCTGGTGATCTGTACCGTGCTCTATCTGGCCATGGCTGCCGTTTTGACTGGGCTTATCTCTTACACACAGCTGGGCACCAGCGAGCCGGTGGTCACCGCGATCCGCGTGCACCCTGAACTCGGTTGGCTGCGCTGGATCGTGGAGATTGGCGCGCTGATCGGCCTGTCGTCGGTGATCCTGGTGATGATCATCGCGCAGCCGCGCATTTTCATGGTCATGTCGCGTGACGGCCTGTTGCCGCCGGTGTTCGGTCGCATCCACCCCCGTCATCGCACGCCGCACATCAACACGCTGATCACCGGCACCGGCATTGCCCTTCTCGCGGCGATCTTTCCGCTGGACCTGCTGGCTGATCTCACCTCGATGGGCACGCTGATCGCGTTCGTGGCGGTCTGCTCCGGCGTACTGATCCTTCGCTACACGGCGCCGCATTTGCCGCGCGGATTCCGTGTGCCCTGGGCCTGGGTCATCTGCCCGGCCGGCGTGCTCAGTTGCCTCGCACTGCTGTACTTCATGGACTGGTTCAACTGGGTCTTGATGATTGCCTGGACCGTCGGCGGACTGGTGATCTATTTCGGCTACGGCATCCGCCACAGCCGGCTACGCGCCCAGCTGAATAAGTGACCACGGCGAATTGCCCGCCAACGGCGGGCAATTCCTTCGAACGTCAGGGAACAGGCTATTCACGTCCCAGATGATGAATAGCCACCGCGGCGTGGTCATTCGTGATGCAAAGTCTCGAATGTCACCATAACTCATTGTAATTATTGAATTTAACGAGACTTTTTCGATAATTTTTTTGGCGGCACAGGCCCCAAGACCGCTGGCCGGGAGTATCATCTGTGCTCCGCGGGTATATCACTTGGCAGTGGGCCCCGGATTGCCGCCCGGCGCGTCAGGCGGGTCAGCTCCTCGGCCTGACGCGTCTGGGCAGCATCTTCTACTCACCGAGTTCTTCGGTTGAAGTTGCCCTTCAGTGATTTCAAAAAGCTTCGCGCATTCGCGCTGAAGCTGCATGCCTCAGTGACTGAATCAGAAAAAGCAAAGGCCGGCACGAAGGCCGGCCTTGCAATGCTTCAACGCGCAACGAATGATCAGGCTTTCTTGACTGCGTGCGAGACGCACCAACCCTTTGCGCTGACGGCCTTGCCCGGGAACAGCTGGCACGGGCCAAAACCGGTCGGGCCGCCGGAGTAGAACTGGCAGTTGGCACAGGTGTCGCCGGGTTTGCGCTTGGCATCCGTAGTCGTGCTGGCATCCTCGACATAACCGAGTGCCTTGGCCGTTGGATCTGAATCAGACAGGTGCGGCAAATCGGCAGCGCGCGCGAAACGCGGCAGGCCACCAATCATGACGGCAGCGGCAGCGGTCCCTGCAGCAGCCTTGAGAAAACGACGACGCGATTCGATATCTTTTTCATGCGACATGGCTGAACTCTCCGTCAAGTGAAACACCCTTATCCACCGCGTCTGCGGCGGATCTTGGCCGAATGCTACTCGCTCGAAAAAAGCATCGTGAGAACGAATCGCATTTTCGCCGCATTGCACAAAACAAGCGTGTTATAGTGCCCCTTCATTTGGACGTCCATTCGCCATGAGTCAGGCTCTTCCCGCCACCATCTCGCCCGAGCTGTTTGCCCAGCGCGCCGATGCCATCGCCGATGCTGCGCGCGAGCTTGCCGCCGCCGGCTGGACCCCTGCGACCAGCAGCAATTTCTCCATGCGTATCGACAACGATCACGCGGCCATCACCATATCGGGCCGCGACAAGGGTCGCCTGGGTCGTGCCGACATCATGTTGATCGACATGCAGGGCAAGGCCGTCGGCACGTCGGCGCGCCCCAGCGCGGAAACCGAGCTGCATACGCAGATCTATCGCCGTTTGCCGGAAATGAACGTCGTACTGCATACGCATTCGCGCACGCAGAGCGTGGCTTCCCGCCTGTTCGCTCGCGAAGGCGTGGTGACGCTTGCGGGCTGGGAATTGCAGAAAGCCATCGCCGGCCAGACCACGCATGACAGCGAACTGGCGATCCCGGTATTCCCCAACACGCAGCACATGCCTGAATTGGTGGCGCAGGTCGATGCCTGGCTGGACAGTGGCCGACCGCTGCACGCTTACCTGATCAACGGCCACGGTATCTATACCTGGGGTCGCGACATGGCCGAGACACGTCGCCATCTGGAAGCACTCGAATTCCTGCTTGGCTGCGAAATGGACTTGAGGAGTCTTTCCGTATGAGCCGCCTGCGCATCTTCAACGACACCCTGCCGCAAACGCCGTTGTCTGTGCATACCGATCACGCGGACATCGCCCACGAGCTGGCCAAGGTCGGCGTGCGCTTCGAGCAATGGGAAGCCAGCCAGCCGATCGCCCCGGGCGCCAGCCAGGACGAGGTCATCGCGGCGTATCGCGCGGATATCGATCGTTTGATCGCGGAGGAAGGCTACCAGGCGGTCGACGTGATCAGCCTCAAGCCGGACCATCCGGATCGCGCCACCCTGCGCCAGAAGTTCCTCAGCGAACACACCCATAGCGAGGACGAAGTGCGCTTCTTCGTCGCAGGTGCCGGCCAGTTCACCCTTCATCTGGAGGGCAAGGTCTACGACATCCTCTGCGAGCAGGGCGACCTGATCGGTGTCCCGGATGGCACGCGCCACTGGTTCGACATGAGCGAGTCGCCGTATTTCGTGGCGATCCGGCTGTTCACCAACAAGGACGGCTGGGTGGCCCAGTTCACCGGCGAGGATATCGCCGAACGGTTCCCCCGCATGACGCCGCAAGCCACGGTCTGAGGCCCGCGTCGCGGGCGGTATGGTAGGCGGCGACCGTGGTGGCGGGTAAGCTTGTGGCCCCCGCTCCCTGGTTCTCCGCATGACCGTTATCCGCGCCATTCTCACCGATATCGAAGGCACCACCAGCTCGATCAGCTTCGTCAAGGACGTGCTGTTCCCCTATGCGCACAAGCGCCTGCCGGCGTTCGTGGAAACCCATGGCGATACGCCCGAAGTCCAGCACTGGCTGCACGAGGCGGCCAAGGAGGCAGGGATTATCGAGGCGCCCCGGCAGGAGGTGATCGAGTTGCTGCTGGGCTGGATTGACCAGGACCGCAAGTCCACGGCGCTGAAGGCGCTGCAGGGCATGATCTGGAAGGACGGCTACGAGAGCGGCGATTTTCGCGCCCATATGTATCCGGAAGTCGGGGCAAAACTGCATGCCTGGCGTGCCGACGGCCTTCACCTCTATATCTACTCCTCAGGCTCGGTTCCCGCGCAGAAGCTGTTCTTCTGCTACAGCGAGGCCGGCGACCTGAGCCCGCTGCTCTCGGGTTACTTCGACACCGAGACGGGCCCCAAGCGGGAACAGGCTTCGTACGAGAAGATCGCCGCGGCCATCGGCGAGCTGCCGGGACATATCCTGTTTCTCTCCGACATCGTGGAAGAGCTTGACGCCGCCAAGGCCGCCGGCTTGCGCACGGGTTGGCTGCTGCGCGCTCCCCTGGCGATACCCGACGCACCGCGCCATCCCGCTTATGCTGACTTCGACGCCATCGTCCTCTGACCTCCGCGCGAGCCACCTTCATGCGTACCGCACTCACTGCCCTGCTCGCCTTCGCTGCCGGGGTACTGCTCATGCTGGGGCTTGCGCGCCATGCGTCGCCACCTGCCAGACCAGCCGACGGCAAGAGCACCGTCGCCGAAGTGCGCTCCGTGCCCGCGCCCGCACCCGCCACCACGACGGCAGGTGATGACGGCAACGACGCCCCCGACTCCACCGACAACTGGCCAAACAAGGCACCGTCGCCTGAGCAGGTGATCTATGGCCAGCGCGACATGCTGCAAAAGGCACTGGCCCGCCTGGGACCGCGCATCGCTGGCCGCCCCAACCTTTACGTGCTTGCCTTCGGCGCCGACGGTGGCGAGGACGTGTTCCGCAACGAAGCCGAGTACGCTGCCAAGCTCTTTCCGGAGCGGTTCGGTGCAGGCACGCATGTGCTGGTGCTGGAAAACAATCCGAACTCGCTGGAGAAGCACCCACTGGCCACCTGGAGCAACCTGGAGGCCTCGCTGGACGGCCTCGCCGACGTGATGAAGCCGGATGAGGACATCCTGCTGGTTTACCTCACGACGCACGGTGGCGAAGACCACAGCCTGCTGGTGGATATGGATCCGCTGCCGCTGGACCAGATCGCGGCGCCCGACCTCGGCGATATTCTGAAGAAGCGTCCCTTCAAGTGGAAAGTGGTGGTGGTGAACGCCTGCTATTCGGGCGGATTCGTACCGACCCTGCATGGCCCTGGCACGCTCGTGCTCACCGCGGCTCGCGCCGACCGTAGCTCGTTTGGTTGCGGTTCCGATTCGGACATCACCTATTTCGGTCGCGCCTGGCTGGTCGATGCGCTGAATCGAACGCCCGATTTCATGGAGGCCTTCAGGCAGGCCTCCGGCGAAATCGCGCAATGGGAACAGAAGGACAAGCTCACCCCGTCCGAACCACAGATGGACGTAGGTGCCGGCATCGCCGATCAGCTGGCGCTATGGCGCAAGCACATCACGCCAGGTCCAGCCGTGGCGTTCAAACCTGCGCCTTCGTCAGCGACGCCAGCGGGCCCGACGGCGGCGCACTGACTCGATTACGCGTGTACGCGGTGAGCCGCGTGCCAGAGCCAGCGCTCTTCGTTGATCGTCGCGCCGCTCGCGTCACGCGGAAACAGCACCGCGCTACGCGGCGCCACCCGTAGCTCCATGCCTGCATGGAGTCCGAGGCGGGACAGATCTTCGCTGGCCACGTCGGCCTCCAGCGCCTGATCCAGCGAGGGCACATGCAGATCGAGGTGGGCCACGCTGCCAGCAAGATAGATATGACGCAGGCGTGCCTCCCACGCCGGCTGTGACGAAGGGACCGCCACGCGTAGCTGCTCAGGCCTCACATACGCTCGCGCCTCGGTAAATCGTCCTTCCCACGGGTCACCATCGGGCGCCCAGCCAGCGGCAGCGAATCCCTCGCCGTTCCGCGTTACCGTGAATCGATTGACCTTGCCGATGAACTCGCACACGAAGGGGGTGGCGGGCTGCTGATAGATGATTTCCGGCGCGCCCACCTGCTCGATGCGTCCGTGGTTCATCACCGCCACGCGGTCGGCCAGTTCGAGCGCCTCTTCCTGATCGTGGGTGACGAAGACCGTAGTGAGCTGCAGCTCCTCATGCAATTCGCGCAGCCAGCGCCGCAACGCCACCCGCACCTGGGCGTCCAGCGCGCCAAAGGGTTCGTCCAGCAGCAACAAGTCGGGCTCCACGGCCAGTGCGCGCGCCAGCGCGACGCGCTGCCGCTGGCCGCCTGACAACTGCGACGGGTAGCGGCCGCCAAAATCTTCCAGCTGCACGCGCTTGAGCAGACGATCCACCCGCCCGCGTATGTCGGCACGCGACGGGCGCGACCGCCACGACCGTACACGCAAGCCAAAGGCGATGTTCTCGGTGACGGTGAGATGGCGAAACAACGCATAGTGCTGAAACACCATGCCGATCCGGCGCTGCCTCGCAGGTGTGGCGAGAAAGTCTTCATCGCCTTTCAAAACCGTGCCGCTGTCCGGACAGTCCAGGCCAGCCAGAATGCGCAGCAAGGTGGTCTTGCCCGACCCCGAGGGGCCGAGCAGTGCCAGAAACTCACCGGGTGCAATCGTCAGACTGACATCGTCCAACGCGGCAAACTCGGTGAAACGGCGGTTCAGATGGGACAGTTCCAACGGCATGCAACGTCCTTAATGTCCACCGGGCGCGTGCGCGGCAATTTCGTCGCCATAGCGCCATTCCAGCAGGGTCTTGGCGGCCAGCGTGATCAGGGCCAGCAGGGCCAATAGCGAAGCCACGGCGAACGCACCGACGTAGTCGTATTCGTTATAGCGCATCTCCACTTCCAACGGCATGGTGGTGGTCAGGCCGCGGATATGGCCCGACACCACGGACACGGCGCCGAACTCGCCCATCGCACGCGCATTGCACAGCAGCACGCCATACAGCAGCGCCCAGCGGATATTAGGCAAGGTCACGCGAAAGAACATCTGCCAGCCGCTCGCGCCAAGCACGCGCGCCGCCTGCTCCTCTTCGCTCCCCTGAGCCTCCATCAGCGGTATCAACTCGCGGGCGACGAAGGGCAAGGTAACGAAGATCGTCGCCAGCACCAGTCCTGGCACGGCGAAGATGATCTTCACGCCATGGCTATCGAGCCACGGCCCGAACCACCCCTGCGCGCCGAATAGCAGCACATAGACCAGGCCCGAGATCACCGGCGAGACGGAGAACGGCAGGTCGATGAAGGCGCCTAACAGCGCCTTGCCGCGAAACTCGAAGCGCGTCATGGCCCAGGCCGCAGCGATGCCGAAAATCAGGTTCAGGGGTACAGCGATGGCCGCAACGATCAAGGTCAGCCGAATCGCCGCCAGCGCTTCCGGCTGTTTGATCGCGACGACATAGGCGGCAGCACCCTGTCGAAACGCCTCCACGAAAACCGTCGCCAGCGGCAACAGCAGGAACAGCACCAAGAACCCCAGCGCGACGAGGATCAAGGCGGCATGCGCGAGACGCCGCGGCCAGCCAACGGGACGGGAAGGCAACGGCACCTTCATCGACTACGCTCCGCCCAGCGACCGCTCCAGCGCTGCAGCAGTGCCACGATGACGAGCAGTGCGAATGAAAGTAGCAGCATGGCCGCGCCTAGGGCGGCAGCGCCGGCGTAGTCGAACTGCTCGAGCTTCTGCACGATCAACAGCGGCACGATTTCCGAATGCATCGGAAGATTGCCGGCGATGAAGATCACCGAGCCGTACTCGCCCATCGCCCGCGCCAGGGCCAGCGCAAAGCCGGTCAACAGGGTCGGCGCCAACATGGGCAGGATCACCCGGAAAAACGTCTGCCAGCGCTGCGCACCAAGGCTTTCGGCCGCCTCTTCCACGTCACGCTCCAGCGACGCCAGCACGGGTTGCAGCGTCCGCACGACGAAGGGAAAGCCGACAAAGACCATCGCCACGAATACACCGAGCGGCGTATAGGCCACCTTGATGCCAAGCGGATCGAGCCACTTGCCGAGCCAGCCGTTCGGCGCATACAGCGTGGAGAGCGCGATGCCCGCCACCGCGGTTGGCAAGGCAAACGGCAGATCGACCAGCGCATCGAACAGCCGCCTTCCCGGAAAGCGATAACGCACCAGCACCCAACCAACGAGCAATCCGATGACCGCGTTGAACAAAGCCGCCAGCAAGGCGCCGCCGATACTCAAGCGCAGCGCCGCCAGCGTGCGCGGCGTACTGAGCAGACGAATCAGTCCCTCCACGCCGATACCCGATGCCTTCCAGACCAGCGCCGCCAACGGCAGCAACACGATCAGCCCCAGGTATGCCAGCGCGTAGCCGAGGCTGATGCCGAAACCAGGAAGCACCCGGTGCCGCATGTCGCTTAGTTTCCCGTGCCGATCTGATCGAAGATGGCCCCTTCGTCGAAGAACTTCTTCTGCGCCTGCCGCCAGTCGCCAAACACTTCCTGGATGGTGAAGGTGTTGGTCGGCGGAAATTGGCTGGCGTATTGCTTCGCCACATCCGCAGAGCGGGGACGATAGAAATTCCTGGCGGCTATGTCCTGCCCCTGCGGCGAATACAGGAACTGGGCATAGGCCTGTGCCACCGCACGCGACTCTCGCTTGTCCACATTCTTGTCGACCACGGCGACCGGCGGTTCGGCAAGGATGGTGATCGATGGCACCACGATCTGGACGGCGTCACCGCCCACCTGCTTGCGCGCCAACAGCGCCTCGTCTTCCCAGGCGATCAGCACGTCGCCGATGCCGCGCTGGACAAAGGTGTTGGTAGCGCCACGCGCGCCGGTATCGAGCACCGGCACATGTTTGTAGAGGTCGTGCACGAATGCCCTTGCCGTCGCGTCGCTGCCACCGGGTTGCCTGAGCGCGTAACCCCAGGCGGCTAGGAAGTTCCAGCGCGCGCCACCGGAGGATTTCGGATTAGGCGTGATGACCTGCACGCCGGGCCGGACCAGATCCGCCCAGTCCTTGATGCCCTTGGGATTACCCTTGCGCACCAGAAAGACAATCGTGGAGGTATAAGGGGACGCGTTGTTCGGCAGCCGTTGCTGCCAGTCCTTGGCGATCAGGCCATGGTCGGCGATGGCATCGATATCGTAGGCCAGTGCAAGCGTGACGATATCCGCGGGCAAGCCGTCAACCACCGAGCGCGCCTGCTTGCCCGATCCTCCATGCGACATCTGGATGGTGACATTGTCGCCATGCTGCGCTTTCCACTGCGCGACGAATGCGCTGTTGATCTGACGATAGAGTTCGCGCGTGGGATCGTAGGACACGTTGAGCAGGGTGACATCCTTGGCTGCCGCAGCCGCGGTCACCAGCATGCCTGCGGTGAGCAGCAACACGGTGAGGAACTTCTTCATGACGCCTCCTGCGGATGAACGAACCCCCAGATTACCGTCGGGGCTTGACGATGCGAAATCGCAATATGGCATGACCTCATGTCGGCGCCTTGAGCGACATCACCCCGCTACACACGGGCATCAGCCGCTGTGGCCATCGCCCACGCTTTCTCGCGCAGCCGCACCCCGCTCGGAAAACCGCGCCGCAAGGCGATGCGCGGCGATGCGTATCTCGGGCATCGCCGTGCACTCCCACAGGTTTCCGCGCAATAGCGAACCGATCGCGTACAAGCCTCCTTGCGGCTCGCCGGATTCGCCAAGCAACTGTCCATCGGCCCTGGCGAGCACACCGAGCTGAAGCGGGTCGGCGACGGCCAGCCCGTCACGCAACAACTGGGATAGCAGATCGTGGGCGCCGTAGGCGACAGCGGTATCCAGCCCCGTCGCCTGTATCGCCAGGTCGGCCTCCAACGTACTGACCAATTGCGTCGCACGCTCGCGCAAGGTGACCTGCAACGGTGCAGCACCTTCCACTTCAAGCACGCGGGCCGCATGGACCTGCAGGCGCCCTTCCTCCTGCAGTTGATGGATGAGCTGGCCAGATGCTGGCGCCATGCGATGCCGGGAAGCCTCCCAGATCCATCGCGCGTGACGCAGGAACTGCCGCCTTTGATCGTTGCTCAACTGCTGCCACAGCAACGCGTTGATAGGACGCATGCCGTCGATCACGCTGCGCCAATCGACATCCGGCACGTCCTCCATGGCCTTGCGCACGAGGCGCACCATGGGTGCCACGCCATCGCACGCCAGCAGGGCCTGGTTGAGTTGTTCCTGCTGCGGATAGGACGCCAACGGCAAGGGCGCATGCGTGCATGGCAACAGTCCATGTCGCGATACCGCAACGAGCTCGGCGTTCGGCCATTGCATCGACGCCGACAACAAGGCGTCCACCGCAGTCAATCCCGTACCGATGACCAGTACGCGACGCGGCGCCTTCACACGTCGGTCCAGTCGCCAGGGATCGAGCTCATAGGCGCCGCTGGACAACGCCGCTGGCGATACCGTCCGCAAAGGACGTTGCGCGAGCGCACCGACCGCAAGCACGATGTGGCTGACCTCGAGCCATCGATCCGCATCGATGCGCACAGCATAGCCCCCTCCTGGGCGACCCAAGAGCTCGCGTGCGCTCTCTGGATGAATCCTGAAACTGTGCCCTGCCTTGCGGGCGGCATCGATACGCGCGCCGACCTGGGCCTGGATGAAATCCCCGAACAGCCGTCGCGGCAGGAAATCGGTGCCCTTCACTTGCCCAAGCTGACGCGAGGCGTGCTGGATGAACTCCTCGCCCTGCTCAAGGAAGATACCCATGCTCGACGCCCGCACGTTGAGCAGATGCCTATCGTCGCGCGTCGCATAGGCCACGCCACGCCCGGGTGCTTCCGGGCCGACGATCCAATGCACTGTGCCGTCATGGCATTGCGCCAACAACTCGCCGAAAGCCGCCGCCCCCGCGGCACCACCACCAATCACAGCGATATCTGCCATAAAACGTTCCTCGTGTCGCGGACGCTGGGTCGTGCGGTCTGCCAAGGCAGGTCGCTTGCTCCACGCCGTGCAGGACTGCTCAGCTGAAAGAGGGATTCACACCGCAAAAACGGACGACGGATCCAACGCCTGGGAAGGCACTCACGACCTGACGCCCGCGAACCTGGTGCGCGTGTACCAGTACGAAACTGGCAGATGCGACCCGCATGACGCTACCCCGACGCGTGAATGTGCCTGATGCAGAATCAATCACAGTCCCCGTTAAGGCGGCGCTAGCCCTTCGTCGTCGCCCGCAGGACCGACATGCCCTGAAGGTTATGACGCCGCCCGCTCCGCGTGGCGCTCGGCCAGCACGGCGGCGACATCGCCCAAGCCCAGCCCACGGGCGCGCAACGTCACGACCAGGTGAAAGATCAGATCGGCGGATTCGCCAAGCAAGGCGGCATCATCCTGCGCGACCGCGGCAAGAGCGGTCTCCACCCCTTCTTCACCCACCTTCTGCGCCATGCGGCGAATGCCGCCTTCAAACAGCTTGGTGGTATAGCTGCCCGATGGCCGTTCGGCATGGCGGCGCGCTACCAGTGCGTCCAATTCAGCAAGGAAGCCCAGCGGTGGCGTCACGTCGTCGCCAAAACAGCTGCTGGTGCCCTTGTGGCACGTTGGTCCGTGCGGCTCGGCTAGCACCAGCACGGTGTCGGCATCGCAGTCCGCGCGCACGGACTTCAGCACCAGCACATGACCCGACGTCTCGCCCTTGGTCCACAAGCGCTGCTTGCTGCGACTGAAGAACGTGACCCGTCCCGTGGCCAGCGTTGTCGTCAATGCCTGCGCATTCATATAGCCCAGCATCAGCACTTCGCCACTCAGCCAGTGCTGGACGATGACGGGCAGCAGGCCATCGCCTTTTTCCCAGTCGAGCTGGGCCGGGTCGAAGTTGCTCGGGTCCATCTGCATTTCCTCTTGAAGAAGATCGGGTCACGGCTACGGCAAATCGAGAGCGTTTAAGCTTCGACACGGAGTGCGCCCAGCTCGCCTGCCCGCTCCTAGATTCTGACTACGACACCCTGCCCGGCCAGCCATTGCTTGAGCGTAGGTATGGCAATGGTGCCCGCGTGAAATACGCTGGCGGCCAGCGCACCGTCGACATCGGCCTGCTCGAAGGCGTCACGGAAGTGCTCGGGCGCACCCGCGCCGCCAGAAGCGATCAAGGGTACCCGGCAGATCGCGCGAATGGCCGCGAGCTGTTCCAGATCGTAGCCCTGACGGACGCCGTCACTGCCCATGCAATTGAGCACGATTTCGCCTGCCCCCCGTTGCTGCGCTTCGCTGACCCAGTCCAAGGTGCGGCGGGCGAGCGCCCGGGTCCTGGACGGATCGCCGGTGTACTGGCGTACCCGCCATTCGCCATCCGCATCGCGCAAACTATCGATACCGACGACGACGCATTGCACGCCGAAGGCGGCGGCAAGCTCATCGATCAATTGTGGATGCTCGAGCGCTGGCGAATTCACCGAGATCTTGTCGGCACCCGCGTGCAGCACCGCACGCGCATCCTCCGCGCTGCGGATACCGCCCGCCACGCAGAACGGTATGTCGACTTGCCGCGCCACACGCTCGACCCAACCGCGATCGACGCTGCGCCCTTCGGGACTGGCCGTGATGTCGTAGAACACCAGCTCGTCGGCGCCTTCGTCGCGATAACGCAGGGCCAGATCAACGATCTCGCCCATCACCACATGATCGCGAAAGCGAACCCCCTTCACGACCTTGCCCTCGCGTACGTCGAGGCAGGGAATGATGCGGCGACTCAGCATGCCAGTGCCTCGGCGACAGAAAAACGGCCTTCCAACAAGGCCCGACCAAGGATCACGCCGCGCGCTCCCGCCTCGCGCGCTGCGCGAATATCCTCGAGCGAACGAACGCCGCCCGATGCCTGCACGGCGAGCGATGGCACGGCGATGGCAAGGTAGCGATAAAGATCGAGATTGAAGCCGCCCAGCATGCCGTCGCGCTGAATATCGGTGCACAACAGATGCTTCGCACCATGCGCGGCATACCACGGCGCAAGGTCGTCGAGCGTGCGCGACTCCGTTTCGGTCCAGCCCGCGCTCGGCAGTGTCCATGCGCCATCTTGTTGCAGCGTGTCGAGGGCCAGCGTGAACCGCTCAGCGCCGTAGGACGTGAGCCAACCGGCGACCCGTTCCGGCTCGCGTATCGCCAGGCTGCCCAGTACCACACGCGATACGCCCGCATCGAACAGACGCTGTACATCCGCTTCGCCACGCACGCCGCCACCGGCCTGCACACGCATCCCGGTGCCGGCAATCGCCTCGATCACCGACAGATTGTCCAAGCTACCGCCGCGTGCTCCGTCCAGGTCCACCAGATGCAACCATGGCGCACCAGCCTCGACATAGCTGCGCGCCAGCGCACGTGGATCGAAGTCGTAGGTGGTCTGCTGGGCGTAATCGCCCTGCTTCAGTCGCACGACAGAACCGCTGCGCAGGTCGATCGCCGGAATGACGGTAAAGGTCATAGTTCGAGGAAGTTCTTTAGCAAGCGTGCGCCGACCTTGGCCGAACGCTCCGGGTGGAATTGCATACCGTGAAAATTGCCGCGTACGATCACCGAGGCGAATTCGCCACCGTAGTCGGTGGTCGCGAGCGTGTAGTCCCCATGGGGCACGGCGTAGCTGTGCACGAAATAGGCCCAATCCTGCTCACCAAGGCCCGCCAGCAAGGAATGTTCACGCTGGCGATGCAAGCGATTCCAGCCCATGTGCGGCACCCGCAATCCGGGTTGTTCGACAAAGCGGCGTACCGTGGCCGGCACCACGCCCAGACAGTCGACATCGCCCTCTTCCGAACTTTCGCACAGCAACTGCATGCCCAGGCACACGCCCAATACCGGTTGGGTGAGCGAGCGCATCAGCTCGACCAGGCCAAGCTCGCGCAAACGGGCCATACCCGGCCCCGCCGCGCCGACGCCGGGGAGGATCACCTTGTCGGCGGCGCGAATCGCAGCAGCGTCCGAGGTCAGCGCCGCATCAACGCCCAATCGTTGCAGGGCATAGCGTACCGAACCGATATTGGTACCGCCGGCATCGACCAGGACCACGCTCATTACAGCGCACCCTTGGTGCTCGGCAACTCGTTGCCCTCGCGCCGGATGGCCTGTCGCAATGTGCGCGCCACCACCTTGAAACAGGCCTCGACCATATGGTGTGCATTGTCGCCCCGCACTTTCAGATGCAGGTTGGCGCCCAAGGTTTCGCTCAGCGAGCGGAAGAAGTGCGGGACCAGTTCGGTCGGCACGTCACCCACACGCTCACGCGGAAACGCCCCGTCGAACACGAAGTACGGGCGCCCGGAAAGATCCAGCGCAGCGCTGGCCTGCGCTTCGTCCATCGGCAAGGTGAAATCCGCTTGGGCTTGCGCCGCGGTTTCTTGCCGAGGCAGGTCTTCCGGCTCGAAGCCATAACGCCCGATGCCACGCTTGTCGCCTAGCGCCTGCTTCAACGCCTGACCAAGCGCCAGGCCACAGTCCTCGATGGTGTGGTGCTCATCGATCTGGGTATCGCCGTCGCAGCGTAGCGCCAGCGCGAAACCGCCGTGCTTGCCGATCTGCTCCAGCATGTGATCGAAGAAGCCAAGACCGGTATGGATCTGGGGCTCGGCAGGCTTGTCCAGGTTCACGCTCACGGTAATGCGCGTTTCGCGTGTATTGCGCTCAACCGTCGACATGCGCGGTGCATCGAGCAGCTGGTGCACGATCTCGTCCCAGCTCGAGCCGTGCGCCCCCACCTTGAAGCCGCGCACGCCCATGTTGGCGGCAAACTGCAGGTCGGTGTCGCGATCGCCGACCATGGCGGAGGCGGCACGACTCCAGCCGTCGTCGGCCAGGTAGTGACGCAGCATGCCGATACCCGGCTTGCGGGTGTCCTTGCGCTCGTGCAGGAAGCTACGGTCGATCAGCACTTCACGAACGCGGATGCCCTGGGATTCCAGTATGCGCATGAGCAATTCGTGCGGCCCGATGAAATCCGCCTCAGGAAAACTGCCGGTACCCAGGCCGTCCTGATTGGTCACCATCACCAGCTCATAGCCTGCCGCCACGCAGCGCTGCAAGGCCGCAATAACACCGGGCAGCAGGGCAAACTTCTCATAGCTGTCGATCTGGAAGTCGTCAGGCTCCTCGATCAGGCAACCGTCGCGGTCAATAAAGAGAATCTTTCGGCTCATGCAAATACTTCCTGCAGCACAGTAAGAACCCTGTCGTTCTCTTCCGGCGTACCGATGGTGATGCGCAGCGCATCGCCCAGCTGGGGATAACGGCGCACGTCGCGCACCACGATGCCGTCGCGCAGCAGGCGCTCGTGTGCCGCAGCGGCATCGTCGAAGCGCACGGCGAGGAAATTGGCCTGGGACGGCAATACCTGGCGCACACCGGGTAGCGCGGCCAGCGCCGCCGCCATGCGCTGACGCTGCTGTCGCACGACCTGGATATGTTCGCCGGCCATCGCCTGACCGCGCTCGGAAAGCGCTTGCAGCGCGAGGTCCACGCAGGGAAGTGGCAATGGATACGGCGGAATGATGCGGCGTAGCAGCCCGATCACCTCTTCGTTCGCCAGCAGGCTGCCGATGCGCGCGCCGGCCAGCGCCCAGGCCTTGGACAGCGTGCGCAACACGGCGAGATTGTCGAAACGATTGATCAGGCTCGCCACGCTCGCGGCGTCCGCGAACTCGATATAAGCCTCGTCGACCACCAGCAGCGCGCGACCGGCGAGCGCCTGCGCGAGGCGCACTACCTCAGCCTGTGCCACCAGCTGTCCGGTGGGATTGTTGGGCGTACAGACGAACACCAGCTTGACGGCGGGGGGCAACGCAGCAAGCAGCACATCCACATCGATCGCGAACGACGGGCTCAAGGGCACTTCGACCACCGCCGCATTCTGGATGCGCGCGCACACCGCATACATTCCGAACGTGGGTGGTTGGATGGCGATGGCATCCTGGCCCGCGCGGCAGAATGCACGCACCAGCAAGTCGATGGCTTCATCGCTGCCGCGTCCCACCAGCACCTGGCTGGAACGCAGGCCATAGAGCGCGGCCAGGGCATCGAGCAAGGCCTGTGGTTGCGGATCCGGATAGCGATTGCAGCCCAAGCCATGGTCCCCCGGTGGCGCCCAGGCCGACTCGTTGGCATTGAGCATGATCTTGCCGCCGCTGGCTTCCATGCGCGCAGACGAGTACGGCTGCATGGCGCGGATCTCGGGGCGCGCCAGGTCGAGCACGCTCATGCCGCCTCCTCCAGCGCTGCCAGGCGTAAGGTCACTGCCCTGCGGTGTGCCTCCAGTTGTTCGGCGGCAGCCAGCGTGGCGGCACAGGGTCCGATCGCACGCAGCCCCTCCGGGGACACTTCCTGCACCGTGATCTGTTTCTGGTAACTGGCTACGGACACACCGCTATAGCTACGCGCGTAACCATAGGTCGGCAGTACGTGATTGCTGCCGCTGCAGTAGTCGCCCAGCGATTCGGGCGTCCATGCGCCCAGGAAAACCGAGCCGGCGCTTTCGATGCCATCGAGCAGTTCGCGCGCGTTGCTCACCTGCAGGATCAGATGTTCGGGCGCATAGCGATTGCTCACGTCGATGGCCTGCGCCAGCGAAGCCACGGCGATAAGCCGGCTCTGCGCAAGCGCCTGCGCGGCGATCTCCGCGCGCGGCAGCGCCTCACATTGACGCGCCACCTCCGCCTCGACCGCATCGAGCATCGCCGCCGACGGACTCAACAGGATCACCTGGGAGTCGGGGCCATGTTCGGCCTGCGACAGCAGATCGGCTGCCACAAAAGCCGGATTGGCCTCGGCATCCGCAATCACCAGGACCTCCGACGGACCGGCCGGCATATCGATGGCAGCACCGTCCGGATCGGCGGACACCTGCAACTTCGCTTCGGTGACCCAGGCATTACCTGGACCGAAAATCTTGTCGCACCGGGGCACTGACTCGGTGCCATAGGCCATGGCAGCGATGGCTTGCGCACCACCCAGCTTGAACACCTTGTGGACACCGTTGCTCCGCGCCGCGTAAAGCACGGCCTCATCGCAACAACCATCGGCGCGAGCCGGCGAACACAATACGACCTCGCGGCAACCGGCAATGCGCGCCGGAACGCTCAACATCAGCGCCGTGGAAGGCAGTGGCGCGCTACCTGCCGGCACATACAGTCCGACTCGCCCGACAGGGCGCAGCACGCGCTCCACGCGCACGCCAGTCGCCGTATCCAGCGCGACGGGCGTAGGCGCCGCTGCGCGATGGAACGCCTCGATACGTGCTGCCGCCTCGTCGATGGCGGCTTTCAGTTCGGGTGCCAGCTTTGCTTCGGCTGTGCGAAATTCCTCTTCCGTGACATCGATGGCCACGAGCGCGCAGCGGTCAAAGCGGGCGCTGAGTTCGCGCAGCGCGTTGTCGCCATCGGCACGCACGCGCGCAATGATTTGTTCGACGCCGCTACGCAGGCTGTCTGCGCGCGATTGCGCTGGCCGGTCCAACGCTGCGCGCTGGCCCGTCTCATCCAGGGCATTCCAGTCCAGGCGGTTCATGCTTTCGTACCTCTCGCTTCCGCCCGCATCACGCAAGCATCTTCTCGACGGGCAGCACGAACATTTCGCGTGCCCCCGCCTTCTTGATTTCTTCCAGCTGCCGCCAACTCACCTCGCCAGCACACAGCGCCTGCAGCATGAGCTGGTCGGGCTGGCCGGCCACCGGCAGCAGCGTTGGCTGCGGACCACCGGGCAACAGGCGGATAACGGCATCGAGCGCCCCGCGCGAGGTCTGCAGCAGGAGCAGGCGCGACTCGCGCACCTGGATCACGCCGTCCAACCGCTTGAGCAGCAACTCGATCAAGTCGCCGCGCTCATCGGCCGGTAGCGTTTGCGGGCCAGCCAGCACGGCTTCGCTTTCCAGCAGCACCTCGGCCTCACGCAATTGATTGGCGACCAGGGTGCCGCCGCTTTGCACCAGGTCGCAGATGGCATCGGCCGTGCCCAGGCGTGGTGCAATCTCCACTGATCCGGCCAAGGTGACCACGCCCGCCTGCACCCCGCGCGTGCGCAACCACTCACCCAGCAGGCCGGGATAGGAAGTGGCGATGCGTTGGCCGTTCAATTGAGCAGCATCGTGGTAGTCGAGCTCTTGTGGCACCGCAATGGACAAACGGCAGCGCCCGAAGCCAAGCGGGCGCCATTCGGACAAGGCGGGGCCCTCGCGGCCGGCCGTGAGCTGGTATTCGCCGAGTACGTTGCGCCCAACGATGCCCAGATCGCATACGCCCTGCGCGATCAGCCCCGGAATATCGTCGTCGCGTACCAGCAACAGATCGACCGGCTCGCCTTCGCCGAAGCAGAACAGCTTGTCCCGGCTTTGGCGAAACGTCAGGCCACAGCGATTGAGCAGGTCCAGCGCAGGCTCGGTGAGCCGGCCGGACTTCTGCATCGCGATACGCAATCTGTCCCGCGGTTTCATGCTTTTGCCTTCTTGCTGGCCGCCCGACGACGGGCGGCACGGGCGCCTGCGGCGAGATAACCGCCACTACCCTGATTGAGATAGCGCGCCACGCGGCCGATGGTGGTGATGCTCACGGCCGTGCGCTCGTGAATCTCGCGATAGGAGACGCCGTCGAGCAAGTACGGCACGACGCGCCAGCGGTCGATCATCACCTCGAGCTCGGCCGGCGTGCACAGGTCGTGCAGGAACGCGGACATCTCTTCGGCATTCTTCAGCGACAGCAATGCCTCGCACAAGCTGAGCTCGGCGGACTCGGCCGGGGTTTCGGGATCGATCGATCGACGCTTCATAATGTACTAATGCGTTAATACAGTGGAGCGCATCATACGCAGTTTGGCGCGCCGCAGCAAGGCGCGTCAAAACCTACTCCCTGAGACGATTCAGGCTAGGGTGTTGGGCGCACGGAAGTCCCGGCCCATAGGAACACGCGGGATCTGCGTGAAGGCGCGCGAAACCCGGCCTCTTTAGGCCCGTGTAGACAGTGAGGTCAGGTCATTTCCACTGATAAGCGGCTGCCCGCACAACGCGACTGCGCGCCTTAGCCGAGAGCGCAGGAAAAGACTGTTCCAGAGCAAGTTCTGCGGCAGCCGACCCTTCCGGCACGGATCCATCCGACCAGTGACGCTCATTGCAGCCTTCCGACCAGATGGCGGTAATCAGGGAACGCTCGTCTTCCGCAAGTCGCTCGATCGAGACCAAACTGTCGTAGAACATCCATGGCCGGGCCCAGTCGGTATAGGCCTCGATCACGGCGTTGATTTGCGAAAACTGACCCATTGCGGTTTAGCTCGCTCAACAGAGAAAAGCCAGCGTATCAGTGTCCGAGCTGTCCCGGAAGCAACATTGCCCCTGGTCTTGCGCGCCAAGGGACCGCCAAGCCATGTTTCGGGGGTAACTGCTGCCGAATGTCCCCATCGTCCGCCCGTCGGAGTGATGGGAGTAGCGCTGGTTTCCGGCTACGCGATATCTTTGCGAACATTGAGAGTTGCGTTCGAGCGTCTTTGCCGAGGGCCATTCGCCATGCTGAAAGAATTCAGCCAGACCGTCCTGCTGCTCGTCACGGGTCTATTCCCGATCATCAACCCACCTGCATCGGCACTCATCGTGTTGAGCCTGATGCCGCACGCGACGCCGGCTGACCGGGCCGAGCTCGCCTGGCGCATCACCGCCAACAGCTTCGCCATCTTGTTAGGCTCGCTGCTGATCGGTGCCTACGTGCTGTCCTTCTTCGGCATTTCCATTCCGGTGCTGCGGGTGGCGGGCGGCCTGGTCATCGGCATCGCCGGCTGGAACCTGCTGCAAAAACCGGATGACGCGGACAGCGACGACGAAACGCAGGCGCTGAAGGCACGAAAAAGCGATGGCTCGCTGGCCTCCAAAGCGTTCTACCCCTTGACGCTTCCGCTCACTGTGGGTCCGGGCTCCATCGCCGTGGCCATTGCACTTGGCACGGGCTCACCTCAAGAAGGACCTTCGGCGGGCCACTTCCTGGGGGTGGGCGCAGCACTCATCATCCTTTGCGCAAGCATCTATACCTGCGTGCGCTTTGCGGGGGATCTGGAACGGCTGCTTGGCACCGTTGGCACCCAGGTCGCCATGAGGCTGTTCGCCTTTGTGATCTTCTGCATCGGCGTTCAACTGTTATGGCTCGGCCTTTCAGAGTTGCTCGCCTCCGTCCCATTGAAGTGAGTGCCGCTCGAGCGCGGTGCCCGTATCGATTGCAAGATGCGGGCCCGACGCCTCCTGGCCTGACTTGCGGTGCGTGACGCGTTGTCTCACCAAGGATGTGGCCACCTTACTCGTGCTAAATTACGCCACTGATTACGCGCGTGCGCCCTGGAAATTCCGGTGCTTCAACGAAAGGCCCCTCGTCAATTCGTAGCATGGCTAGCAATGCTGGCCATGATGCTTATTGTCGTGATGCCGGCCATTTCACGCAGCTTGCCGACGACGGGCCCGATGCCGGGCATCGACGACGCCTGCCCCTTCCATCTAACGGAAGCCAAGCACCCGGCATTGCCCGACAGCCCCGCCGACTCCACGGAACGTTGCGGCTACTGCGTCCTGCTTAACCACAACGCGCTCCTCGCCTCTGGCAAGGTGTTGCATCTGCTCCCGGTTGCTCCCAGCCCAAGCGTTCCTGTGCTGGCCAGGGCGGATGACGCCTACGCGTCGCCGATTCTGAGCGCCCCTCCCCGCGGACCGCCGTTGATCGGCTAACTGCCAGCAGACTTTGCAGCGGCCTGATGGCTGCCGCCGTCTACTTCTCTCTCGAGCGATCACCCCGGTGTGGGTGCCGTGCCGCGTTGCCGAAAGCCGCTTGCCACGCACCTCGCTTGTACGCATACAACACCGCAGCGTGAGCGGCCGCGATGGTCGCAACCTGCCCATGGAATTTCATTCATGCGCACCATGAATTCGACAAGCACGTCTCCCATGCAATCTCCAGGGCGAGTCTCTGATTCTCGATGCCGCGCGTTTTGCACGCGAGCACACAAGCTGCGCCTCACGGCCCGGCCGCTGGCTGCGATAGCCGGCATCTTGGCCATGGGCATGCTCCCCCAGGCAGCCCATGCGTGTGCTACCTGCGGGTGCACGCTGAGCACGGATGCGGCCACGGGGTACTCCACCGTGTCTGGTTGGCGCATCAACGTGGATTACACCTATATCGATCAGGACGAGCTGCGCAGCGGCGGCAGCAGGGCAACGCCGGAGCAAGTGGTGAACCAACCCTCCGATGCCTCGCTGGGCGGTGGGGAAATCGAAAAGCGCACGATCAACCGCTACTACAACGTTTCCGCCACTTATCGCTTCGACGCGGACTGGGGCATGACGTTTGTGTTGCCTTATGTCATACGCGATCACTCCACGTACGGCACCCAGCTGCAGCCCTATACACCTGCCGCCATCGCGCCCGACCAGATCAGCAATTCGCACGTAGCTGGGATCGGGGACGCCAAGGTGCTTGCCAGCTATCAAGGCTTCCTGCCCACGCACAACTTCGGCGTGCAATTCGGCATCAAGCTGCCGACCGGCCATTACGGCGGCCAGACCGATGATGGTAATTTCGTGGGCCACCCCTCCACGTTCAACTCGGGTCCGAATCTTGGGCAGTCGCTGGATACCAGCCTGCAGGCTGGCACCGGCAGCACGGACCTGATCGCGGGTGCGTACTACTTCCAGCCGGTGAGCCAGAACTTCGACGCCTTCATCAACGGACAATTCCAGGCGGCGATCAAGCAGAATCTGAATGCACCCGGCGCCGATTTCCGCCCCGGCAATCTCGCCTCCGTCAGCCTTGGGCTGCGTTACGAAGCCCATGCCAACTGGGTACCCCAGGTGCAGATCAACTGGTTCCACAAGAGCGCGGACCAGGGCGCCCTGGCCGACCGGCCCGACACCGAGGGAACGGTGGCTTACCTTAGCCCGGGCATCAGCGGCAGCCTGAGCGAGAACCTGCAGGTTTATGCCTTCGTGCAGGTGCCCGTTTACAGTCATTTGCAGGGCTACCAGCTGTTTCCGCGCTGGACCGGTACGGTGGGCATCAGCATGAAACTCTGAGCCCGAATCACCGACACGCCTCGGGTGGCGTTGCCGCGATTTTTCCGCAACGCTTCACGAGGCACTTCCATTCCTTCTTTTACATTCCACGCCATGGCTAACTATCTGCGCCACCTATTCGCCAGTCTGTTGCTGGCCACGCTTGCACAGCCCCTGCTCGCCAACGACCTGGTGGTGGGCAAGGCAGCCCCACCGATTGCCTTGAAAGCCCTGGACGGGAAGCAGATCGACTTGCGCGATCTGCGCGGCAAAGTGGTGATCGTGACGTTCTGGGCCACCTGGTGCGAGCCTTGCCGCGAGGAGCTGCCGTTGCTTTCGCGCTACGTGCAGGAGCACGCGGACCAGGGCCTGGTCGTGCTCGGCTTCAGTCTCGATTCGCCCGACCAGCTCGACCAGGTGAAAACGGTGGCAAACACGCTGAGTTTCCCGGTCGGGTTGCTGGGCGATCCCCACGTGCCCGGTTACGGCCGCATCTGGCACTTGCCGGTGAGCTTTACCATCGACCGCAACGGGCAACTCATCGATAACGGCTGGAAGGACGAACAGCCCGCATGGACGCAGGACCGGCTCGACAGAGTCGTGACGCCGTTGTTGAGCGCCGCCCGCCAGGACGACGTTGCGAGTCATCGCCCATAGCCAGGCGCAATGCAGGCAGTGCCGTGCCTGACGCGCTTCGAGCACGGTCTTCCATCGATATGGGACGCGCCTAAGACAAGCCTAAGTGTTCGGTCGGGTTGCATCACCCGCGCGCAACAGAACTGTCAAACGGGCCTTTCACGCTAGCGGGCTATTGAACCCACTACGTAGGCCATCATGCTCAGCCGATTCAGCAGCAAGCGCGCGTCCGCCGATTCCCTTGTTCTTCGCCCGATCGTTCGGGGCATTCGTCAATGGCATGCCCCGTTTTGCCTGATGATGGCCGCGGGCCTGTGCCTGAGCACGTATGCCCACGCCACGGACGACAACACCGCCGACGCGGCGTCGACCAGGCAGACTGCCAAGCCGCCCAAGCAGCTGGAAGAGGTCGAGGTACAAGGCACCACGAACAATTCCGCGCTGACGCAGACGCCGACCCAGGCGGACCTGAACATCACGCAGCCGCAGACGGTGATCGGCCTCGACTGGATCAGCAACCACGTCGCGCCGACGGCCGACTACGCAAACATTGCGTCCATTGCGCCGGGCGTGACCAATGTGAGCCCGGCCGGTCCAGGCCTCGGCGAATCCAAGCAGACGACTCTGCGCGGCTTCAACGACAACCAGTACAACGTCACCTATGACGGAATTCCGTTTGGCGACACCAACGATTTCAGCCACCACACCAGCAGCTACTTCCCGGCCAAGATGATCGGCCAGATCGTCGTCGATCGCGGCCCGGGCAATGCCAGCACGATCGGCGAAGCTACCTTTGGCGGTACGATCGCGTTGAGCTCGAAAGACGCTCTCGACAGCTTCGCGTTCATTCCCACCCTGAGCATGGGCAGTTATGACACGCGGCTGACGAACCTCGAGATCGACTCCGGACGCCTCGACGACCTCAACGGCGGCAAGTTCATCCTGATGGGCCAGTATCTCAGCACGGATACCGCCAAGACCAATGGCGACACCACGCGCAAGACCGGCTATGTCAAGTACGTGCAGCCGATCGGCAGCAGCACCGAACTGACCTTTGTCAGCAACTACAACTACATCAACTTCAACAACCCCAACCTGAGTTCGCTGACCCTGCAGCAGATCGCTCAGCTCGGCCGCAACTTCGGCTTGGACAACGACCCGACCAGTCTTAACTGCGCCTGCTACAACTACCAAACCAAGCAGACCGACCTGGAATACATCGGCGTGCATAGCCAGCTGTCGGACACTTGGTCGCTGGACAACAAGCTCTATACCTACGCCTACGACAACACCAGCCATGAAAGCCCGTACGTGGGCACCAAGGCGTCGAAGACCAACATCGGCGGCTACATCAAGATCAACGACTACCGCGCCTGGGGCAATACGCTTCAGGTGGCGCACACCGACGACATCGGGCAGTTCCGCACCGGTGGCTGGTACGAGTACACCAACAATGATCGCAGCAGCGTGGCCATCGACTACGGCCGTGGTGGCGCGGTCGATGTGAAGGCTGGCCAGCCGTTGCAGGGCAGCTTCAACGCTCAGGGCGTGTATAGCGGCCCCTACAAATACACCATGGAAGACCAGCTGCACACCAGCCAGCTCTATGCGGAGTACGAGTGGTACGCGACCGACGGCCTGAGCGTGACTCCGGGCGTGAAGTATCTGCAGGTCAGCCGCGATATCGAGGCGCCGATCAACCAGACCACCAAGACGCCGCTGTACTACAGCCAGACCTGGCGCAAGACGCTGGGCTACCTCACGGCCAACTACCTGTTGCGCGATGACTGGAGCATCTACGCGACGGCGGCGCAGGGCTTCCTGACGCCCAATCTCAACGAGTTCTACGTACCCAATCCTGCGCTGAACAACCCGGCACCCGAGCAGACGATGAACTACCAGTTCGGCACGGTCTACAAGACCGACCGCTTCAATGCCGACGCCGACCTCTATTACATCAACTTCAAGAACTACGCCTTCTCGACCACCATCCCGGGCACCACGGACGCGGTGTACTACCTGGCCAGGGGTGCATACATCAAGGGCATCGAAGGCGAGATGACGTATTTCGTGGGCCATGGCACCAGCGTGTTCGCCAACGGCTCCCTGCAGGACGCTACCTTCAAGGGCTCGCAGCTCGATATCCCTAACGTCCCCAACCGCACCGCTGCGCTCGGCGTGATGTACGAGAACTCGGGCTTCTTCGCTTCGCTGTACGACAAGTACACCGGCGGGCAGAAGGCCTACAACTCCAACTTCAATCCCGATGTGGCTTCGTCGGTGACATCGACGGTGGCGACCGGCGGGTACTGGCAGGCGGCGATGAGCATCGGTTACGGCCAGAACCTGACGAATGCGGCGATCAAGAGCTACAAGATCCGACTGCAGATGGACAACCTGTTCGATGCGCACGACCTGGTGATCAACTCGGTCAGCGGCAGCACGGGCTCGTATTACGTGCTGCCGGGTCGCAGCTGGTTCCTGTCCGTCTCTGCAGCCCTCTGATCGAGCGTGGTGATCCCGTCATGAAACACACTCCACGCTCTCGCCTCCTGGCTTGCTTCCTGCTGCTGGCCGGCACGTGCCTCGCCGGCAGCGCCCACGCCGCCGGCACCTACCTGAGCAACGCGCAGGTCAACAACGTGATGGCCGCACTGCCGCCACCCAGCACGCCGGGCAGCGCCGAGGATCGAGCCGATCGCGCGGCTACCGATGAAGCGTTCGCCCATCGTTCCGCGGCGGACTTCGATGCGGCCCTACAGGAAGAAAAGTTCGACGCGTTTGCGTTTGCTGTCGTCATCGGTCCGGATTTCCGAGCCGACAAGCTCCCGCACGTGGCCGCGCTGTTCAAGGAGGCCGAGCTCGAAACGAAAGACGCCGTCGATGCGTCCAAGAACCATTGGAAGCGATTGCGCCCCTGCCCGCCCGGCTCGGCCTGTGCGAAGGACCCGGAGCAGGCGAAGAAGAAGAGCTACGGCTATCCGAGCGGACATTCGAGCCGCGCGACGGTCGACGCCATTCTGCTGACGCAGCTGTTTCCGCAGGATGCCGACGCACTCAGGCAGCACGCCCAGGACATTGGCTGGCGGCGCGTCGTCAAGGGCGTCCACACCTTGCAGGACATCTACGGCGGTCGCATGTTCGGCCAGGCGCTGGCCAGCGCCATGTTGAGCTCGCCCACCATGCAGAGCGACCTGGCGGCTGCAGCGGAAGAGCTTCGTGCGGCGGGGCTGGTCAAGCAGAAGACGCCAGCGGCGGCCAGCCAGACCGGCCACTGAGAGGGCCTCGAAAAGGAACCGTCATTCCCGCGAAAGCGGGAATCCAGTGACTTTCAACGCACAGAACACAAAGGCGCTGGATTCCCGCTTTCGCGGGAATGACGGGTAATGGGACGGCTCTTCGAGGTATCCCTGAGCACCTCGGCGCGAATCCGGGCTGTCAGACCGCGGCGGACGCCGAAAGCAGACTCGCCACGGTCGCAAGCTCTTGCATTCGCCTGGTAATGTCGGTTTTCCCGCTCCTGTCACAAACCTGCAAGACAATAAGCGCAGGCGAAGCGCCATGCCTTCGGCGAGCTTCGTAATCGCATCATTGACGGGGGACACGTGCACATCATTCTGGTTGAGGACGATCAGTCGTTGGGCGCCGCCATTCGGCGAGCGCTCGAACGTCTCTCGTATACCGTGACGTGGCTGCTCGATGGCAGCCAGGCCACGGCCGCCCTGCGTGATGAATCCGCCGATCTGGTGCTGCTGGATCTGGGGCTTCCCGGCAAGGATGGCCTCGCTGTCCTGCGCGAGACTCGCCAGAACAAGATCAATACGCCGGTGCTGATACTGACCGCGCGTGATGCCGTGCAGGCCCGTGTACAAGGCCTGGACGCCGGAGCGGATGATTACCTCACCAAGCCGTTTCACCTGGATGAGCTGGGTGCGCGCATCCGTTCGCTGACGCGCCGCGTACAGGGTCTCGCGGTGAACAGGATCGAAGTGGGTGCACTCTGCCTGGACCTTGGAACGTCCGAAGTAACGTTTCGGGGCAAGCGCGTCGAGCTCACCCGCCGTGAATTCTCCTTGCTCCAGGCCTTGATGGAACGCGCTGGCCGCCTTGTGCGCCGGGACGCGCTCGAAAACTCGCTCTATGGCAACGACAAAGTCGTGGGCGACGGCGCGCTCGACGTACTCGTGCACGCTCTGCGACGCAAGCTGAGCTTCGAAACGATCCAGAACGTTCGGGCGTTTGGCTACATGATTCCGCGCGACCCGCAATGACCTTGAACAGCCTTCGCGGCCGACTGCGCTGGATGATCGTCGCGATGCTGCTCGTCGTGTGGGTTCCCCTGGCCATCTACAGCTTCTCGCACACCAGTGCAGAACTGGAGGAAATGTCCGATGGCCGGCTTGCCCAGGCCGCCCACACGATCAGCGGGCTGGTCCAGCGTGTCGGCATCCAGGGGCTTGTCGGCAACGAGCGGTTACTGGCGAGTGTGCAGAAGAAAAAAGTGATCCAGGCAGCCGGCGATGTTCCCACCTGGGAGTCGGAGGTCGGTTTCCAGGTCTTCGACCAGCACGGAAAGCTGGTCCTTGGCTCGGCCAACCTGCTGGCGCTGCCGCCCTCTCCGATGGATCGTTCGTCTTACCAGGATCTGCGCAAGGCTCACCACATCTGGCGCGTCTACACCTACGTGGACACGTCCAACGACATGGTGATCCGTGTGGCCGAGCGCTATGACACTCGCCTCGAGATCATCAACACGCTGTGGCTCGAACACGGCCTGCCCTTTCTGCTCGGCCTGCCCGTGCTCGCGTTGCTGATCGGCTGGTCCGTCGCGCGGGGCTTGCGACCACTGGTGGCGCTCGCCTCGGCACTATCGTCACGCGAACCCGGCAGCCGCGAGCCGATCACGCTGAACAACGCTCCGCAGGAACTGCAACCCGTACTCACCGCCCTCAATGCGCAGCTGGCACGGCAAGAGGATGCGCTGGAACGCGAGCGACGTTTCAGTGCCGACGTGGCGCATGAGCTACGCACGCCGCTGGCCTCGATCATGCTCAATTTGGAGAGCGCCATGGCGACGAACGATCTGTCCGAAGTGCATGACAGCCTCGCTGGCGCGCAACACAGCGTGGGCACGCTGGCGCGCCGCATCGAACAGTTGCTTGCGCTGGCTAAACTCGAAACGGGTACCGCTTCCAGCCAACTCGCCACCGTCGATCTCATGGAAGTGGCCGGCGATGTGATCGAGGAATTGACCCAGGTGATCGCCGGCAGCGGCGTGGAGCTTGGCTTCCCGCGGTCGAACACGCCCGTACTGGTGCAGGGCTACGATGCGGCACTCGCCGCTCTGCTGCGCAACCTGCTGGAGAATGCACTGCGCCATGTGCCGGCCGGAGGCCAGGTCCAGTTAGCCATCGAGCAACACGATCACGAAGCGACCCTGGAGGTGATCGACGATGGCCCCGGTATTCCGCCCGAACGCCGGGATGCGGTGTTCGGGCGATTTCATCGCGAAGCATCGAGTCGGGGCGAAGGTTACGGCCTGGGGCTTTCGATCGTGCAGCGGGCCGCCGGCATGCACAACGCATCCATCGAACTGCTCGACTCGCCGTTCGGCAAGGGCCTACGCGTAAGAGTCGCCATTCCGCTGGGCGCCTGACTCTTCGGAGAGGCGGTTCAGCGCCAAGCAAACTGACAAGCCGCGGCGGCGTGAGACAATGCGCCTTCCTGTCAGGACCAAGACCTCTCATGACCGTCCCCAAAGACGCTTTTCGGCGCTTCCAGGAAGAACTCGCCGAACTGGACCGCAAGCAGCCGGCGGCCCAGAAAGAGCTCACGGACGACGCACGCCTCGCCCTCGCAAAGAGCGAATTCCTTGCAATCCAGAAGCGCTATGGCTTGTCCGTGGCCGATGTCGTTGCGTTCTTTCCTGAAGAGGATGGCATCCAGTATCTGCAGCAGCTCATCGCGGCAGGCGAAGCCGGCACCAAGCCCAGGAAGAGCACCAAGAAGCAGCCGTAAGCCTGGTGCTGGCGACTTTGTCGTCCTGGCCGCTGGGATTTGAATGGGCGTTTGCCGGAAACGTGCTCAATGTCGTCTCCTAAATCGATGCGACGCCGGTGACGGCTACCGCCGACGCAGGCTGGATTTCGAGATCGGAAAGGCTGCCTCACCCTGCCTGAGATCCCACCCCGCTCGCCTTCATGCATTGCCTTGGACCAAATAGATAGGTAACCTACCTATTTATTATCTCTGGCGCTGCTATGGCTACGTCCTCATCCGGCCCAAGCGACGCATCGACGCTCGCCGAACAGTTACGGCCGGCGCTTCACCGGATTATTCGCCTGCTGAGGCGCACGTCGGACGACGCCCCCATCTCCCCGCTGCAAAACCTGCTGCTGGTGGCGATACACGACCACCCCGGCATTGGCGTAGGTGAACTGGCGAACCTGGAACGCGTTCGCAGCCCGACCATCAGCGGCCATCTCAAGTCGATGGAGGCTGCCGGACTGGTCAAGCGCGCCACTCCGTCGTCCGGAGACAAGCGTCGCGTCGGTCTGGTGGTTAACGAGAGTGGGCAGGCCATGATCGAAGCGATGCGCAAGCGACGTACCGACAGCCTCGCCCACGCCCTTGCCCAGCTATCGCCCGAATCACGCGAGTCGATCCGCCAGGCCATCACTGCATTGAACGAGATCGGCTGATGACGGAACAGACTTACCCCAACGCCACGCTGACGGGAGACATCGCCACCGCGGCAGGACACCCTTCCGAGCGGGAGATACGGCAGGTCTTTGCCGGCCTGATCATCGTGCTGGCGCTTGGCGCGATCGATCAGAGCATCGTCGCCACCGCCCTGCCCCGCATCGTCCGGGATCTCGGCGGCATCAGCCATCTGTCCTGGGTGGTGACCGCCTACGTGCTGGCCTCGACCGCGACCATGCCGCTGTATGGCAAGTTGAGCGATCAGTACGGGCGCAAACCGATGATCTTTGCGGCCATCCTCACGTTTCTGCTCGGCTCGGCCTTGAGCGGTGCCGCGCAGAGCCTCACCGAACTGATCGTGTTCCGGGCGATTCAGGGGCTGGGCGCAGGCGGCTTGCTGCCACTCGCGCAGATCATCATCGGCGACATGGTGCCGCCGAAACAGCGCGGTCGTCGCCAGGGTGTGATCGCGGCGGTCTTCGCCATCTGCAGCGTGTTCGGCCCGATCCTCGGCGGCCTTATCACCGACTTGTGGTCCTGGCACTGGATCTTCTACGTCAACCTGCCAGTCGGCGCCGTGGCGCTGCTGATGATTGGTCGCACGCTGCGCCAGTACGCCCCCCTGCATAAGCGACGCATCGACTATCTTGGATCGGTGTTGCTGACCTCCTGCACGATTGCGCTGCTGCTGGTGCTGACCCTGGGTGGCTCGGCATGGGCATGGGATTCGGCGGCCATTCTCGGCCTCAGCGCCTGCGTGGCCCTCCTCGGCGTGGCCTTCGTACGGCACACCAGGCACGTGCCAGAACCCGTGCTGCCACTCGACCTGTTCCGCAATCGGCTATTCGTCATTGCTTGCACGGTGCTGGCCCTGACTTTCATGGGCTTGCTCGGCGCGACCCTGTTCTTTCCGCTGTTCTTCCAATTGGTGATGGGCGTCAGCCCGGCACGCTCCGGACTGCTGACCGGGCCGTTGATGGTCGGCATGGCGGCAGCTTCGCTCTTCAACGGGCGTGTGCTGCTGCGCTCGGGCCGTTACAAGCCAGCGCAGGTGACCGGCCTGGCCATCGCTACGATCGCCTTTGGCGTTCTTGCCTGGAGCGCAAGCACGTCGCAAGGACTCGTCGTTATCGAACCCGCCATGCTGTCGCTTGGCGTGGGCCTGGGACTGGTCATGCCCAACATGACCATCGCCGTGCAAAACGCGCTGTCGCCCATGCATCGCGGCGTGGGAACCGCCACGTTGGCGTTCTTCCGCTCGCTCGGCGGCCTTATCGGCGTAGCAGGCTCGGGCGCCATCCTGGCCTGGCAGATACGCAGCTTTGGCGGCGCCCATGCCCCTTCCACCGCCATGCTCGCCGAAAGCGGTGCGGCGCCAGCGGACGCGCTATCGCCGCAGCTCCAGGCCGCCGCCGTGATGGTCTACCGGCATGCGATTGCATCGACCTTCATCGTCGGCACCTGTATCGTCGCCTGCGCTTTCCTGGTGATCCTGCTGCTGCCGGAAATTCCGCTGCACGATCATCATCACGCGCCGGCGGCGCCGGCCAAATAGCACGGCACGAGCCTCACGATGCCCCATCCACGCAGCCGCATGATGTCGCTGTCGATCGGCCTGCTCGTCATCGCCATCGCCTACTTCGCGTTGACCGCGTGCGTCCTGCAGTGGATGCGCACGGACCTCGATGCGATCGCCATGCCGTTGAGCGCCTATCTCATCGGCGATGGTGGCGCGTGGTTGCGTTGCGCGTATTACCTGATGGCTGCCGCGCTGGCATGCCTGGCCTGGGCAAGCTATCGCGTGACCGATGCCCGAGCGCGCAGCCGGCTTGCGAGCACGCTGTTTGTCGCCGCCGCCTTAACGTTGCCGCCCGTGGCCATCACGGCCACCTACGAATACAGCGCACAGGAGAGCCAGGCGCGACTGATCCACAGCATGGCCGCGCAAAGCACGTTCCTGTGCCTAGTGATGGGCATGCTGTTGTTGTCATCGCGCTGGCGACGCGACCCGCACCTGCGGCGCGGAAGCCAGGCAGGCATCGTGCTGGCCTGGCTGGCCTTCGTGCAGATGGGGTTGCTGGCTCTTTGGCAGGGCGCGCCGCCCGGCCTGACGCAGAAGCTGCTGATCGCACTGATCCTGCTGTGGCTGGGCTGGGTAACGCGCCAGTTGCTGCGCGTTACCCGCTAGCGCCGCTACTCAGCGCTGCGCGAAGACCCGATCGCGCACCAGTTCGCACACCGTGCGCACGTCGCCGTCCATGGCGCGATCGCGCGCCATGAAGCTGATATGGCGACGCAGTGCATCGTGCGCCTCACGCACGGCCGAACCGGCGTGGAAGTCGCCCACGTTGGCCAGCGCGCGGGTGAGCTCCTGCACTTCGGTGACAAACTGCGCATAGTTCGGATGGCCTTCGCGCGGTGCATTGGCCACCTTGCCGGCCAGCGCCTGCCAATCGCCGCGGGCCGCAAGCCTGCGTGCCGCGTTGAGCATGGCCTGGCGGAAATCCAGCGCCTGCGCAGCGGTATACAGTTCCAGTGCAATCACATAGCCGAGATCTTCCATCATCTCCAGCACGTGGCGCGCTTCGTTCGCCCCCATCGACACATGGTCTTCCGCGTTCGCACTGGTCGGCACGGAATACACACTGGCCGGATGCGCGCGGGTGGCCAGGTCGTTCACCAGCGCGGCGGCGGTGTACTGCACGATCATGAAGCCGGAATCGGTGCCATCTTCGTTGCCGGTAAGAAACGCCGGCAGGCCGTCATTGGTGGCCGGATCGACGAGCTTGTTCAGACGGCGCTCGGCAATCGAAGCGAGTACCGGAATCGCCGCCTTCACGTAACTCATGGCCAAGGCCAGCGGCATGCCGTGGAAATGACCGGCGGAGATCACCTGATCTTCGATGAACTGGGCGTCCTCGGCGTCCGGGAAGATCAACGGGTTGTCGGTCACCGAGTTGAGCTCGATATCGATCACGCGACAGGCCTGGGCCCAGGCATCGCGCACGGCGCCATGCACCTGCGGCATGCAGCGCAGGCAATAAGCGTCTTGCGGCTGATGCTTCTTGCCACCCTTGAACGGCAGGAAGCGCGAGTAGAACGCCTCGCGACCGTGACGCTGGTTGGCCGGCACCCAGTCCCAACCGATATCGAAGGTGAGCGCCTGATCAGCCGGATCAACCCAGGCGTCGGCGGCCCACTGCTTGAAGCGCGGCACCAGATGGTAAGGAATGTCGACCAGGGTGCTGCCTTCGAGCAGTTCGCGCACATGCGCGGCCGTTTCGACCTGGCCGGGATGCGGACGAAGTGCATGCACTTCAGGACGCAAGGCGCCGCTGCGGCCGGCGAACGCGTCCAGCGTCATGGCAGCGGCAAGATCGGCAAGATCCAGCAAATGTTCCAGCTCATCCAGCGCCAGCGTCGCCGTCGCGAGCATCTGCGCCGTGCCGTTATTCAAGGCCAGACCTTCCTTGAAGGACAGGCGAATCGGCGACAGGCCCGCGCGCTTCAGCGCTTCGGCACCCGTCACGCGCTCGCCCTGGTAAAACGCTTCGCCACCACCCAGCAGCACGATGGCCAGGTGTGAGAGCGGTGCGAGATCGCCACTGGCGCCCACGGAACCCTTCTCCGGCACCACCGGCACCACGTCGGCATTGAGCATCGCGGTCAACGCCTTCAGCGTTTCCACACGAATACCCGAGTGGCCACGCATCAGCGTATTGATGCGGATGACCAGCATCGCGCGCACCACATCCGCTGCGAACGGCTTACCCACGCATACGGCGTGCGTGGTGATCAGGTTGTGCTGCAGCTCCTCAAGCAGGCTGCCTTCGGGCTTGTCCGGATGCCCACCCGGAAGCTCATCACGCAGCCGATGCGCGCCCAGCAGCTTGTCGGCATTGCTGCCGAAGCCGGTGGTCACGCCATAAGTGGGTTCGCCACAGCTGACCTTGTCGGCCAGGAAATCGGCGGCGTGCTGCACGCGCACGAGCTGCGCTTCGTCCAGCACCACACGCAGGCCCTGGCGGGCCACGGCGACCAGTTGTTCGCGAGTCAGGCTATTGCCGTCCAGGAGTATCGTGTTTGCGGTCATGCTTGCTCCGAGCCCGGACGGGCCATCGATTAGGTTTTAGGTTCCTCATTGCCGCGCATGGGGATGCGCGGCAAGGGTTCATCAGGCGCCGACTTCGGCCTGGGCCAGCTCGACCCTTAGCGTCTTGATCAGTTCCGTGCGCTGCACTTCGAACTGATCCTCGCGACGCAGGTCCTTCACCGTCACCACGCCCTTGGCCAGCTCATCCTCGCCCAGCACGATCACGAAGCGGATGCCCGCGCGATCGGCGTACTTGAACTGCTTGCCGAGCTTGCCACCTTCCAGCACCACTTCGGTGGCGATGCCGGCACCGCGCAACTCACTGGCCAAGGCGAGATAAGCCGGCAGCTGCGCAGGATCCATCTGCGTCACCAGCACGTCGACCGTACTCTGCGCGGTGCCGACCAGGCCGGCGTCGCGCAGCTGCCAATAGAGCCGCGTCAGGCCAATGGAAATGCCCACGCCGGGCAAGTGCGACTTGGTGTACTGCCCGGCCAGATTCTCGTAGCGACCACCGGAGCAGATCGAGCCGATCTGCGGATGATCGTTGAGCGTGGTCTCGTAGACCGTGCCGGTGTAGTAGTCCAGGCCGCGCGCAATCGACAGATTCAGCAGGTAGTGCGACTCCGGCACGCCGAAATCGCGGATCATGCCCAGCACTTCCTTCAGCTCGGCGCGGCCCTGCTCCATCGCTTCCGGGCCAGGGCCCAGCGCGTCGAGCTTGTCGAAGGCATCCTGCAACGAGGTGGAGCGCGTCTGCACGAAGGCGAGAATCTTCTGCGCCGTTTCCGCGCTGAGGGCAAACGCTTCGCCAGTGAGCGTGTCGCGCACGTAGTCGGCGCCGCGCTTGTCCAGCTTGTCCACCTCTCGTAGCACCAGCGTCTGCTGCTCGCCATCGGTGATACCCAGGCTCTCGAAGAAGCCGCGCATCAACTTGCGGTTGTTCAGCTGGATGGTGAACGCGCCGATGTTCAGCTCGCGGAACACGCTATAGATCACCGCCGGCACTTCGGCGTCATAACGCACCGACAGGCTGTCCTTGCCGATCACATCGATGTCGCACTGGTAGAACTCGCGAAAGCGGCCGCGCTGGGCGCGCTCGCCACGGTATACGCGCTGCATCTGGTAGCGACGGAACGGGAACGACAGGTCGTGCTCGTGCTCGGCGACATAACGCGCCAGCGGCACGGTCAGGTCGAAGCGCAGGGCCAGCTCCGGTACGCCGTCGCCCTTCTCGGCATTCAGCGCGCCCGTGGATTGCACGAAATAAACCTGGCGCTCGGTTTCGCCGCCGGTCTTGGTAAGCAGGACGTCGGAAAATTCCATCACCGGCGTTTCGATCGGCAGGAAGCCAAAGCGCTCATAGTTGCGGCGGATCACGTCGAGCATGCGCTGGAACGCGATCTGGTCGAGCGGCAGCAGCTCGAGCACGCCGGGCATGGTGCGGGCCGGGGTAAGCGCCATGAAATCCTCTGCTTAGCGATGGTAAAGACGTTGAATTACCGCCTGGCGGAACACCGTCAGACGTAGCCGCATAGATTAGCAGAAGGCCACCGGAAGCCCGAGCCGCAAGGCCTCACGGGCAACCGCCGTACGTAGCGTCGGAAAATTTGCGCGTCCCTGTTGCCAAGCTCGCGCAGGGTCATTAAGATACGCGGCTCCCACGGGGTGTAGCTCAGCCTGGTAGAGCGCTACGTTCGGGACGTAGAAGTCGCAGGTTCGAATCCTGTCTCCCCGACCAAAATTCGAAGAAATCAAGGCTCTGAAAACCGCTACACAGCGTGCTTTCAGGGCCTTTTTCTTTTCTGGCGCCCAGCTCGCCCCGAGTTGCCCTGGCCAACCACTCGAAGCGGGCCATCGGGTGCCGCAGGCGCGCATGCCCATCTCAGATCCTGGTGAGCATGCGCGCTGCGCCTTGGGCGGCGTCCCTGCCGCAGGCAAGGCGCCGCGAGATCCGCGCCGCTCAGGGCGTCTTGGCGGACTGAAGTTGCTCGACAATGGCGAGTGACTTGCTTACATGATCCTGCGGATGAAGATGGTCGGCTTCCGAGGAGAACACCGCGGCGACTTTCCCGTCGCGCCCGATCACGAACGTGGTACGCGAGATGAAGCCATGGTCGATGACCTCGCCGCGCACGTCCTTCGCATCCGGCTCGGCTGCCGACATTTTCAGATCGAAGGACGCAGCGATCTTGCCGTCAGGGTCCGAAGCGATCGGAAACTTGCCAGCGCAGTAGTTCGGGTCGGCCGAGAATGAATTGAGTCGCTGAATGCTGTCGGCAGAGACGCCGATGATCGTCGCGCCGGCAGTCTTGAACTTCGCCGCCTCGGTGGCAAAGGCATGCGCCTCGATATCGCAGCCGCCGGTATAGGCCGACGGGAAGAAGTACACGATCACGGGTCCGCTCTTGAGGGCATCCGCCAGTGAAAGCGTGAAGTCTTTCCCGGCCTTGCTGGCCTGGGCGGTAAAGGTAGGTGCGGTAGTGCCTGGAGCTATGGCCGCAAACGCCGACGGCGCCGCAGCCATCGCAGCGATCATGGCACCAGTTGCCAGCGAGTACATAAGACGCTTATTCATGCAGTAACCCTCGTTGTGTACCTAGAAAGCTCAAGTGACATCCTCCCATTCGGCGAAGAACTGCCGTTTGCTCGGCAAGTATCCCATTGCTTCGCGTCGAAATCGCCGCCGTCTGCTCCTCGCGCCTGACTTCAGCGGCTAGATCTCCGTCAGCGGCATGCCCTGGCGCCTACGGTAGGCCTGATGAAAGCCTCCCGTGTGATGCAGCTGGGCGCCTTGCGCCAACGCTTCGTTGGAAACGACACGGCAGAGAAAGAACGTGTGCAGGCCGATCTCCTGGCTATGCACAATGGCCAACTCCTGAATGCGCAGCGCGGCAGCCACGGCGGGAATCCCAAACGCCTGTGAAGGACGCACGGGAAACGGGAGCGCACTCCAGTCCTGGAGCGCGTGCTTGTGGTGCTCGGCGAGCTTGTAAACGATCGCCTTCATCGGCGCCGGGATGTTGGACAGAACCACCCGGCGCAGGTCGCGCATGTCTGCCACGGAAACATTCGTGCTGCGTAGCGCAAGCGAAAAAAGACCGCTGCGCTCGAGTGGACCAATCAGGTCCATCGGAAAGATATTTGGGTGGCCGGGCGCGCCAACGGAGACAAGGACAACAGGCCGCGGACACAGATAGGCAATCATCAGCTGCTGTACCGCGGTAGGCGTTGTATTCAAATGGCTCGACGCGAGGTTCTTGCGCATGACGCGGTTTTGCAGCCACGCATTCCACGGGCGCCGCGGCCAGCCGAGGCAGCGGTGTTCGCCGGCGGCCACGTGGTAGAGGACGATGGACGCCTGTTCGGTCGTAACCGGGGCCAGCCGCGCCAGGCGCAAGACACCTAGAAGCCGTCCTGTGGCGCTATCGCTGTACTCAAGTACAGGACGTGGGCCGGCATCAAGGCTGGTCGCAATCACCAGTGGATTCAGCGAAGCCACCGTATGGTCCGCCGTGACGATGGCCGACTTACCGTCCCAACGCAGGGTGGCGGTGACGACCTGCTGCGGAGGATCGACGGCAACCGTGGACCATTGCGGTAAAGGACGCACGAACGGCCTTATCCAATCCTTCCACATCTCAAACCCGCCGCAATAGCAAGAACATATAAAGATGGGTGGCCCATCCGAGACCACGCGGAGTGAGGCGCTCCAGCCGGAAATACGGTGCTGCCGCTCGCGCGACGACATGCGGCGCAAAGCGGTGAATGCCGCTTTCGCTTGGGATGGCGTAGCGACCATGTCGCATAAGCTTTATCACATTCGCCCTCCACCAGCTGTAACGCGCATCACCGAGGTAATAAGGATTGAGCATGCTGGCCAGCACGAAACCGCCCTGGTAGATCACGCGTGACAGTTCTTCGAAAAGCTGCGTGTGATCCGCGAAATGATCGAAGACGGCGAAGTTCGCGGTCACTGCCTGCACCCTGCAGGTGAGCGGTGGCGCAACCGGGACGATGGTTTTGCGCGCGATTTCGTCGCGGCAGTGCTGTTCCAGGCACTCGTACATCGCTTTCGAAGGCTCATACACGAAAGTCAGGTGTCCGTTGGCGGCATAGGCTTTTGCATCAATACCCGTACCAGCGCCGAAATCCAGGATGTCAGATCCCGCCGGCAGCAAATCCAGCGCCATCTTCTGGAAGCTGTCGCGGACTACCCGGTCTCGCTGCGAGGTCAGAATGAATTGGTGGTACTGCTCTCCTGTATGCATGTCATCGGCTAACCTGATGTCTGACTTGCGTATTGAGCATGCTTCAAGCGCCGGCAAGGGAAGGTTCGTTGACGTGAGTGCCGGCCAGGCCAGGAATGGTTGCGCAGGGCCAGGCGTAGGCCGCCCACCGAAGCCAGGCCTGGCCCCGCAAGCAGAGGTCTTCGGCGACTAGGACTTCGCGCGGTTCGAAACGCCAAACGAAGCCTCCCTAGGCGACGGATCACGCTGCCCCTTCACCATCGTAACAAGGTCGTTGCCGATGGTCAGACACTGGTCTGCGATGGCCGCCACGCCACTCCGATGGGATACGACGATCAGGACCGTTTGCCGCAGTCGCGACTTTACCGCGGAAAGAACTGCTATCTCAGCAGCGGCGTCGAGCGCGCTCGTCGCCTCGTCCAACAAGGCCAGGAAGGGCTGCCGCAGGATGACCTGGGCCAGCAGCAGGCGCTGCAGCTCGCCTCCGGAAAGCCGGCTCGACGAGTTGTACAGTGCCGTGTCGAGTCCGTGCTTTGAACTCGCCAATCGCTTGTCCAGTCCCACGTCCCGCAGCGCGCTGCGCAACATCTCGTCAGTGGCTTCGGGCGCAGCCCACAGTAGGCACTCGCGCACGGAATGCTGCCACGGCCGCACGTTCTGGCTGACATAGGCACCATGCCGCACCCGTTCGCAGTACTCCTCAAAGTCGATCGGCCGTTCGCCGGCGCGTGCCGCAAAAGTCACCGGCGCCATCATGCCCGCCAGAACATCGACCAGGCTGCTCTTGCCGATGCCGGAGTCACCCGAAATCAAGGTCAGCTCGCCGGGCACCAGAACCAGGTCGCCGACGTCAAGACCGCAGGCTGGTGGCATCAGCCGCATCCGCTCGATATGCAGCGCGCCAGCGGAAGTCGTCGCATGCGATGGTGCCGCGGATGGCCGGGCCGAATCCAGATGCATGTAGCGCTGCCACAATTCGAAGGCCGGCGCGGCCGAACGCAGCTGCTGAAAACTCTGCCGGGTCGACATCAGATAGGGCAGCAGGCGCCCCAGCAACAGGCACACCGCAATCAGCGACGCCTGGTCGATGCCGCGCCAGCGATGGGCCAGCACGAACAGCGCAGCGATTCCCGCCGCCGCCAGCAGCTCCAGCACCAGCCGCCCGGAAGCCAGCAGCTCCAGTTGACGCCGATAGCCATGGCACAGCCTGGCTGAAATGGCGCCGTAGCTTTCCTTCTCCACGTCCTCCTTGCCGAACGAGCGGATGTGGCGCAGGCGCCGCGGAAAATCCTCGCTATGCCAGAACAATCGCGTCATGTCCACGACGTACTGGCGACTGACCAGCGATTGCTCACGCCCATAGGCACGTGACGCCAGCAGTCCAAGACCTGCGAGCAGCGGCGCCGCCAGCATCAAGGGTGGCGATACCCAGAACGCGAAACCGATACTGACGGCAGCAGTGACACCGGCGATCAGCAATTGCTGCAGGGCGTTGAAACCCTGCACGATCAGCTCGACGTTATGGATGAGGACATTGGCGATTTCCGCGGACGTCGAATCCGCCAGCGAGCTCAACGGAGCGTCGACCACGCGCGCATGCACTCGGCGGCGCAGGCTCATGCCGTAACGACCTACCAGGCGCGCTCCCAAGCGCGCTGTCTGCCAACGCAACAGAGCGAAGGTAACCATCGCGGCGGCGAAGATGGCAGCCTGCATTTCGACGCTGCGGCCTGCGTCGAACAACACACTGCCAAACGGCAGCGTGTGTCCCGGCTGGACCAGCGGCACCAGCAGCACCGTGGCGAGACTGCCGGTAAACGCTACCCCCAGCGACAGCACCACATACGCCGCTGTTTCAGCCAGCTCGGCGTGTGTAAGCGTACGCACAAGCGAACGCAGCAGGTCGTGGACTCGATCAGGTGCTGGCGACGGCTCGCCCGACATCTTTACGGGCCCGCGCCGCTGGCCGACAGCATCGGCCGCGGTTTCGTTGGCACTTCGTGGTGAGTCAGAACGGCGCTACTCCGGACATGCTTTGCCATGTCGGTAAGTGCGGCCAGCACGGGAAAAGGTTGCGCGAAGCCGCTCCCAGTGTGCCGTCGGATGCGATCGGCGGCATCAGTCGAGAAGTTGGCGCAGTGCATCGACAGAATCCCGCGGATGATGTCCGCGGCGCAGTTCATAAACGCCCAGCTGCATCATTCGCTGTTCAAAACGATGCCAGCCCGGTTGTCCGGACGCATAGGCCTGATCGGCGCGCAGCCGTACAGCAATGTCGCCCTGAGGAATAATGCTCAACAGGGCATCGGGATCATCGGCCGGTTGGCCGGAAACGAACACCGCGCCGACCAGCTCCAGCGGAACCGCCGCGAGCCGCCCATGGCCCTGTCGCAAATCGGCTTCAAATTTCTCGACGCCACTGCGGCGACGAATGATGGGCGCCCGGCTGATCCAGCGCGTGGCTGCGTCATCGTCGACGAAGCGCAGCGCATCGGCCTGCACGTGCAAGTAATTGGCGACGCCCGTGGCGAGCAGGCTTTCGGGCTGCACGAACACAGCATCTTCGGCAAGAAAGTCCAGGCCCTGCAGCAGGCAGTGCAAGGCGAGCGTCGACTTGCCCGAACCGCTGGCTCCCAGCAACAGGACGCCGCGCCCGTGCTGGCCGACGCAGGCGCCATGCAAGGGCACCAGGCCCAGTCCGCGCGTCGCCAAAGTGAAGACGGCAAATTCGATGAGCTCGTAACGCAGATGGTACGGATGACCGAGCATGTCCTCCGAGGCCACGATGAGGGCGCGATGCTGTTCGGGCGCCAAGACCACATAGTTGGACGCATCCATCACGCCGCAGAGCAGACCTGCACCGGATTGCACACGCACCGGTGGCGGTTCGACGGCATGCGGCAAAACCTGGCTCGGCAGCAGGCGCAGCTCGATGCGAAACTCCGGTGCGCCTATCAGCAACTGGTGTGACGGCAGGCCGGCGTAAGCGGCCTCGACCAGATCCAACAGCGCCTCGCTGGTGCTTTCGAAGCGGAAGCATCCGCCCAGGACCTTCCGGCGCACCGAGTAGCGGTGGTCGGCGGGCCGTTCGCAAAAAGGGTCCGCGCCGGCGTCTTGAACGTCGGCGCAGAGGACAGGGCCATCGTCGTCGATCAAAAGTTTCTGCCGTCTGATTGCCGGGCGCCGTACTGCGCGGATACGAATGCTGGCCAGTAAGTACCGCCCTGGCGGGAAAAGGTTGCGACGGCGTCGCAGGCGGCACCGGTTCGCCGGAACGGTGTCGCTGCACGTAGACGGCGATAGGCGGCGCGCGACGTCCGAATACTTTGCCGCATGAGGCAACCGAAGCCGCACGCCGGGGCACTCACGCCTAGTCAACGATGATCGTTGGAGCCGGCACGCCGGCCCGACGCCCATGCGCTGCCGCAGCTTGCCCACGGCTTACGAGACTCTTTGCGATGCTGAATATCCAGGTTGGCCACTCCTACTTTTTGGGATACGACCCGAAACAGTGGGAGCGCGGCAAGCCCTATCCGCCACTCGCCACGATCCAGGTCGCCGCGCTGCTGAGGGAGATGGGGCACGCCATCACCCTGTTCGATGCGATGCTGGCCGATGGCGTCGAGGACTACCAGGCGTCTCTGCAGTTCGCACGACCGGACGTGGTGGTGATCTACGAAGACAACTTCAACTACCTGACCAAGATGTGTCTCGGCCGCATGCGCGAGGCGGCGTGCCAGATGATCGCCGAGGCACGCGCCGGCGGTGCGCGCGTGATCGTCGCTGGCTCCGACGCTTCCGACCACCCGGATGCCTTTCTCGCGGCGGGCGCCCATGCCGTGCTGATCGGCGAAGGCATCGCGGCGCTGATCGAATTGATCGGACGGCTGGAACGGGATGCGGATATCGACACGCAGGGCTGGGTATCCGGCATCGCCGGTGTCGCAACGCTGATGAACGGACAAACGCAACTGACGCGAGTCGGCGTGATGCCGCCGGATCCACGAATAATAGGCCGCCCCGCCTGGGACCTGGTCGACATCGAACGCTATCGGACGATGTGGCGCGAACGCCATGGCCACTTCAGCCTCAACATGGCGGCGTCGCGGGGCTGCCCGTTCCGCTGCAACTGGTGCGCCAAGCCGATCTGGGGCAACCACTACAACCAGCGCACTGCCCAGGACGTCGCAGCGGAGATGACTTACCTGAAACAGACGTTCAAGCCCGATCACGTCTGGCTGGCGGACGACATCTTCGGCTTCCACGTCGACTGGGTGACGGAGTTCGGTGCGCACCTGAGCGCCGCCGACGGTTCCGTCCCTTTCACCATCCAGACCCGCGCCGACCTGATCAGCGAGCGGATGGCTGCTGCGCTGAAGCTGGCTGGGTGTAGCGAAGCCTGGATCGGTGCGGAAAGCGGCAGCCAACAGGTATTGGATGCCATGAACAAGGGCACCAAGGTGGAGGATCTTATTGCAGCTCGCACCCGGCTGGGCGCGCATGGCATCCGCGTGGGCTTCTTCATTCAACTGGGCTATCTGGGCGAACAGCTGGCCAATCTGCTGGCGACCCGCGAACTGATCACCCAAGCCGCTCCGGACGACATCGGCGTCAGCGTCTCCTATCCGCTGCCGGGGACGAAATTCTATGAGAAGGTCAAATCGCAGCTGGGCGAGAAAACGCATTGGCAGGACAGTGGAGACCTCGCCATGATGTTTCGCGGCGCCTATGACTCGGACTTCTACCGTCAGGTTCGTGACCTGCTGCATGAGCAAGTCGTCCTCCAGCAGTCGCAGCCGCTCGAACACCCGCCTCACAACCAGGCCCGGGTTGCGCTCGATGCACGTTGGGATGCGCTGATCGCCTGCGAGCAGGCGCACCGTACCCAGGACGCCGTGCCCCCTTCGACGACGCCAGGCAATGTGGAGCCGCCGCGACATGCTACCTCCGCTCAAAACCGTTAGGGCCGGCCTGCGCCGCACCACCGAGGCGCTGGCCGAGGAACTGGCACGGCCGGGTACCACGACGCCTGAATGGACCGATCTTGAGTGGCGATTGGCATCGGCGGCGGCGGCCGTGCACGGCGTATCGCCGCTACTCTGCCGGCTCTCCACCTGGAAGAACCCGGAGTGGCGCCAATTTCTGACGAGTCAACGCGAGCACGTCGAACTTCGCCACCAACGCATCGAGGGACTGCTGAAGCGCCTCGACGCCGACGCGCGCGCCGTTGGGCTGGCCCTCGTCCCCCTGAAGGGTTCCGCGCTGCATGCCTTGGGGCTCTATGTGCCAGGCGACCGGCCGATGGCCGACATCGACCTACTCGTCCGCGAAGACGACGCCGAGCTGGCGACCAGACTGCTGCTGGAGATGGGATATGTAGAGTCGTTCGTGGTGTGGAAGCACCGGGTATTCAAGCCCACGACAGGCAAGCCATATGCAGGGCTGGGCGAGCACCGCGATACCCCGGTCACCATCGAACTGCATACCCGCATCCAGGAACGGTTACCGATTTCTCTCGTCGATATCACCGAGAAAATTTATCCGCGGCGTCCTCAGGCTGGTTTGAATGCGTATCCGTCGCGCGGTGCCTTGATGAGCCACCTGTTGTTGCACGCGGCTGGCAACATCTGCAACCGCAGCCTGCGCCTACTGCATTTGAACGACATCGCGTTGCTATCGGCACACATGTCCACAACCGACTGGAGCGTGTTGTGCGGTGAGCATGCCGCCGACTCTCGATGGTGGGCGCTGCCGCCACTGCGCCTGGTTGCGCGCTACTACAAGCGCGCGGTTCCCGAAGACGTCATTGCCCGCCTCGAGCGCTACTGCCCTCCCTTGCTGCGGACGATGTCGCGCCGCCAGACCCTCACCCAGGTTTCGTGCTCGGACCTGTGGCTCCACGCACTCCCCGGCATCGAGTGGTCCCGCTCAATAAGCGAAGCGGGGCGCTACGTCAGGAATCGCCTCAGGCCATCCGAAGAAGCCATCCAGGAACGTGCCGACATGGCACGAACACAGCTATGGCTGCAGGGTCAAAGCTGGGTCACCTCGAAACATGGTCATCGCATCCTGACCTGGCTCACCCGGCCGGTGCCGCGGTTGGACACCCTGTACGTGGTGCGCGCGGCGTTGGAAACACCGGCGACGGCGACCAGCCCCGAAATCATTCGGTACGCAGTGGGAGAGCGATGAGCGATGGGCACGCTGCACGCCTGCATGGCAGCCAGGGATGCACTGCTGCCTGGGATCAAACTGCGTTGCCCGCGATGCGAAACCAGCATTGACGGACTGATTTGCCCTGCGTGCGCCTTTTCCATCGAGATAGACGACGGCATCGCGCACGCCCTGACGCCGGAGTCGCACGCGCACTATGCCCGGTTCATGGAAGATTATGAGCGAATAAGGGAGTCGGAGGGTCGCGGCAGCGAAAGCGAAGACTTCTATCTCAGTCTTCCCTACCGGGATACGTCAGGAAGGCATCGCGAGCAATGGCGGATCAGGGCCCGCAGCTACGATTACCTGGCCCGGCATCTGCTGGATGGCGCCGATCGCGGCAACCGGATTCTGGACCTCGGCGCGGGCAATGGCTGGATGAGCTTTCGCCTGGCACTGGCCGGGTATCGACCTTGTGCGGTGGACCTGCTCGCCAATGACAGCGACGGACTGGGAGCGGCCCGGCATTACCGGACACGCCTGCCGGAACTCTTTCCGCGTTTCCAGGCCGAGATTCGCCATCTCCCCTTCGCGGACGAACAGTTCGACGCCGCCGTGTTCAACGCCTCCTTTCATTACGCCGAAGACTACGAGGCAAGCCTGCGTGAAGCGATGCGCTGCGTGAAAAAAGGTGGCGTGGTCATCATCAGCGATACGCCGTGGTACAGCCGGAGCGAAAGTGGCGAGCAAATGCTCGCGGACCGTCGCGCGGCCTTCCGGCGAAGTCATGGCACGGCGGCTGACTCGATCGCCACGCTTGGATTCCTTACGGATGAGCGCCTGGGCAGGATGGAAGACGCGCTAACGATCCACTGGGATGTGCATCGTCCGTGGTATGGCCTGAAATGGGCCATGCGACCCCTGGTGGCGACATGTCGTGGCAGGAGGGAACCTTCGAGGTTTCGACTTTACGCGGCCCGCAAAAGCGCATGATCGCGACGACACAAGCCATGAACGATCGCTCGATGGGAGTAACGCCGGTGGTTTCGGTCGTCCTGCCGACCTACAACCGCTTGCCGCTCCTGCGCGAGGCTATTGGTTCGGTAGTCAACCAATCATTCAGTGACTGGGAACTCATCGTCGTCGACGACGGTTCCACCGACGCCACGCGTGGTTATCTCGAAGCGATCGATGATCCACGCATCCGGCCACTCTGGATGGAGCACCGCGGCGATCTCACTTCAGCACGCAGCGCCGGCCTCAAGCACGCGCGCAGCCCGTGGGTGGCATTTCTTGATTCGGACGACTTGTGGCTGCCCGGAAAACTGGAAGTGCAACTGCGCCGGCTCGCCGCGCAGCCTGAATGCAGGTGGAGCTACACGGCGTACTCGCTGATTGACATGGAGGGGACATCGCTGCCGGAGCGGTCGGACCTTCTGCCTCCGCCGGTTTCCGGATACATCCTCGAACCCTTGCTTCGGTTCGAGCTCTCGACACCGGTCCCGACCATGCTCGTGCAGCGATCGCTCATCGAGGAAATCGGCGGGTTCGACGAAACCATCCCCATTCATTCCGACTACGACTTCGCGCTGCGACTCGCTGCACGTGGCGAGGTCCTCGCGTTACCCGATATCTTGACCCTGGTGCGCGAACACCCGGACAGGACCACCGCGCGCTTGCGCCTCGCGGAGCTTTACGCCGATCAGGAGCGCGTATTCCGCAAAGCCGCGGCAGCCACGACGGACCGGGAAGTACGGGTGCTATGCCTGCACCAGTGCGTGATGCAACTGGCAGGACTGGCAGCGGCATTGTCGCGGGAAAGGTCACACGGGGCCGCGTTCGCGGCACTGCTCCGCGCCGCCCGCATCACACCTTTCAAAGGCGTGGTCTGGAGAACGGCGGCGGGATGCGCGGTGCGGGCGTTGGGAGTGTTCACATAAAGACGTGAATCACGATCAAGCTGGACGCCGCATCGTCGCCGGGTGCAACGCTCCGGCACTCGCTTCACCGTGCCGCGAGAGGGGTGTGCTGAGGATACAAAGCCTGGAACGCCTGAACGGTGCAATCGGCGTCCTCCAGTATCGCGCGCCGCTGCGCTGCCCTGGCCAGTCGGAGCCGCAGTTCCTCATCGGCAAGCATTCGACGGATGGCGTTCGCCAACGCATCCCAGTCCTTGACGGGCACGGCCAGGGTCGCCGAGGGCGACCACTCCGCGAAATGCCCGACCGCGGTACCAACCGCAGGCACGCCTGCCACCGCGGCTTCCAGCAGGACCAGCGGGCCGGCCTCGTGCAACGAAGACATCACCAGTAGATCGGCCGACTCCATGATGGGGCGCAGTTCGCGCTGCGTCTTGAATCCATGAAACCGCACGTGGCGTTCCAGTCCAAGCTGGCCAGCCAGTCGTTGCATCTCGCCCTGCAGCGTGTCCACGCCGACGATGTCCATCTCGAATTCCAGCCCCGTGTCGACCAGGGCTGCCAACGCCTGCAACAGTGTCAGCTGATCCTTGACGCGGTTGAGGCTGGCGACGTGGATCAGCCGCGCCGGCTTCGCGCTGCGCTGGCGCGGCGCCAGCGGCGGCCATGCCTGCAGGTCGACGCCCAGCGGTACGCGCTGCGCCTCGAGGCCGAGCGCCCGCAGCGAATCGATGATCGGCGTGCTGGCCGCCGTGATGACATCAGCGCCGCGCAGCACCCACGCTTCGCGCAGCCGCCCCTTCCATTTCCTCCGGCCGCCGTAGCCGATCGCGTGAAGTGCTACCAGCTCGCCGCCGGCGACATGCACCAGGCTCGGCAGCCGCAGCAGTTTTGCCGCGGCCACGGCGACCAGGCTGCAGGAACCGGAGAAGATGGCATGCACCAGATCGAAGGGTGCGCGGCGATGTTCGGTGCGGATCGCCGCGATCGCGTGCAGCCTGGTCCAGCCGTCGCCGATGTTGTGTATGGTGGCGCCGGCGAGTTCCCAGCAACCCGCGGCAGCTTCCTGCTGCAACGCGAAGACATGCACGTCGTGCATCCGCGCCAGCCGCTCGATCAGCGCCAGCAGTGCCGGGATCACGCGAAACTCGCCGGTACGATCCACACCACCGGGTACCACCAGCGCCAGCTTCACGATGCCCTCCGTCGCCGGTCGTCGTGGATCTGCGCATACGCGTCAGCCCATTGGCGGCCCACGGCGGCGAACGACAGCGTGGCATCGAAGTGCGCACGCACCTGTGCCGGCGACGGCTTGCTGGCCGCGGCATCGACCAGCGCCTCGGCCAGTCCCACCGCGTCACTGCACGGCCACAAGCGGCCGACGCGACTGTCGCCGATCAGCGCGCGGAAGGACGGGATATCCGTGATCACCGGCGTTACGCCGCAGGCCAACGCCTCCAGCACGACATAGCCGCAGCTCTCGGCGAGACTGCCCGAGACGAACAGGTCCGCGGCGCGCATCAAGGTCTCGACCTGGGCGTGAGTAACTTTGCCCAGCAGGTGCACGCGCCCGGCAAGCTGTGGATCGCGCGCGACGCGGGCTTGCACTTCGTCGAGCAGGGGCGCATTGCCGAAGGCACACCACAGCTGCAGGCCAGGCAGCCGCAGCGCCGCCCGAGCCACGCCGTCAAGCACAGTCAGCGGCTCTTTGCCGGGACTCAGGTGACCCACCCACAGCACGCAGGGATTGCCGTGAAGACCTGTCTCCGCGCGGGCATCGGCGCGGCTGCCCACGGTGAAGCGAGTGCTGGATTCGGGAATCGCGAAGAGCCGTGCATGCGGCCCGAACAATCCATGACGGGTGAACGGTCGCGCCAGCTCGGGTGCCGTGAAGGCGACGCCGGTAATGGCCGCATACCAGCGCCGCCACTGCGGCCGCCGCCACCAGCGCGGCGGCCCATCGGCGTGGTCCTGCATGAGGATGGGCAGATCCGGCAGGCACTGCGATACGGCAAAGGCGTCTTCGGCGAAGGCCAGGCTGTGCCCATGCAACACGTCTGCCTTGAGGTCGGCGAGCAGTCCGGCAAAACGGCGCCCCCGAGTTTTAGCCCCATCCAGTCCCCTGACGTCGATGAAGTGGTAGTCGATGCCGTTGCGCGTGATCTGCTCCTCGCATGCTGCCGCCTGGATCACCGAAACCCGGGTTCCAGAACTGGCCACCACGTCGGCGATATCCACCAAGGAGTGCCATTGGTCGAGAACCTCGGCGGGCGCAAGACTCTCCGACGCGGGCAGGAAATTGAGCTGCGCGACGTGCAAGGCCCGCACTGCCCTAAAGGCCCGATGTCTGCGGCATGCGCAGGCGCACCAGCCGATTGGCCAGCTCCAGTTCCCACGGCCGGTTGTACCTACCGTAGCGATAACGCCAGCCGGCCATGGCGCTCAGGCCGCGCTTGGCCCAGGACGGCGAACGCAGGTCCTGCACCGTGGGATAGCGGCAGCGCAGCACGGTGACGAAGTCCTCGATGCGTTGGCGCAACCTGTCGTCAAGCCAGGGCGCATCCGCATGGCAGGTGTAGTCCACCCAACGCGGCTGCGCCCAACCCTCCGGCGTCGTCGGGAACACGACCGGCTCGCCGTTGAGGTCGAACAGCGGCTTGGCGGGACGCTTGGCGCGATCCTGCTCGTGCCTGCTGATCTCGGGCAGCGGCGTGTAGATGTAGATGACAACTTCCGTCTGCGGATTGATCCGCTTCAGCGTGCGAATGAACTCGAACGTGTGTTCGGTCTCTTCCTCGGTATTCTCCGGCGGCGCGACCATGAACGACAGTTCGGGAATCACGCCGTGGCGCCGGCACAGCTCGACCACCTCCACGGTCTGATCCGGCCGCGTGCCTTTGCGGATTTCCTTGAGCATCTGGCCGTTGGGTGACTCCGCACCGATATACGCCATCCGCAGCTGGCTCTTGCGTACCAGCTTCCACGAGCTCTCCGACAGGTTAAGCAGCGCGTCCGAGCGGGCGAAGCACCACCATGGCAATTCGAATCGGGCCATGACTTCGAGCAGTGGAACCATGTCCTTTTCGCGATCGAAAAAGTTGTTGTCGAAGTACTGGACCGAGTCCGCGCCGAGTTCGTGCTTGAGATAGCTCAGGTCGCGTTCCAGCCGCTCCGCCGCGGGCAGCACGGTAGTGCCGCCGAACATCGCGGCCACGCCGCAGAACGTGCAGCGGAAACGGCAACCCGTGGCCGCCTGGTGCGCGACGGTACGTCGACCGAGATAGGTACGCGCCAGGTATCGCCGAGGGTCGCCGAGCTTGTCATAGGGCAACACGAGTTCGGTGTCACCCAGCGTGAAGCGGCGGTTCGGATTGTGCACGATCGCGCCGTCGTGCTTCCACGACAGCCCACCGATCATCGCGAGCTTCGCGTCGTCCTTGGCACCTATGGCAGCAATCAGCTCCGGCAGCGATTCCTCGCCCTGCCCGCGCACCACGTAGTCGACGTATGGCGCGCTCAGCGCCGCATCCGTATTGAGCGTCGGAAAATAACCACCCCAAACGATCGGCACCGCCGGAAAGCGCTCGCGAATGGCCGTGGAGACCGCAATGGCCGGCGCAAGTTGCGGGCCGCCCATGACGCTGATGCCGACCGCGTCGAACGACGACACCTCCATCGCGCGCAAGCTGTCCTCGATGAAGTTGCGGTCGACGTTGCCGTCGACGATCTGACTGCTGCCGGTCCGCTCCAATGCCGCCGACAGGTGCAGGAGAGACAACGGAAAGCGCGCGCTACGACGCGACGTGATGGTGGGATTGATCAGCAGTGTGCGCGGTCCATGGGTCATGGCGAGGGCCTGCAAATCCGAGTAGTCATGGCTCGCGCCTCAGTTGGAACACCAGGGCGACGGGAACCTCGAGCGCCAGGCGGTCGAAATGTGCGTCAGCAGGGATGTCAGCCGGGTCGAGTTTCGGCTCCAGCACCTGCTCGATGCGCAGCCCCTGCGCCGCGCAGGCCGCATGCCAATGGCTGTACAGGTGCTGCGTGTGCCGCACGGCGTAGCGCTCGCCGCCGGCCTTGAAATCACGCTGCCAGCCGAGCGCATGCCCGATCGGATGCACGTCGCTGCAGAGCACCCTGCCGCCGGGTCGGGTCACGCGGCGCAGCTCGGCCAGCGATTGTTCCAGACTCTCGAGATGGCCGATGACCAGGCCACAGATCGTCAGGTCCGCCCAGGCGTCCGGTAGCGGAAGGGCTTCCAAGTTGCCCTGCAACAACTCGATCTCGACCTTGGCGCCCGGTTGGCGCGCATCTAGCTCAGCAGACGCACGATCCAGCATCTCTGGCGAAAGATCCACGCCAATCACACGTGTCGCGCCACGTCGCAACACATGCAACATATAGCGTCCACTGCCGCAGCCCGCGTCGAGCACGCGGTATCCCGCCAGCCCGGCAGGCATCAGGGTCAGCATGGCTCGTTCTTCGGCCTGCATGACCGGATTATGCGCGCACGCCGGATAATGAGGCGCCCACAGCGCATAAGCCTCGGTAGGTTCAAGGAGGGGCGTGTCGGTCATCGGCAGTGCGCCTCGGCGGTAAGGTCGATCCCGCGCCCTCGGCTGCCAGTGGCAAGCTCAAGCCCGGGTTCCAGCGCTATCAGCGCCGGATCGGCTAATGATCTGGCCAGCAGTTTCGGCTTGCCGTCCAGGATCACCGGTACCGTGTCGACTCCGGCTGCATCAAACCATTCGACGAAATCGTGGTCCGCGATGCGCGGGACGCCGTCTCGCACGACGGCGCGAATCTCGCTGCGTTGGATGCCGGCAAGGCCGTTCGCCTCGTCGCCGCCACGATCCCGGACGATCACCATGTCCGCCCACGAACCAGGCGCAAGGCTGCCGCGCTTCGGCAAGCGCAGAATGCGCGCAGCATGCGTGGTCGCCAGCGCCAGCAATTGGCCCGGACCGAGATCACCCAGTGCCATGGCCGACTGCATTTCCTCCAGCATGTCGCGCGCGCCGCTCAAGCGCGAATCGGTGCCCAGCGCCAGCCGCCCCGCCGCACATAGACGTCGCGGATCGAGCGTCTTGCCCAGTAGCGCCAGATTGCTGGTCGGGCACCAGACTACCGCCGCGCTTGCGGCAATGATGCGGGCGATGTCCTGCTCCCGCAGACCCACGCCATGGATCAACACACTGTTGGCCGCCAGGCACCCGAGCTGGTCCAGGGTGGCCAATTCCGACTGTGCGGTCGCGTCCGTACCCTCCGCCAGATGGATCATCCAGGGCCGTTCGGCTGGCGTGGCGAGGAAGCTCTCCGGCACCGGCGGACCATAGTCGGGCCAACCCAGCGCATAGCTCCACCCGAAGTCCCGCAATAGCGCCACGGGAAAATCCGGCGCATCAAACGCCTGCTGCCAAGGATCATGGTGGGCGACACAGGTCGTGCCGGCGAGCAGGTTCTTCAGCGCCCCGTGCCGGAGCCTCAGCGTCTTGGGCCACTGCAGCGCAGCGCTGACCTCAGGCTCGTCAAAATGCGCCCGGAACGCCTCGATCCACGCATAGCTGTTCGGGAAAGGAGCGCCTGCTTGCAACGGGGGTACCGCGTTGACGTGCAGGTGGTCGTGCGCATTGATCAGACCTGGGAAGATCAGATGATCACGAAGGTCAATTCGATAACCCCACGCCGCGAGTGATGTACCCACTTCCCCATGCCGGATCAGCAGCGGCGCGCGAGAGACACCTTCGGGCGTGATGGTGGCCGCGTGACACAGGCTGGTACTCGCATTGGGCAACAAGACGTCCACGGACTCAACGCCGACGCATGACAATCAGGAAGTGATCACCCATGTTGCGTAGTATCGGTAACGCACCCAGGTGATCGTCGAGCCAGCCCAGCCGTTCACACCAACGACGATGGCTGCGGTAGTAATCCACCAGGTAAGGCGGCGGCAGGAACAAGCTCAACGCCCGATAATTCTCCAGCACGAAGTGCTCAGCAAAGGCACGATAGAACTCCCGGGGAAGGTAGTAATAGGTCCAGATGGTGTGCCGGTTCATGCCCACCGCCGTCGCCCCCCGCCGGGTACGCACGGCCGCCCGCCTGAAGCGCCCCCGCAGCGTGTAGTGAACCACTTCCCATGGGCAGATCCGTCCGATCACCGACAACACCAGATGTCCGTTTGGCCGAAGCAATCGTGCGCACTCGGCTGCGATCGAACGCATATCCGGCACACAGTTGAAAGGTCCGAAGTTTGAGTAGATGCCGTCAAATTCGTCCTGGAGCTTATCGAGCTGATGTATGCCCAGGTGCGTAGCCGTTACCTGGGACTCAAGCCCTGCAGCGGCGGCGCGAGACTTTGTCCGCCCCACCATCTGTGGCGACCAGTCCGTGGCGGCCACCTGGTAGCCGCACCTGGCGAACTCGATGGCATCGATGCCGGTGCCACAACCAAGATCGAGCAGGCTTGATCCGGCGGGAATATGCTCGAGTACGGTTTCCCACAGGGAAACCCGCATGCGCTGGATCAGTTCGTTGTTGCCGCGTGGACCATCGTAATCAGCCGCAACGCTGTCAAAGGCGCGTTGCGTATCGAGCAACTGACTTTCGCCCAACGACGCCCCCCATGGCCGTGGGCAATTCATCCCGGCTGCAGTGCCTCGCTTATCAGTTCCGCACCCTTGCTGCCCACCCATATCCATTCGCGCTCCACCGCCATGCTGTGCGTATCTGATCGTGAGTGCCGATGTGAATGACTTTGGTTGAATGGTCTCGCACCAACAGAGCTGTTCTAAACGCTTCGTCGCAGCGCATTTCTCGCGACGGCAGCAAAGGCCCCTAGCCCCAACGCCGCGAGGATGCCCACACCCCAGAACATGACGGGATTTGGGAAGGCCGGTCCCTCAGGCACATAGACGGGCCAGAGCGACGAAGTCTCGTAGGTATAGCCGGCGCTCAGTTTGGTGAGGAGGTCACTGCGCGTCGTCTGCAAAGTGCGGATTTCCTCGCCCCTGCTGGCGACCAGTACGCCGGCGAGCGAAGCAGCCTGGCCGCTCTTGTCGCCGGCATCTCCCCTGCCCGCGATCTGCAACAGCCGATCCCGATCGGCCAGCGCGTCCTTCAGGCCAGCCTGCACCTCGTCCAGACGCGCACGCGCAAGGGCCAGCGTTGTCGCCTCCAGACCTTGGTGAACGATACGCAGCTGAGCAACCGTGGCCTCGGCGAACTGGCGTGCCTGCAGCGCGGAGTCTCCGCGCACGGTAAATCGAACGAACGAAGCCGCATATAGCAACGGATCGACCCGCAGGCTTTTCCGATAGAGCCCGGCCTCGCGCGAATCGACGGGCAGCCCGATGCTTTGCATGACCTCGTTCTGAAACGCCCTCGTCTGCAATCGCTCGGCAACCCGTTGCAGTGGCTCTACCTTCGGGTCCTGGCCCTGGGGGACCTGGCCAACCTGGGCGATTTGTATCCATGCGGTCGCTTGCCACTGGCGCTTTGACAAATGCATGAAGGCAAACGTGGCTGCCAGGACCAGCACCACCATGACCAGGAACCACTTCCACTCACGGGCAAGGATTCGCCACATATCGACCAGATAGATTTCGTCTCTTTCCATGGCATGGGACTCTTTCAAGGAATCAGGATGAGGGTTTTCCGGCATCCGCCGGCAGCACAGCGACGTCCGGCCCGACACCTGGCACCCGGCGGTTCGGCAACAGCACCACCAAGGCCTGAAGTACGAGGCAAATGACGATGAAACCGACGTTCGTCCAGGTAAATGCCTGTGGGGCGAACGGCGACATCACGCAGACATAGGACATGCGCAGGAAGATCAACAGGGAAAACAGCGATACGCTTGGATACAGGCGCCGCACACTCCAGCGCTGCAGGATATAGAGCAGGATGATGGACATGATCGCGCCCAGCGGACCGAGCGCGAGCAGGAACGGCAGGAACTCCGAGCCGACATTGATGTTCGATGCGTCGAGCGGAATATCCGTGCCCGCCGTCGCGATCGAACCGCTCATGGGAACCAGCTGGTTGATGAGAAAGGTCGAATTCGAATAATGCTTGGCCAACATGGAAGCGAAGTTGTACGGACCTGCACTCGCATAGAGCACCAGCCACCTGACCCCCACAGGCGCCGCCCGATACAGATCGCTGAAAGGCAGCGCAACGGTGTCCAATGTCCCGGAGCGCAGGATGCCGAGCACCGAGAAGACCGATCCTCCGATGATCGCCAACAGGGTCACGGTCACCCATGGCAACCGTTTCGCCGGGTCCCTGCGGAATAGGATCACCAGCGCCGTCGCGAAAAGCGCCGCAAAAATTCTGTTCCGGTCGATCACCAGGACCGGAAAGGCGAAACCGATCAGCATGAGCATCCCGCGCAACCACTTGTTCCTGGTGCACAGCAGACCAATGGGAGGAAGCACCCAGCACATATCGGATATATGCCGCACATGTTCCCGACCGCCTTCCATTTGCGCGTAGGACGCGGGCGCGTCGATCAACGGAACCGGAAACAGGGTCAGGTCGAGCCCACAGAACACAATGATCACGGCCGCAAAGCCAAGCGCAAGGAAGGATTCGCGCGTGCCAACGTAATTCCTGGCACGAAACTGTTCCGCCGACGGCAGCCTCAGTCCAGAGAGCAGGTCGAACAGCAAGATGGCCAGCGTCGTTACCAGCAACAACAGAATCCCTTCCAGGTAGCCGGAAGGAAGCCTGTAAGACAGCAACGTCAACCCGCAGGCGAACAGCATGGGCACGCACAGGTAGATCGACGGAATGCGCAGGAGCCTCCTCATGCTCCCTCCGCAAGGTGCAATGCCGACCGCAGTTTGATCCTGGTCCTAACGACTAGCGAAAGGTAAACGAGGAGATGAAAGGCGAGAGGCCACAGCCGCCGCTGAAGGAACGATATCTTGGCGCCAATGAAGTGCGACTGCGCCTTGAGCAAGGTGCGGTACGGGTCACTGAACAGCGATATCCTTCGCAAGGCGACGCTTTGGGATTCCAGTAGGTTGAGGATCCGGGCCCTGGTATCACGCGTCCTGCTCAGGTTGGAACTGTGGAGTCGGTAAGCGCAGACACGGACGTCGATGAATCCGATCGCGTCATGGGACACCAGGCGGAGAAAGAAATCCCAGTCATCTATCCGCAGGCTCTCATTCCAGCCCGCCACGGTTTCCAGTGAGCGCTTGCGAATCAGCGCTACCGGCCCCCCGATGGCCCAGTGGCTGATAACCGCCATGCGGATGCCTTCGTCGGACTGATAGAGGCCTTTGTTGGCATGGTGCAGATCGCACATCCCGCTGTCGTGAAGTTTTCTGCCCTCCTGATCGACCACGATCGAATCACCGATCACCGCCCACTTTCGTGGATGTTCTAGCAAGTAGTCCACCTGCGCGCCGAGTCCACCGGGTAGGAGGTAGTCGTCGCTGGAACCGAGCCGTAGAAACTCCCCATGGGCGCGCGCAGCCAGTTCGTTCATGGTCGCCGCGATGCCCCGATTATCCCGGCGTACGTATTCGATCGGGATCTCTTCGCGATGCTGGTTGATCCACTCGATGATCCGCTCCCCCGTGCCGTCCGTCGAGCCGTCGTCGATGATGACGAGCTCCTTGGCTTCATACGGATCTTCAAGCACGCTATCCAGGCAGCGCAGCACGAAGCGCTCATGATTGAACGCGGGTATCAGGACCGACACCAACGGCGTCGCCGTGCTTCTCATCGGTAATCCGCCGACCATTGCTCCAGCCCTCCGAGATAGCGGCGCGCGACCACGATATTGAAAACGAGATAGAGGAAATAATTCGTGGAGAACGCGTAGATCGCGCCCACCAGTCCGAAATGCGCAGTGAACGCATAGACCAGCACCAGATAGCTGACCGCGAAGACGCACTCGGAGATGATGAAAAGCCGCGTCATGGCCTTGGCCAGCATCAGATAGGAAAGTACGAAAGAAGCGATCTTGATGACGTCCCCGACAAGCTGCGGACCGTACAGTTCGTTCGCCTGCGAGAACTCGCCACTGAAGAGCAATAGCGTCACCCAGTTGCGCATGACGTAGACCGCCAGCGCCAGCCCCATCACCAACGGCAGCAGGAACCAGTAGGCATGGCGCAGCTCGAGCATCAGGGATGCCCGGTCATTGATCGACGCAAGTTTCGGCAGATAGTAGATATTGATGGCGGAAGTGATGAAGAGCAGATACGCGTCGGACACCTTGCTTACTGCCTGCCAGTAGCCCACCTGCTGCCAGCCGAACCCGCCCACGAGATGGTCGCGGACCGCTATGTTGACCATGGGCGGCAGCAAAGCGGAAGTCAGGGTCATGGTTGAGAATGCTGCGAGCCGCGTGACCATTTCGCGATCAAACCGCACCCGCAGCATGCTGCGCTTGAAATACGGGCTTCTCCACCACATCGGCAGGCCAACCGCCAACCACAGCGTCTGGCCCAGCACCAGGGCGAGCAGCGCCCCTTCGAGATTCAGCCACCGCGAAAGCCACAGCACCATCGCGATATTGAGTGCGGAACCGACCATCTGGACGAGAGCGAGGCGGCGCACGTCCATGAAGCCATTGATGACAGCGACGATATAGTTGGCTAGTGCGATGCCCAATTGGGCGACGGCAAGCACACGGATCAGGGCTGCATACCGAGCATCACCGAGCAGCCACTGGGCCATCTGCGAGCTGAAGAGCAAGGTCGCGGCTCCGATCACGAGCGAGGCGCCAAGGGCGTACCAGAGCGCTGCGCCCAGCAGACGCGCCAGGCGTTGCGCATCGTCACGGTATTCCGCGACGTACTTGACCACGCCCGCCCCTATGCCTCCTCCGGCGAAAACCGCGAGCAGCGACATGAGGCTCATGAACTGGCCCAGCTTGCCGACGCCCTCCGGACCCGCGAACGAGGCAACCACCTTGATCACGACCAGGCCAGCCAGCAGGCGTGCGCCCGTGGATGCGGCGGTATAGAAGCTGGCGCGCGCGATGTTCATGGCGAGCACCCAAATACCTGGCAGGCCTGGATGACCTGCTCCACCGCGTCTCCCGGCAGCGTCGGCCCCATCGGAAGGCTAAGCACCTCGCGATGCAGTCGATCCGTCAAGGGCAGATGTACACCCTGCAACATCGCGTAAGCCGGCTGCTGGTGCGGCGGCACCGGATAATGCACCTGACTCTGGATGCCGCGCGCCTGCAAATGGTGTTGGAGAGCATCGCGGTGGGAACTGCGGACGACGAAAAGATGCCAGGCGTGTTGCTCTTCATGCGCCACTTCGGGAAGCAGGATGTCGGGCTGACGGATCGCATCGCGATAGCGTCGCGCCACCTGGCGGCGCTTCTGAATATCCTCATCCAGATACTTCAACTTCACGCGAAGCAAGGCGGCCTGCATCTCGTCCAGTCTTGAGTTCACGCCACGATACGGATGGTGATACTTCACATCCGAACCATAATTGCGCAGCGCCGCCACCCGCGCGGCAAGTCCGGCATCGTCGGTGACCACGGCGCCGCCATCGCCCAGGGCGCCGAGATTCTTGGTCGGAAAAAAGCTGAAGCCCGCGGCATCACCGAAAGAACCGGCCTTGCGACCCTTGCTCGTTGCGCCATGCGCCTGCGCTGCGTCCTCGATCAACAGCAACCCATGTTGCTTGGCCACCGCAGCCAGCCCGGGCATGTCGGCCAGCTGACCATACAAGTGCACCGCCATGATGGCTCGCGTGCGCGGGCCAATGGCGTCTTTCAAACGAACCGGATCGATATTGAACGTCGCAGGGTCGGGTTCCACCGGAATCGGCACGAGCCGGTTTTCGGTGATGGCCAGATAACTGGCTATGAACGTGTTGCCCGGCACCAGAATCTCGTCACCCTCCTCCATGGCGCCAAGCTCTTTGTAGCCTCGCAGGATCAGTGACAATGCATCCAGGCCATTGCCGACGCCCACGGCATGACGGACGCCGCAGTAAGCGGCGAATTCCCGCTCGAAGGCGGCAACCTCCTCGCCAAGGATGTACCAGCCGGAATCGATGACGCGCGCCGCTGCCGCCTTCAGCTCGTCGGCGTAGCGCGCATTCAGCTCCCTCACATTCAGGAATGGAACGTCCATCAGAGCGCCCATTCGTAGAAGTCATGCACCACGCCACGCGCGCCGAAATATTCTTTCTGCGAGATCAGGCCGCCATTCAGCGCTTTTCCTTCTTGCTCGGTGGAAATGCCAAGGGAAAAGTAATGTCGGCCAGCGTAACGCTCGATCAGATCCGCCAGCAGAAGGTTGAGCGCATTCACACGCCTGCCCTCTTCCGATGCTGCCAGGTACTGGGTATGCACACCACGGCCAAAGTCGTAGACGATGGCCCCGGCTAACAGTTCATCGTCGCGCCGCGCATCGTAGAGCACGATTTGCTGGGGAAAGCGCGCCTGCAACAGGCGAAGTTCGTCCAGGCTGTGGGTCGGCGCGGCGCGGTGCTTGCGCAGCACCTCTGAAAGCAGGGCGTGGAAGCCTGCGAGGTCTGCGCTCGCCCGGATTTGGACGCCTTCCTTTCTTGCCTTGTTGACGGCTCGACGGCGTCCGTCGGTGAAGCAAAAAGATTCCTGCAACGCGATGATCGAGGAGATGTCACGGCGCTTCAGGCGCGCACCGAGTCGATGCAGGGCATAAAGATCCTCATCGGCGGGATACGCATGAAAGACGTGCGGCACGGCCTTGTAGACGACGTTGTCCATGCCAAGCGCACGATAGATTTCGCCGATCATCTCGAAGACGGAAAGCGTCGATTCGGCACGCAAGGCTTGGGTACTGATGAGGCCGGCATAGGTAAGGCCACCGTGGCTTACTACCGTCTTACCAAGCGCGTTGGCGGGAAAGATGGCCACCGGCTCGCCGTGGCGTTCGACCATGAGCGATCGGTCGGCAAAGCGGTCGGCGTGATAGTCCATATAGGCGCGCCGATGCAACAGGACGCCGTTCCTCGACTGCTCTACCACCGCGTCCCAGGCGCCCGAGTCCGACGGCACGTAGGGCCTAACCGCAAGCACGAATGCCTCCTTCGACTTGCGTCTGTAGCGCTTCGGCAACACCGAAGCCGTCCAGCCCCATGTCATTGCCGTTGTAGAACATCAGGAGTTTGTCGCGCTGCCGAATGAGTGCCGGATAGCAAATGACCCGCGAGTCCCACCCACTGGGAGACAATGACAGGCCAAGCGCCTCGTCGCGGCGCTCCCAGTGAATGCCATCCGCGCTGTACGCGAGTCCCGGGAAATACTCCCCCGTGACATTCCCCCGCGTGAAATACATGACGTAACCGCCGTCCATGCGATAGACGCGTGGCCGGCCAATACGGTATTCGCTGCCGCGGGGACGCAGGCAGACGTGGTCCTGGCGAGGAATCTTAGTGAGGTCGTCCGTTTCCACGTAGCGTATGTGATAACGCGGGAACGGTTGTCCATCGATGTATTCCCAGTCGTCGCCAACCGCATACCACAGACGCCAACGATTTCCCTCGCGGATCACGGAGTGAACCGCAGCAATGGTGTTCCGTCCCTGCGCCCTGTCCAGAATCGGCGCTTCCTGCATCCTCTGAAAGCGTTCACCGCCATCGCGCGAAATGGCCAGGCCAGTGAATGCCAGGAATTTGGCCCTGGCCACGCGCTGGAAGCCGACGTAGAACATGTACAGGCCATCCGGTGCGTCGACGATATCGCCAAGAATCATGCCGTTGTCGTCGAAGCACCCGTCCCGGCCAAGCTCGATGACCGGCTCGGGGCTTACATGGACTACGGAAGACGGATCGTCGGCGCGAACGTCCACATAACCGATACGGCTGACGCCCTCGCCATCGCGAAATCCCGCGTAGACGCGTATGAGTTGGTCATTGATCCGATAAGGCGTCGGCGTGAGTGCCGAGTGCCGCATCCAGCCGCCCACGCTGCGCTGGGCCGTGTCGAACACCAGTCCTTTCTTGGTCCAGTCAAGCATCACCCCTCATAACCTCACGTCGAAGCTGGAGCGATCGGGGACCGCATGCGCGGGTGATCCGACGTAGACCCGGCCCGGCTCCGTGTCGCGCGTCACCAGCGCACCGGCACCGATCACATTGTCGCTGGCGATCTTGATGTGATCATTGAAGGTGGTATTGACTCCGATGAAGCTGCTTTCACCGATATCGCAGTAACCCGAAATAACAGCATGCGAAGCCACGAACACGTTGTCCTGCAGGACGGTGCGATGACCCACGTGGTTACCACTCCATAGGACGCAGTTATTGCCGATCCGAACGAAGGGCTGGATAACGTTGTTCTCGAAGATGAAGCTGTTCTCGCCAATCTCCGCGTTGTGCCAGACAAAGGCACGGGTGCTGACATAAGTCGCGATGCCATACCCTTTACCTTTCGCATCCAGGTAGAAACGCGTGCGCAGCCGGTTCAGCTGGCTGGCTGGTATGGCAACGAAGACCTCGTAGTCCGCTGGCGAGTAGAGCGCCTCGAGGTCCTCGTAAGCCACTACGGGCCGATTGGCGAGTATCGGCTGCATAAGATACTTTTGCTCGACGCTGAAGGCGACGACGTCGTAACCGCTATCGTGTTCGAAGTATTCGCAGGCAATCTGTGCGAACTCGCCAGCCCCAATGATCACTAGCGACCTTGGCATGCTGGCACTTCCCCCTGGTGTACCTCGCGCAGGAAAACATCGTAGTCCGTGATGTAATCCGCCGGATCGTAGAACTGGTCAGCCAGGACCATCAAGACACAGTCTTCAGTAAAATCGTACATCTCCCGCCACACCATGCGGCGCAATAGCAACCCCTTCGCCGGATCGTCGAGCACGACCTTGCAAGGACCGCTGCCATCGTCCAACAGGAAGGTGACGGAGCCTCGCACCGTCACGGCCAGCTGATTGAGATTGCGATGCGCGTGCATGCCACGGTGCACATCGCATTTTGTGGAGAACAGGTAGTACACGCGCCGGATGTCGAACGGCACGTTGAGGTCTTTTTCAAGCGAAATGAGCATGCCGCGCTGGTCGCCATGCATCTGCAATTGGATCCGTTCGATTTCCATATGCTGAGCCAGGTTGTGGATTTTGAACGCGACCAACTTTCCATTGGGTGCCGTCTGGCCGGCGAAAGGTTGCACCTAAGATTGGCCCTGGCCATCGGTGCCGCTCTGGATGATGGTCCGGCCTATCGACTTGCCCACTCGACGCGCGGCTCAGCCGCGGGCATAACGAGACCCGCTACCTCGCTTATAGCCCGCTCACCGACGGGTACCGCCGCATCTCTGAAAACGGTCCGCAGGGCGGCGTCCTGACGTTCGGCAACACCGACACGATTCTGGTGCAGGGCAGCAATGGGCGATTCGGCGCACGAGCGCACTCGGTGAGTCCATGCCTACGACATTGAGTGGCTACAGGATTCCGACAAGAACGTGCGCAACCGCATCGCCTAAGCCGTCGAGCGCGATCGCCTGTTTGGCGCCTGCAGATGCTCGCCGAAGCTGTTCGATATCACGCTGCCAAGACGCGCCACCCCTGGCACCGCACGACGGCTCATCGACCGACATCACAAGGTGCTGAGGTAAGTCGATAGCGCCTGTATGTCGTCGTCACCCAGCGTCTGCGCCACGCCATGCATTACCTTTGCATTGCTGTTGCCGGCGCGCGTACCGCGCTTGAAGTCGCCCAGCTGCTTGGTCAGATACAAGCCGGACTGGCCGCGCAGGTGTGGAAACGTGGCCCATGGTGGTTGCGGCGCGCTGCTTGGATGCGGCTGCGGGCCGAGGGCCGCCGGTCCGTGGCAAGCCTGGCAGGGCGGAATGCCGCGCGCCGGGTCGCCAGTCAGATACAACTGCGCACCGCGCGAGCTGGCGTCGCCCTTTCCCGCCGGTTTCGGCGGCAGCGAGGCGTAGTAGCTGGCCAGGTTGCGCATGTCGTCATCACTCAACGCCGCGGCCTGGCCAGTCATCACCGGATCCTTGCGCTGGCCATCGTGGAATTCTTTCAACTGTACGTAGAGATAGCTTGCGGATTGCCCCGCCAGGTTGGGAAAGTTCGGTGCGATCGCCACGCCCTGGGGGCCATGGCAGGCCAGGCACACCGCGGTTTTGGCGGCGCCGGCCTTGGCGTCGCCGCTGATCGGGCGCATGCGACGCAGATCCTGCACTTTGGCCGGCACGGCCGATGTGCTGGCCGCTGGCGGCTCTGCCGCGAGTACGACAGTGGACATCAGCAACCCCATCCACAGCAGGCTTGTGCGATGCGTCATCACGGCTCCTACAACTTCAGGTTCAACATGACGCCGACCAGGCTCGCGTTGTAATGCAGCTGGCCACCCTTGTCGGTATAGAGGCGGTGGTCATAGACGAGCGTGTTGTTCAGCCCCAAATAATGCCAGTCGCTGAAGGCGCCAGTTTCATAGCGGCCGTACAGGCGCACGCCGACATTGCTGGTGACGTGAAAGCTCAGGCCCATGTCGAGCGTATTGGTGCTGTATTTGTCGTCGGGAAAACCGTTGCTGGCTGCGGCGACGCCGGCGGCATCACGGAAGGCAAGCGCGCCGATGGTCGCGTAGTTGTAGCCGACGTGGCCGAACGAGCCGGTATAGTTGTAGCTGAGGTCGGCACGCACCCGGCCAAAGTCGTGACTGAAGGTGAGCCCGGCATTGCGATTGGTTTCGCTGTCGTACTCCCACCATTGGTTCGCATACGGATAAAACGGGCCACCGAGGTTAGGGTTGGACTGGCCGAGACTGCCGTAGATCTTGCCGTTGTCGACTGAGTCCGCATCGTTGACGTTGGCGATGCCCATGCGCGAGCCTTCTACCCCGAGGTAACCGTTCAGGGTGGTCCTCGGGCTGGGCTGCCAATCCCACTGCAGGGTGGCGCCGGTCGTACTGGTGTTCTGGCGTCCGATCAGGGCATCGTAGTTGTCGCGATTGCCGTAGAACGTGGCCGAGATCGTGGCCGATTCACCCAAGGGATGAGTGATGATCAGGCGTGCCTTGCTTTCCGTCCGATTGGACAGGTCGTACATGCGCATGTCGGCAACGGTGTAAGCCGGTAGGCCCACGGCCGGGGTGACGAAGCCGGGAAGCGACTGCGAGTAGAACGGCAGGTACGGATCGAAGTTGTACTGATCGCCATCGCGCCTGGCGTATTCCCAGCTCAGCCGTATGGTGGCACCCACGACATCGCGACTGACCCAGGCGAACTTGATGCGCTGGTCATCGACGCGATTGCGCTCGCGATACTTTGGCTCGTTGCGGTCATAGGTGTAGGTAACGCCGAGCGAGGTCTTATGGCTAAGTTGCCAGTCGCCACCCAACTCAAGCACCGCATCGGTATAGCTGACGGGCACGTTGCGCACGGGAGTGCTGTTCGATGCATACAGTGGGTTGTTCGGGTCGAAGAAGCCGGTCTGGCCCGGCACCACGGTGCCTTGCGAGCCGTTTTCGGAGATGAAACCGTATTGACCGGTGAGCGGGTTGTAGGCGAGGTAGCGGGTCTTGTCGTCCTCCCGATACCAGCGCAGGCCGGCATGCCAGCCGAGCGCCTGGGTGGGATGAAAGGTGGCCCGGGCGTCGAGCAGGCCGGTGTCGATCCGCGCATTCGCACTAGGTTCGGACAGCGCCGCCGTGGTGTTCCAGTTCGCGCACGGGAACGTATAGTTCGCCGTTGGCGAAATGTAGACACCACCGGTGCCGGTGCAGTTGGTCGGCGGCAGCAGCGCATCGTTCTGACGCATCGTTCCCCATGCTCCGGCCACAGTGAGCTGCCCGTTCCACTTCAGCTCGCGCGACAGGTCCAGTCGCACATTGTGATAATCGTTGTTCGGCTCCAGCGAGAACTGGCCAGTCGTGATGTTGGCTACCTGCGGCACGCCGACCACGTTGGACAACGCAAATGGGCTCTGGAAGTCCAGATGGTCCTTGTGATTGCGGAAGAACGAGCCGTTGTAGGTCGCCAGGAAGTGCCAGACCCTGCCAACATTGCGCAGGCTGAGATTCACGTCGGTGGTGCGGAAGTCGATGGGCCGCACCGTCTCGAGGATGCCGCCGTTGTCGGGGAATGGGTAATTGAAGAACATCGAGCCGCCCCACAGACGCGTACCCGTGCGTTTCTCGTTGGTGATGCCGACCGAAGCGATCCAGTTTTGGTACACCGCGCCTTCGTAACTGAGTCCTTCGCGCGTGCGCTTAAGCCCGATGTTGTGCTCCGGCGTGGCGGCGGACACGGCCGCCACTTGCGCCGGCGTGCTCCCGCCGGGGACTAGCGACGGCGGCAAGGTCAGGTTGGTGCTGCCGACGCCATTCCAGATCGGGTAGGCGTTGGTCGACACCGTATGGGGCATGTCGCGGTAGAACGCCTCGATCCGGTAACTGCCGTATTGGCCGGCGCGCAGGCGATAGAACTGGTCGTCGGCGCTGAGGTGATTGCCGCGGAATTCGACATATTCGCCGGTCTTTGGACTCCAGAAATTGAGTGCGAGCAGGCCCAGCACAGGTCCGCTGCGCCAGTCGGCGTACTGGCGAAAATACTCCGCGTTGCTGTCACCGCCGACATGCAGATAGCCGAATTCGATCTCGCCGTTATAGAGCCAATCGCCCTGGCCCACCGGCTTGCCCGCATTGACCATGGGCGGATACGGATAAAGGTTGCCGGTGGGCGTACGCAGCATGCCCGCGTGCAGAAGGGACATGCCGTCGGGATCGGCCGGTTGCAGCATCGGGGCCCAGCCAAGCGGATCGAGTGCATTGCCAAACTGCGTATCGCCTACGCGCATCGTGTCGCTGGTATCACCCGCCAGCGCATCCTGCATACCGAACAGGCCCAGCAGCAGGCTCAGCGTCAGGACTGTCGGCGTCGTGCGATTTTGCTTCAGCGCAAGCATCGTCCGCCTCCGTCACTCGTGGAACTTCGGTCCGGAAGGATTGTTCGAGCCGTGGATATTGCTGTGGCAGGTCAGGCAGCCTCGCCCAATGATCCGCTCGTCCGGATGTGGACCGTTGCCGAGTCCGGCCGGCGTCTGCAAATCGTTCGGGTGCAGCGTCATGGTGTGGCACTGCTGGCACAGCATCGGAATCGGCGCGACCAGCAGGGTCTGCTGGTTGGAGCCGTGCACGTCGTGGCAGTTGAGGCAGCTCTCGCGCACCGGCGCATGCTCGAACAGGAACGGCCCGCGCTTCTCGGCGTGGCAGGTGTAGCAGGTTTCATTGACCGTATCGGTCTTCAGCAGCGGCTTGGTGATGCTGCCGTGCGGGTTGTGGCAGTCGGTGCAGGCCATCTGCCCTTCCGGCAAGGGCATGTGCGAGCGACGGTTGAACTTGGCGCGGATGTCCTGATGGCAGCTCGCACAAACCTCGTTGATCGACGAGGCCGCCAGCAGGCCTTCCGGCGAAAGCCTGGTCATCGGATTGTGGCAGTCACTGCAGGACAGCCCGCGGTTCTCATGGATGGAACCGACCCAATGCTGCCGTGCGCCGCCGGCATGACAGCCCAGGCACACACTGGCCTGGACTCGCGGCGGCGTCTTCGCATCATGGGTGAACGCGATGATCGAACCCGGCGCGGTGGGATCCTTGGCGTGCACGGAACCGGGACCGTGGCAGGTTTCGCAGGCAGCCTGTGGACCGCTGTTCGCCGCACCTGCGCGGAACGAGATGACGTGCAGGCTGTGCGAGGCCTGGATGTTTTCCTGCGCGTGGCAGGCCACGCAGGTCTTCGCGCCTACTGCGTCGGCGTTCGGCGCCAGCGGGTTGACTGGAATCGGGGCGGCATCGAACGGCGTGGCTGGGCTGTCGCTGACCGGTGCGAGGTGTGGATCTTTTTGACGTGCAGCATTGGCCCCCATGTCGGTGGCCGGCAGCATTCTGGCGATATCGCTCTGACTCAGTCCAGTGGAAGCGCCGTGCTCGACATCGGTGGTGCCTGCGCTGCTCGCGGCGGATTGCTGGGCCTGCGCGTTAGGCGGGCTCAGCAAGATACCCGCGACAATCAGCATCACACTCAGCAAGGCGGCACAACACAGCGAAACTAAACGCATGGCTTGGAGCCCCTTGGCTATCGCTGACACTCGATCGCTATCGACTTGAACCGCCTGCACGCCTTTCACCCAAAGAATGGCGGCCACGCGTGCAGTTAGTGCCCGGATGGCGCCCTTTGGTTGCGGCCGCCTTCGAACATGATCGAAGCGTTGTTGGGCGCACGAGGATCAGCTGCCCAGGCTGATCATGCCGACGGCCTAGCCCGGTGGCGTGTCTGGGCCGGGGATTTACTGAGGGGCCTTGGTCGCGCTCTCGGTGCGACCGTCGCCCAAGGCGACCGACGACATCCTGGCCAATACCTTGTGGCCAATAGCAATGCCTCGTTTCTCAATCAGCAGATACGACATGGCCGCCACCGAGGCCAAAACGAAAATCGCCAACGACGCGACGATCAAAAATGCAGCGGCGACAAGATGGCGTACTTGCCTGGAAAAGATGGCGCGAAAATGAGCGACAGCGTGAGGCCCCGCAGCAAGTAGATGCTGTAGCTCGCATGACCAAGGCGCACTGCGCCGCGCGTCAGGAGAAGGCCAAAAATCCACGTTCCAGAAGCGATGGGCAGGAAGAACAATCCGGGCAGACACACGCCGATCATGGAGTGTGCCGTCGCGCTGAACGATATGGCCCCTAGCAACAGGCACACGGCGACAGTCGATCGAATCATGCGCTCCCCAAGCCAATGAGGGAACTGCCTCGTGGCTGATGCCGTTGCCATGCCGCAGAGGAAGAGGGCGACGTAATAGAGCGTCTGCCCTTCAAATCACGAGCATGCGAAGAGCGTCAAGATCCGTGCACTGACGCCTCGCTTGTTCCGGGGCCGTATCAAGGCGTCGGAACATACGTGTGGATCCGATGCCCAGCACTCCAGCCTTAAGCAGGCGCATCGGCCACACCGAGCGGAAGTCGAAGACAGTCTCCATTGCCACGTTTCAAGGGGGCCGGCTCATCGCCTCCGCTGGGCGAGCTTACCGGGGTGCGGGAGGGGGCAACGCGCCATGGGCATAGCTGGCTTTAATGATCCCAGGCAGTCGGAGGACCTCATTGCATACCTCGACACGTTTTCTTGACCACGCCCGTTTTGGCCCTTTCGACCGTATAGTATCCAAGGGATCTCGACCCGGGTGACGCTCGCGCCCAGCGGGCGAGCGCTGCTCACTGAGACGAAGGGCCGATGCTTCGCGACGATTTGCTTATAGCCTTTCATCGTAAGACGCATTCCGTGGCCTGCGAGGTCCTACGGTGTCGCTGTGTGCCTGGCTGACAAAGTCATGTCGACATTTCGCATCGATGGCGCAAGGACCCGTTTCCATCATTGCCCCACCAGCCTCAGTCGCGGCGTGAACGCGCCTGTCGGTGGCAGTCTCGCCTATGCATTGCTGGCTCTCGGCATGGGTTTGTCGGCCGCGCCCCCTGCCCAGGCCGCAGACTTGAGCGGTACGGTGGCGCTCAGCTCGCAATTGGTGGACAGGGGCCAGGCGGTGTCGCCGCAAACGCCTATCCTGCAAGGCGCAGGGTCCTACTCGTTCGCCACGGGATGGTCCTTGGGCTTATCGGCAAGCACCGAAGTGCGTTCGCCAGATCACATCGCTGAAGCGCTCGCACAAGTTTCGCGCGATTGGTCGCTCGCCACCGACTGGCAAATGCAGGCAGGCGTGGCCTACTACGACTACCCCGGTAATGCTCGTGCGCGACCCTATGAACGCGTCGAAGGCACGCTCGACTGGATCTATCGGGACGTTCTCACGTTCGGACTGTCCGCCATTTACGGCATGAACTCACAAGTCCCCCGCTTTCGCGGTGCGGCGGATGTAAACTTTCATTGGCCTTTGCCGGCGCACTTTTCCTTCTCTGCCGGTGCAGGCGTCACGCGATCCGCCGTTAGCCCCTGCCATGCCGGCGGCCAAGAATGCGCAAGTTCATACGAATATGCTCGGCCTGGATACTACGAACCCCTTCCGGCGGAGACCTATGGCTACGGCCATGCGGGCTTGATTTGGAGCAAGGGGTCTTGGCACATGGAACTCGACCGTGTCGTCACCAGCGGGCTCACCCGTCCGCGCGGCAGTTTCGACACCGCCCCCTGGTTGGCCACGGTTTCCCTCTCATTTTGACGCCAGGGCAACCCCTTGGCGCTGAAATGGCACTCACTAGGCGAACTATCACCCTTGCGAGGCGGCCATGAACGACGCGGACATCGACGCAGACGCCACCGATCGCATTCTGCTGCAGCGCATGGCGGGCGGCGACCGCACCGCACTGGCGGTGCTGTATCGCAGCTATCACGGCAGGCTATGCCGTTTTCTTTCGCGCTTGACCCGGCGAGCCGATGTCATCGAGGAGGTCATCAACGATTGTCTGTGGATCACCTGGCAGAAGGCGGGTAGCTTCCACGGCGACTCGCGCGTCTCCACCTGGATCATCGGCATCGCCTATCGCTGTGGGCTAAAGGCGCTGCGACAACACGGCGACGAGCCCATGGAGGATGACGCACTATCGGAAGATCGCTTTCTGTCCCATAACCCAGACGAGGATCGCGAGCTGCGGGACTGGTTGGCGAAGGGGCTGAATCGACTATCCACGGACCAGCGGGTCGTGATCGAGCTGGTCTATGGACTGGGCCACACCCTGGACGATGTCGCGGTCATCATGCAGTGTCCCGTCGGCACCGTGAAGGCGCGCTTGTTCCATGCGCGGGTCAAACTACGCAATACGCTGCCGCTGCTTGCAGGAGAACCGCCCATGCGAAAAGAGAGCGCGCCATGAAGTCTCAGTCGGATATCGACATGGATTGTGCCCGCGCCTGGGAGGCCATGCCCTGGGTGCTGCAGAACAGCACTTCGCAAACGCATGATGATTGGCTGCATCCGCACCTTGCCCAGTGCGACTCGTGCCGTACAGAATTCGCGCAACAGGGTTACCTGCGACTTGCCATGTCATTGCCTTCGGATATCCCGGTCGATGTAAACGCCGGGTTGCGGCGACTGCTTGCCAGGATCGATGCACCAGACATACAGGAGGTATCACTCCATTCGCGCCCCTCAAGTTGGCTGACTCGAGCGCTGGTCGCGGTGATGTTGGTCCAGGCACTTGGCATCGGTGTGCTGGGTGCAAAGCTCTGGCTTGAAGGCGGCCATTCGGCTTATCGCACGCTAAGCCAGAATGCGATGCCGGCTCCTGCAGGCGCGCTCCATGTCGTGCCTGAAAACACCATGCAACTGGCCGACTGGAATGCCCTCCTTCGCACCCACGACCTGCAGGTGGTGAGTGGTCCCAATGAAGTTGGCGCATACACGGTCGTTCCGACCGGTAATACCTCGATGTCGAAAGATGCATTGCGGAAACTGCGCGAGACGCGGGGCGTCCGTCTGGCTGAACCCGTCGCCGTTGCCCAATGAAACGTAGCTTGCCCGCCTTCGCGCTAGTCGTGATGGTGGCCGCGCTGGCTGCTCTGGCCGCGTGCACACAGCCGCGTCCCACGGTGCCACAGAACGACAAGGCTTCGCACGATCTGGTCGGCGCATCCTCCATGGATCCCCGGCGAGACATCGTGCTGGCCGTGGCCAACCCGATCGACCCGCCAGCCACGCATGCGGGCTCCAGTCTGCTTGGGTACACCCCTTCAGGCAGCTACGGTGCCGGCCAGCGCGCCGCTTCTACGTTGGCCGCCCTCAAGGAAAGCTACGGGATACGCGAGGTTGTTGGCTGGCCGATCAAGACGCTGGGCCTGTACTGCATCGTCCTGGAGCCACCCGCAGGCATGAGCCGCGAGGCTTTGCTTTCGGCGCTGGCGAAGGATACCCGCGTACAACTTGCGCAGCCGCTCCAGGATTATTCCGTCTATGCGGGCGACGCCACCGATGCGCACCACTACAACGACCCGTACGTCAACCTTCAACGGGGATTTGTCGAGACCGACGCTGCGGCCGCGCACAACTTCAGCCAGGGCAGCGGAATTCATATCGCCGTCATCGACACGGGCGTCGATATGATGCATCCCGATCTCAAGGGAGGCATTGGCGAAGCGAGAAACCTGGTCGACGCCGACGTATCAGCGTTCACCGCTGACAGCCATGGTACGGAAGTGGCCGGCATCATCGCTGCGCTTGGCGACAACCATGAGGGCATCGTGGGCATGGCGCCCAAGGCGGTGCTCAACGTCTACAAAGCTTGCTGGTACTCCACCACGCAGGGCGCGGGCGCGCATTGCAACACCTTTACGCTCGCCAAGGCGCTTGCGGCGGTCATCGACACCAATGCGCGCATTGTCAACCTAAGCCTGGGCGGGCCTGAAGATCCGCTGCTCGACATGCTCCTCGCCGAACTGCTGCGCCAGGGACGCATCGTCATTGCCGCCATGCCTCCGCTAGGCAGCACGATCGGGTTTCCGAGCGATGCGCCCGGCGTCATCGTGGTGCGCGAAAGCGCCAGGTCAGCTGCGCCACCTGACGTTCTAAGCGCTCCCGGGAATGACATCCTCACCACCCAACCTGGTGGCGGGTACGACTTCACTTCAGGCTCGTCCATGGCTGCCGCGCATGTCAGCGGCATCGCCGCGCTGATGCTGTCCCTCTCGCCCAAGCTCGATGCGCATACGATCCACGATCTCCTGTTACGCAGCAGCAAGACGTCCAACGGCGTGATCCAGGTGAATGCGGCGGCAGCCGTCGTAGCCCTTCGGAACCAGCAGAAGGCTGCACGCTAATGCCGGCGCCAGCCTCTACCTGAGCGGTCCGGCAAAACGGGGATGGCTGGCTTCCGGGCCATGACGATTCGGGTCCCATAGTGAAAGGCACACAGCGCGCCATTCCCCCGTTACCCGAGGTCACCGTCCCGGCGCCGGTCGCCTTGGAGATCCTGCCGCACTGGGCTGGCGTAGAAGGCATCGACCTGCCCTTGAGCTTCGATGCGGGCGACGGAGACCTGCAGCGGTCACGCGCCAAGGTGGACGCCTTCGTCGGCCTCGCCTGCGGGAAACCGCGAGGCATCCGTAGGTCGCGCCTGTATCGACTACTGGACCGACACCTGGGTGGCAAGATCATCGACGGCGAGGTACTGGAGCATCTGCTGAGCGCACTCATGCAAGCACACGTTGACGTGGCCGACCGTGCGCGCATCAGCATTCGCTTCGAACATCTTGTGCGTCGCGCCGCTCTTCGCAGCGACAACCGGGGATGGCGAGCGTATCCCGTGCTGATCGAAGCAACCCGGGGCATCCAGGGCTTCCGTCTCGTGCTTGGCACCGAGGTCACCTATTCATCGACTTGCCCGGCATCGGCGGCACTGTCACGTCAGCTCATCCAACAGCAGTTTGCCGATGATTTCGACCCCAAGAGCCAGCTGGATCACGCTACGGTCATGGCATGGCTGGGAAGCGAACGCGGCATACTCGCGACGCCGCATGCGCAGCGCAGCACCGCTCGGTTGCGGGTGCGCTTCGTGGACGGCGCCCCCATCAAGCTGATCGACCTGCTCGATCGCGCGGAGCAGGCGCTAGGAACGCCCGTCCAGACGGCGGTCAAACGTGAGGACGAGCAGGCCTTCGCGCACGCCAATGGCAGCAACCTGATGTTCTGCGAAGACGCCGCGCGCCGGATACAGAACGCGCTCCTGCTCGATGAAAGCATCGCCGATTTCAGCATCCGTATAGCGCACCACGAGAGTCTTCATGCGCATGACGCGGTGGCCTATGCAAACCGCCCTGACGGATTGGCTCCGCTCCTTTAGCACAAGCCCACGCGTGTAGCTGCTTGTAAGGGCTTAAGGTAGAGTCCTGGCCCATGTCGCACGCTTGCCGCTACCGTGGCCTCGTTTCGAAGACCTCCGGTCCATCCCACCGGAGGTACGCATGCGGGCGATGGCCGTGCCGCGCCGGGGAATACCTTGTTCGGCGCTGATACGGCGCTACCGGTCGCTTTCGCCCTGGAGCGCGTGAGCAAGCGCTATGGTTCCGTCGTCGCACTCGACGAGGTCACTCTCAGCTTCGCCGCAGGAAGCACGACCGCCTTGATCGGCAGCAGTGGCGCGGGCAAATCGACCGTCCTGCGCCTGTTGCTTGGGCTGGATTGGCCCGACGAGGGTGTGGTCAGAACGGGCGGCGAGATTCTTCGGCGTACCGAGGTGTTGGAATTGAGGCGGCGGGTTGGCTATGTGATCCAGGATGGCGGCCTGTTTCCACACCTTACCGTGCTGGGCAACCTTGCGCTGCTGCCACGTCATATGGGGTGGACGACCGCGCAGGTACTCGCGCGGGCACAGGAGCTGGCCGAGCTCACCCATCTTTCGCACGACGTTTTGGAGCGTTACCCCGCCGAACTCTCCGGCGGCCAGCGCCAGCGTGTCGCGTTGATGCGCGCACTGATGCTCGATCCCGACGCCCTGCTCCTCGACGAACCCTTGGGCGCACTCGACCCACTCGTCCGGCATGAGCTGCAGGACGAACTCAAGCGCATCTTCAGCCAGTTGGGGAAGACCGTGATCGTCGTCACCCATGACCTGGCCGAAGCGGCATGGTTTGCCGAGCGTCTGGTGCTGTTCCGCGACGGCAAGGTCCTGCAGGATGGTCACCTCACCGATTTCTGCGACCGACCGGAAGACGAGTTCGTCACTCGTTTCGTAAGGGCGCAGCGATACTTGCCCGAGGCATCCGCATGAAGCGCGCGCTGCTCACCGTGCTGGCCATGCTGCCCGTGCTTGCATGGGCAGCGCCGGTACGCATCGGCTCGAAGCAATTTACCGAGTCGGTGATTCTGAGCGAGTTGGCGAGACTCAACGCCCAGGAAGCCGGCGTCGACGCCAGGCACCAGCGGGAGCTGGGCGGCACCAGCATCCTATGGAGCGCGCTTCAGCATGGCGATATCGACGCCTACCCGGAATATACCGGCACGATTACCCACGAGCTGTTGAGAGATGTTGCCCCCGACGCCGACATTCCCGCACTGCGCGAGAAACTGGCGCCGCTCGGCATTGGCATTACCGAGTCGCTTGGCTTCAGCGACACCTATGCGATCGGCATGCAGGAGCATCGCGCGGCGCAGCTCCACATCACGCAGATATCCGATCTGGCGATGCACCCCGAGCTGCGCTTCGGCTTCTCCAATGAATTCATGGATCGCGCGGATGGCTGGCCCGGTGTCCGCCTGCGCTATGGCCTCGCCCAGACGCAAGTGCGCGGCCTGGATCACACGCTGTCCTATCGTGCCGTAGCCAGCGGCGCCGTCGACGCCATCGATCTCTACAGCACCGATGCGGAAATTCCTTACTACCACCTGAAAACTCTCAACGACGATCGCCACTACTTTCCGCGCTATGAGGCGGTCTTCCTCTATCGACTGGAACTGGAGCGAAGCGCTCCCAGGTTCATCGCTGCCTTGCGCAAGCTTGGCGGGCGCATCGATGAACCTGCGATGCAACGCATGAATGCCGAGGTGAAGCTCGATGGCATGAGCGAGACTGAGGTCGCCGCGCGCTTTCTATCCGTTGCACCTGCTGGCGACCATGACGGGTTCTGGCAGCGCCTTTGGCAGCGCAGCGTGGAGCACGTCAAATTGGTCGCACTGTCGCTTGGCCTGGCCGTGCTGCTGGCGATCCCGCTGGGCATTCTGTCGGCGCGATGGAAACGCGCGGGGCAGCTGATCATCGGCCTTACCGGGATCCTGCAGACCGTGCCGTCGCTGGCGATGTTCGTCTTCATGATACCGCTGCTCGGCATTGGAACCTGGCCGGCCATTGCCGCTCTCTTCCTCTACAGCCTGCTACCCATCGTGCGCAACACGCATGCGGGCTTGCTCGACATTCCGCTCGAGCTTCGCGAATCCGCTGCTGCACTGGGCCTCCCGGGCAGCGTGCGACTGCGTCGCGTGGAACTCCCCATGGCGACGCGATCGATTCTTGCCGGCATCAAGACCGCAGCGGTCATCAATGTCGGTACCGCCACGCTCGCTGCGTTGATTGGAGCCGGCGGATATGGCCAACCGATCCTCACCGGTATCCGCCTGGACAATATCGGGCTGATTCTGGAAGGGGCCGTGCCTTCTGCCGTGCTCGCTTTGCTTGTGCAAGGCCTGTTCGAAGGCGTCGAGCGATGGCTTACGCCCCGCGGACTGCGCATCGAGGCGCGGCAGTAGGCGCCGAAGCAAGTCCAAGCGTCAAGGATTCTTCCCCTTGATAAACACGCCGGCGCTGACGGCGCTGAACAGCGCCAAGGCGGCAGAAATCAGCATGACCCGCCGAAATCCCGCGATGAACGACAGATCCACGGCGCGCTTCAACGCGGACCTCGTCGCTTCGGGGTAGCCATCCGGAACGATGATGCCGGCGAGCTTCTCGCGTTGCCCCATGATGGAAGAAACAAGCTCTGTCGGCGCGTGCAAGGTCGCCAGCTGTTCGTTCAAGCGGTTATTGAAAGTCAGGGTCAAGACGATGCCGAACACGGCAATCGCCAGCAAGGATGCAGTACGCGATACCGCGTTGTTCACGCCGGAGGCCGTTCCCGCGAGCTCTTCGCCAACGGCATTCATCACCGTGGCGGTCAATGGCGCCACGGTGATACTCATGCCGACGCCAAGCATGCAGATCGCCGGGAAGAATGCCGTCCAATAATGGCTGCCAACCGAGGGTACGGCGAACATCGCGAATCCGCAGGCGGCTATCACCGGCCCCACGACGAGTGGCAACTTCGAGCCAAACCGATCGACCAGTCCTCCCGCCCAGCGGGATAGCATGAAGATGATGGCGATAAATGGCAGCAGCGCTGCACCTGCTGCGGTAGCGCCATAGCCCTGTACCTGGATCAAATTGAGCGGCAGAAAGAACAGGCTGCCACCCAGCGCCGCGTAGAGCAGCAAGGTCAGTACATTGGCCCCGGCGAAATTGCGATTGCGAAACAATCCCAGCGGCAACATCGGCGACGCACTGCGCGCCTCAACGCGAACGAATAACAAGAACGCAAGCACGCCAGCGACGGCGGCCATCCAGACAGGAGTCGCCGCCCAGCCCCGCGAGGGCGCCTCGATGAAAGCGAACACCACGCCCGCCAGCCCAACCGTTGCCAGGCCCGCACCCGCGACGTCGATGGCTCCGCCACCTTCCCCGCCCCTGCTCTCGGGAACCTTCGCGGCGCACATCACCAGCAGCACGACGCCAAGCGGCGCATTCACCAGGAAGGCCCAGTTCCACGAATAGTGTTCGACCAGAAAACCGCCGATGACTGGCCCGATCGCCGCCGTGATGCCGGTGAATGCCGACCAGGTGCCGATGGCTGCGCCACGCTCCGACTGCGGAAAGGTGGCGCTGATAAGTGCAAGGCTGCCCGGTACCAGCAGCGCGGCGCCGATGCCCTGGAACGCCCTTGCGGCAATCAGTGGACCGATGGCCGTCGACAACGAACAGCCGATCGACGCCAGCGTGAACAGGCCGGTACCGATCATGAAAATCCGCTTGCGCCCAAATCGATCACCAAGCACGCCACCTACCAACAGCAGCGATGCGAGAAACAACGCATACGACTCCATGATCCACTGCGCGTCCGACGTCGTGGCACCCAGCTCACGCTGGATCGCAGGCAAGGCGACGTTGACGACCGTGCCATCGATGAAAGCCAGGCTGGAACCGAGCACCGCGGCAACCAGCGTCCAGTGCCGCGAGGGCGACGAGCATGGCTTCGCCGCGTCGCCATACAGGATGACGCCGTTATCGCAGGGAGGCTTTCCGATCTGGCTCATGGCTTTCGCAACGGCGCCTGGGGCGGAGCGCCCTACGGGATCTTAGAGCCTGTTGGAAATCGCCGCAGGACACGTTCGAACAGCGTGAAAGCCACTTCGCCTTGATCGTCATCCCAGCCGACGCTGAGATGACGTTGTGGGCGAGATATCGCTTTTTTCCGTTGTCCTCAACGAACCCTTCACTGCCACCATGGATCACTGGGCACCGCCCTTGCCGACCGGTTTGCCAAGAACCCCAAGCGATCACTATCGATGGCCCTTGCGCCGCTTTTCCCTTTACGAGACCGGGCGGCGCACCGATGCCCCTATCGCCATAGGAGATACGACCATGGAACTCCCCAGCACAGGTACCGCCCGCGTCGTCAGGATTCCGGGACCAGATCATCCCATCACGATTGAACGCAACACCCATCGCATCGTCGTGAAGGTCGCCGGACGAGTCATTGCCGACACGCGAAACGCGCTTACGCTGCAAGAGGCCAGCTATCCCGCGGTGCAGTACATCCCGCGCCAGGACGTCGACATGGCGTCACTGGAACGCACCGATCACGCCACTTACTGCCCCTACAAGGGCGAATGCAGCTACTACAGCATTCCGTCCGGCGGCGATCGCACGATAAACGCAGTGTGGACGTACGAACATCCCTACGACGCCGTCTCCGCGATCAAGGATCACCTTGCGTTCTATGCCACGCGAGTCGACGCGATCGAAGAGTTCGATTGAGTCCTGTGTGCGGATTTAACTCAGCTGAAAGCGACGTCGCGACAATGCTCACGGATAAAACGTCCCTGGTCACCGGTGCCTGACAGGGCGTCGGCCGCGCCAGCCTTACCGGCGCGGCGCGCGCGTAATCACGTGGCTGCCCACCCTGCCGGTATTGCGCCTGCAGGGTGGAGGTTCTTGAAAGATGTGTTGAGTCACCGCCCCAATGGAAGAAATACCGCGAGCGATGCACCTTGTGGATCGCTCAGTACAGAGAAGCGGCCAATGCCGGGGATATCCGTAGGCGGCACGCACATGTCGGCGCCCAAAGATTTTGCTTTTGCCGTGCAGGCGTCCACGTCAGCGACATGCACATAAGGCAGCCACATGGATGCCGCATCGGGACTGAACGACTTCATGATGCCGCCGCGCCGGTTATCGCCGTTCTTCATCACGTAATAAGCGCCATCGCTCATCGGTACGTCGTCATGCGAAAGGCCGAACAGTCCTTCGTAGAACGCGAGCGCCTTCAGCGGATCGCTCGCTTGCAACTCGTGCCAGCACCAGTGGCCCGGCGGCACATCGGCGTCGGCGCGATCTTCTCCCGCGCTGCGCCAGATCGACACTGTCGCGCCCACCGGATCGAGCAAGGTGGCACCACGGCCGACGGGCGCAAAATCGGTAGGTGGCATCCACGGCTGGGCACCGGCCAGCAGAGCCTGCGCATAGCTCTTGTCGACATCCGCAACGCTGAGATAAATGCCCCAGTTGCAGGGCTCCCCCTCCTGCGCAGGTCGATAGCCGCCGATGCCCTCCCCTGCATTGCTGATGACCTGATAATTGCTGCCAGCCACTTCCATCGCCGAGCAGGTCCAGCCGAACAGCGCCTCATAGAACGCGCGCGCTTTGCCAGGGTCCGCACTGGCATGCTCGACCCAGACGAGTTTTCCAGACATCGCATTCATGGGTTGATCTCCTCGTGAGTCACAGGAACTACGGATGAGAGAGTCCCGCACAAGCGTCAATGGGCGGGAGGTGGCTGCGTCGCCGTGAAACTGGGTCGCGCGCGCATCGCCGCCTGCGCGCGCCGCACGTTCGGGTATTTGTCGAGCATGGCACTGCCCTCGGGAAACGCGTCGACGTAGAACAGGATCGGCGCCAACAGATAGTCAGCCATGGAGGGCGCGGAGCCGGCGAGATAATCACGCGCGCCGTAAGCGTCATCGAATAGCCCGAGCTGGCGGTCCACCTCCGGCACAGCCGCGTCAATCGCGGCGCGATCAGGCTGACCATCGGCTCCCTTGGGGAAGATGTACTGCAGCACATAGCGCCGGACCATGGCGTCATAGGTGTAGCAATTGATCACGCTGATCCACTGCTCGCCACGCGCGCGAATCGCGGCCGGCCCCGTCGGCAGCAGGCCGGGTCCGTCAAAGGCCTCGTCGATATAGCCGAGGATGGCTCGTGTCTCGTACAACTCCAGGTCGCCGTCGCGCAGCACGGGAATGCGGCCGAATGGATGATGGTCGGCGATGTCCGGCGTGTGCGGAGCGGCCGGCTGCAGCGTATAGGCCACGCCCTTCTCGGCCAGCGCCATGCGCACCGTTCGACAATAGCTGCTGCGCGGGTCGCCAATGACGGTCAGCGTGCCCGCACTGCCGGCAGGGTCCAGGTAATCGGACAAGCGATTGAAAACCGACTGCCAACCCGGAATATGGCCATCCCGCGTCATCGCATCGGGGAAGCCGGTATGCCGCATATGCAAGGCGGTGCCGCCATCGCGCGCGATGAGCGTCACCTCGATCAGGGTGACCCGATCGGGCGGCATGGCACCTCGCTCCCAGGTCCAGGTGTAGGCGAGAAAGTCCGCACGATCGAGCGATTGATACTCGCCGCCGACGATAAAGCATGTTCCATCCCGCGCTGTCATGGCGATGCGATAGCGGCCGCCCACGCGCGCATCGGCGCTGACATCGGAGACATGCATGCCGCGCGGGCAGTGCCATGCAGCCAGCGCATCCTGATGGGTGAATGCGTCGAATACCCGCTCGCGCGGCGCGCGGATGAAGCGGGTCATTTCCAGTTGGAAGGTGGCGGCTTGAGTCATGACTTTTTTCTCCGTACAGGGGCAGCGTGCGTCGCCGCGCCGTGCGTGCGTTCGACGAATTCGACCAGGCGATCGAGGTTGTCCTCCCAATGGCGCCGATAGGTCTCGAGCCAGTCATGCGCACCGCGCAAGGCATCAGCGCGCAGATGGCAGATGCGCCAGCGCGCATCGATTTCACGTTCGATCAGGCCGGCATCCGCCAGTACACGCAGATGTCGCGAAATGGCAGGTGCCGAGATGCTGAAAGGACTGGCGAGGTCACCGACCGTGGCTTCGCCTTCGGCGAGACGCGCCAGGATCGCGCGGCGGGTCGGATCGGCAAGCGCCGCAAAGGTGGCAGACAGCGGGTCTTGTTCCATGGGCATGCTTTCAATTAACCATTTGGTTAATCGATAGTCAAGTGCCCTGCGCCTGGCCAATGCCCCAAAACGCTATTTAAGGTGCCTCAGGCTTCCAGCGCCAGCGCGGCCAGCCGGTCCAGTTCTTCGTCGTCGAAGCCCGCTTCCAAGCGTGCAGGACGATTGAAGGGGCCGCGCAAGGTGCGCCCCATATACCTGCGCAGCAGATCGATGAACGCCTCGCGCGGATCGATCCCATCGCGTTCGCAGCAATGGCGGAACCAGCGCGTACCCGCGGCCACGTGGGCTACCTCTTCGCGCAGGATGACTTCCAGGATCGCTACGGTACGTCGATCACCCACCGAGTTCAGGCGCTCGATCATGCTGGGCGTGACGTCCAGTCCACGCGCTTCGAGTACACGCGGCACCAGTGCCATGCGTGCCGTGTCGTTGCCGGCGGTTTTCTCGGCCATTTCCCACAGGCCGTTATGTGCGTCGAAGTCGCCATAGGCGTGACCCAGTTCGGCCAGGCGCGCCGACAACATGGCGAAATGTCGCGCCTCGTCGTGGGCGCAGCTGGCCCAGTCGCGGTAATACGCATCCGGTTTGCCGCGAAAGCGATACACCGCGTCCCACGCCAGATTGATGGCGTTGAACTCGATATGCGCCACGGCATGCACCAACGCGACACGCCCTTCCGGCGTGCCTAGGCCACGTTGCGGCACCTGGCGTTGAGGCACCAGTTGCGGCCTGGCTGGACGTCCTGGCGCGCCGATGGGTGCGGGCGGCGGTGCGCTCGGATCCGGACGCAAGGTCCCGGATTGAAACGCCTCCCACGCGGCGTGGGTCAGGCGCAGTTTCTCGACCGGGTCGGTGGCGTCGAGGCAGCGCTTGGCGGCGGCGTGGAGGTCGGTCGTCATGGAGTTTGTCGAGAGCACCAGCCCCTCAGCCTACCCTCTCCCCGGAGGGGAGAGGGTTCAAATGCATCACGCCGTGCGGCGGGAGGCCTTGGCGTCGTCGGAGCGGAGCATTTCGATCTGCTCCAGGTAGTGCTTTTCCAGGCCGGTGACGTATTCGCCCGAGAAGCAGGAGGTGTCGAACTGCTTCAGGTTCTCGTTGCCGTCCTGCACGGCCCAGACCAGATCAGCCAGATCCTGGTAGATCAGCCAATCGGCGCCCAGCACCTTCTCCACTTCCTTCTCGGTATGGCCGGCGGCGACCAGCTCCGAGGCGGCCGGCATGTCGATGCCGTACACATTCGGATAGCGCACCGGCGGCGCCGCGGAAGCGAAATACACGTTCCTGGCGCCGGCATCGCGGGCCATCTGGATGATCTGGCGCGAGGTGGTGCCACGCACGATCGAGTCGTCCACCAGCAGCACATTCTTCTTGCGGAACTCCAGCTCCACCGGATTGAGCTTGCGGCGCACCGATTTCACGCGCTCGCCCTGCCCCGGCATGATGAAGGTGCGGCCGATGTAGCGGTTCTTCACGAAGCCCTCGCGGAACGGCACGCCAAGTGCTTCGGCCAGTGCCGACGCCGCAGTACGCGCGGTATCCGGAATCGGGATCACCGCGTCGATGCCGTGGTCCGGCCGCTCGCGCAGGATTTTCTCAGCCAGCTTCTGGCCCATGCGCAGACGGGCCTTGTACACCGACACGTTCTCGATCATCGAGTCCTGGCGGGCCAGGTAGACGTATTCGAAGATGCAGGGTGCGTGCACCGCATCTTCCGCGCAATGACGCGCATGCAGCTGGCCGTCGTTGGTGATGAACACGGCTTCGCCCGGCGCCACGTCGCGCAGACGCTTGAAGCCGAGGATATCCAGCGCCACCGACTCGGAGGCCACGGCATATTCCTTTCCTTCCGAGGTGATGCGCTCACCCAGCACCAGCGGACGGATGCCATTGGGATCGCGGAACGCCAGCAGGCCGTAGCCAAGCACCAGGGCGATGCAGGCATAACCGCCGCGCGCGCGGCGATGCACACCGGCGACTGCCTTGAAGATATGGTCGGGCGTCAGCGCCATCCGGTCCTGGATCTGCAACTCGTGCGCCAGCACGTTGAGCAGCACTTCGGAATCGGAATCGGTGTTGATATGGCGGCGATCGTCTTCGAACATCTCGCGACGCAGCGTCTCGGTGTTCACCAGATTGCCGTTGTGGGCGAAAGCGATGCCGTAGGGCGAGTTTACGTAGAACGGCTGCGCCTCGGCCGAGCCTTCCGAGCCGGCCGTGGGATAACGGCAATGACCGATGCCGATGTTGCCGCGCAGGCCAACCATCGCGCTTTGGCTGAACACGTCGCGCACGAGGCCATTGCCCTTGTGCAGGCGCAGTCGCGCGCCATCGACGGTGGCAATACCGGCAGCGTCCTGGCCACGGTGCTGTAACACGGTCAAACCGTCATAGAGTGACGCGGCGACCTCTGTGGTGCCGACGATACCGATGATTCCGCACATGGTTGTTGCCTGTATTTAGAAAGTCGTCGCAGTAGCGGCCGTGGAGGCGGCCGCCGGGTGGGCTTTGTGCTCAGTCGCTGGTAAAGCGCCCGGCACAACCGCCGGCAAGGCGGGAAGATGATCCAGCAGCGCTGGGGGATTGAGGTAATGACGGACACTGTCCGGCACCCGCTCTCCCAGCCACGCAGCCACTTCCTTGAACTGCGGCAATAAAACCGATTCGTGCCACCACGGGTCGCGAATGAACGCGGTAAACCCAAGCAGAAACACCGCCAGCGTCACCAGCAATACACCACGGGCGAAGCCGAACAACATGCCAAGCAGTCGATCGGTACCGGATAGACCGGTGCCTTCGACCAGCTTGCTCACCAGGAAACGCAATAACGCTCCAGCGATCAACACGGCGAGGAAACAAATGCCGTAACCCACCACAATCCGCGCCGACGGCAATTGGATGCTGTGTTCGAAGTAGCCCGCGACGCTGGGACCAAACGTCCAGGCCACCCAGAATGCCACCGCCCACACCACCAGCCCCAACACCTCCGAAATGAGGCCTCTCCATAGACCAATCAAGACCGACAGGCCAAGGACGGCAAGGATGATGTAGTCGGCCCAATTCACCGGGTCACCCGTTCAAAATGTTCAGGGGGCGCTGACGACGTTGCCGTCGACACCGAGCTTGGTCTTGATCTGGTCGCGTATCCGCACCGCGTCAGCACGCTGTGTCTGCGGGCCCGCACGTACGCGCCACAGCTGCTTGCCGCTGGCATTGACCGTATCGACATAGCCATCGAAACCGTTGGCGCGCAGCTTGTCGCGCAGCGCATTGGCATCGGCCTGGCTGCCCATCGCCGCCACCTGCACCGCCCAAGCGCCCGCACCCGACGCACTCGACGCACTCGACACAGCTGTCGTATTGGCGGCACTGGCCGGCTTGGCGACTGGCATGTCGTCCTGCGTCGGCGTGGCAGCGCTGCTTTCGAGGCGCGCGGGCGCGCCCGGAATGGTCTGGCTGATCTTCAGGCGGGCGGATTCGGCCGCGGCGCGCGACTCGAACGGGCCCGCCGTGACCATGGTCAGCTGCTTGCCGGCCTGGGTGATGGCACGCCCCGATACCGGATAACCCAGCGCGTGCACGCGCTGGATCAGGCCCTGCGCGCTGGCCGGTGACGCATAGGCGCTGAGATTGATCGAATACTGGCCGTGCGCGGCGGTCGCCGCTGCGGTTGCCGGCTGCGGGTCCGTCGTCTGAGCCGGCATCGCGGGGGTGGCACCGGCCTTGCCCGGCTTGGCGGCGGACGCCGTCGGCGTGGCCTGCGCCGGGATCACCGGCTGCGGCACCGTGGTGCCACCCTTGGTGACCGTGGTCGGCTCCGGCTTCTGACCTGCGGCGGGGTCGATCTCCACATCACGCGGGCGGCTGGAGCCAATATTCACCGTGGCCAACTGATCGGTAGCCGCCGGCGTCGCGGCCGGCGCCTTGGTCACGTCGATGGCCGGCTTGGGCGCCGGCGCTGCGCTGGACGGCGTCGCAACCCCCGGCGTCAGGCTCATGGTCTTGGTCTGCAGATCGCGATCGGGCGCGGGCGGGATGGCGAGGCTTACTGATTCGTCGGCACTGCTGCTCGGCGGGCTGCTGGAGAAGAACATCGGCACAAAAAGGACCGCCAGCGCAATAAGAACGGCAGCTCCCAGCAGACGTGTTTTCAAGACAGGCTCCAAGGCGGGCGCGGTGCGAGAACGGCGGGATTATACCTGTCTGAGTCGCCGATCAGGCTGAAACCCATCACCGCGATTCAGCAAGCACGGCCGCTGCCACGAAAAAAGAGCCGAAAGCCAGCACGCGTTCGCCCGGTTGCGCCATTGCGCGCGCAGCGGCGAGTGCCATCGACACGTTCTCGTGCACGTCGAAGTGCGCTAGCGGCAGCGCCAGTGTCAATTGTTCCGCCAGTACGCTCGCGGACAGGCCACGCGGTGTGTCGCGCTCCAACCCGGCGAGGTGCCAGTGATCGATCCGCGAACCAAGCGCCCGCATCACTCCACCCACGTCCTTGTCCGACAGCGCCCCATAGACGGCATGCACGCGACCGCCAGGCTGCGCATCCAACCAGTCGGCCAGCGCGCGAGCCGCCTGCGGGTTGTGCCCCACATCGATGATCAGGACGGGATCGCCACCCAACGACTGCAGACGTGCCGCCACCCTCGCCGTACGCAAGCCGATCGCGGCCACGGCCTGCAGATCGATGGCAGCCAACGGCGTATCGATGGCGCGCAAGGCGTGCAAGCCGGCGATGGCGGCTGCGGCGTTCGCGTATTGAACCGGCGCGGCGAGTGCGGGATCAGGCAACGCCAGCGTGCTGCGGTCGAGATGACGCCAACGCCAGCCTTCGGCCAGGCGCTCGACCGTGAAATCCGCGCCGGCCCGCACCATCCGGGCGCCAATGCGATTCAGCGCCTCGATCAAGCCTGCCGGAGGATCGAGTTCTCCAACGATGGCCGGCCGGCCGGCGCGCGCGATGCCGGCCTTCTCCACGCCGATGGTGTCGCGATCCGGACCCAGCCAGTCCATATGATCGAGATCGACGGTGGTGATGATGGCCACGTCGGCATCGACGATATTCACCGCGTCCAGGCGCCCGCCCAGCCCCACCTCGAGCACGGCGACGTCGAGATCGGCACGTGCGAACAAGTCGAGTGCCGCCAGCGTGCCAAACTCGAAATACGTAAGGGGGATATCACCGCGAGCCGCCTCGATGCGCTCAAAGCTCGCGATCAGAAGGTTGTCATCCGCATCGGCACCGTCGATGCGCACGCGCTCGCGGTAATGCAGCAGATGCGGCGAGGTATAGCAGCCCACGCGAGCCCCTGCGGCAGACAGCATCGCCTCCAGCATGGCCACGGTGGAACCCTTGCCGTTGGTGCCACCGACGGTGATGATCCGTCGCGCCGGCGCCGGCGCGCCCATGCGCTGCCATACCGCGCGCACGCGGTCGAGGCCCAGCTCGATGCTGCGTACATTGACGCGTTCCTGGTACGCCAGCCATTCGTCGAGTGTGCGGGTCATGCGCCCGGTACTCTGGCAGCGGCACGGTCGAATGCAGCGCAGTAGCGCTCGATCAGGGACTGACTGGCGGGCATCCAACAGCTTCCGGGGGTGAAACGGGTGCACAGCTTAAAGCATGCCTGCCATCGGCAAGGATTCCCGGCATCCAGCGGACGCCCACGTGTAGGAGCGCACCCTGTGCGCGAAAAGCCGACGAGGCGGTGACGCCGTGATCGCGCACAAGGTGCGCTCCTACATAAGAATGGCAAAGGCGCGCCAGGGCGGGCCTTCGTTCCAACACGGTCTTGCATGGCCATTCGCCCAAAGCGACGACTTTGAAGCACCGCCGCTGGACCCCAGCTTGAACAGCCCGTCGGCTGTTGTGAGCCTCTGGAATGACGGTATGGCGCAAACAAGAGCTTCAACCCCACCAATGAACCCCGCTGGCGCGCAACACCCAGTACATCCCGAATGCCATCCAGAACATTTTCTTCAGTGCGCGTGCCGCCAGCAGCGCTACCAGCAACCCCAATAACAGAGGCATGTGCTTTTCCAAGGTGCTGCGCGTGTTGTCGATGATGTTCATGCTGTCCCCTCCCGCACCCCATCGGTGCGGGAGGAATCATCGGCTTCGCCCGTTACGCGCGGCAGGGAAACCCGTCAGTCATTGCGGGTGACAATCATCACAACGACACACGGCGCAGCCGCAAGGCGTTCCCCACCACCGACACGGACGACAGGCTCATCGCCAGCGCCGCCACCATCGGCGACAGCATCACGCCCAGCAGCGGATACAGTAGGCCCGCAGCCAGCGGCACGCCCACCGCGTTGTAGATAAAGGCAAAGAACAAGTTCTGACGGATATTGCGCACCGTCGCCTGCGACAGCGCGCGGGCCCGCACGATGGCCGTGAGCTCGCCCTTCACCAGGGTCACCTGGGCGCTTTCCATCGCGACATCGGTGCCGCTACCCATCGCGATACCAACATCGGCGGCGGCCAGTGCCGGTGCGTCGTTGATGCCGTCGCCGGCCATCGCCACGCGCTTCCCCTCCGCACGCAGGCGCTGGACCACCGCGGCCTTGTCGACGGGCGACACATCCGCATGCACTTCGTCGATACCCAGCGCGCTCGCCACGGCATTGGCCGTGATGGCGTTGTCACCAGTAAGCATCACCACGCGCAGGCCGGCCGCATGCAGGTCGCGGATCGCCTGCGGCGTGCTTGGCTTGATGCGATCGGCGACGGCGATCAGCCCCGCCAGCTCACCGTCGACGACCACATACATGACGGTGGCGGCTTCGGCTCGGAATACATCAGCGCGCGTGCGCGCCGTGTCATCGAGCTGGACGCCGATGTTCGAAAGCAGGCGCAGATTGCCCAAGGCTACAGCATGACCTTGCACGTCGCCTTCCACACCAGCGCCGGTCAGCGTGCGGAAGTGGGATACGCCCGGCACGGTGACGCCAGCCGCTTCCGCGCCCGCAAGGATGGCGCGTGCCAGCGGATGCTCGCTGGGTTTCTCCAGCGCCGCCGCCATCGCCAGCAGTGCTTCGCTCGCATGGGCGCCCAGGCTGACGACCTCGGTCAGCGCTGGCCGGCCTTCGGTCAGCGTCCCGGTCTTGTCCACCACCAAGGTGTCGATCCCGCGCAGGGATTCGATGGCGACCGCATCGCGGAACAACACGCCGTTCTGCGCCGCGCGACCGCTGGCTACCATGATCGAGATTGGCGTGGCCAAACCCAGCGCGCAGGGACAGGCGATGATCAGCACGGACACGGCGGCAATCAATGCATGGGCCAGACGCGGATCCGGTCCCAGCATCGCCCAGCCCGCAAACGCCAACGCGGCGACCGCCACCACCGCCGGTACGAACCATGCCGCCACCCGATCGGCCACGCGCTGCAGCGGCGCCTTGCTGCGTTGGGCTTGTGCCACCAGCGCCACGATCTGCGCCAGCATGGTTTCTGCACCCACCCATTCCGCACGCATCAACAGCGCGCCATCCTGGTTGATGGTGCCGCCCGTGAGGCGCTCGCCTTTGGCCTTGGTCACCGGCAACGGTTCACCGGTGAGCATGGATTCATCGACATGACTGCTGCCGTCGAGCACCACACCATCAACCGGCACTTTCTCGCCGGGACGAACACGCAGCGTGTCACCGACATGCACATCGTCCAGCGGCACATCGTGCTCCCGGTCGTCGGCGTCGACCCGGCGCGCCGTTTTCGGCGCCAGCCCCAACAAGCCCTTGAGCGCTTCGCCGGTGCGACGCCGCGCGCGCAACTCCAGGAAATCACCCAGGGTGACCAGGGTGACAATGACCGCCGCTGACTCAAAGTACACGCCCACGCGACCATGCATATCGCGGAAGCCTGCGGGGAACAACGACGGTGCGAGCAAGGCGACCGCGCTATACAACCAGGCCACGCCCGTGCCGAGCGCAATGAGCGTGTACATGTTCGGTGACCATGGCTTGAGCGAATGCCAGCCGCGCTCGAAAAACGGTGCGCCACCCCACAGCACCACGGCGCTAGCCAGTAACGCTTCAAGCCACGCAGCGGTACCGCCCCAGGGGGCCGGCCAATGCCAACCGAATAGATGCGGCCCCATCGCCAGCAGGAACACCGGCAGCGTGAGCGCGGCCAGCGTCCAGAATCGGCGCGACATGGCACGGAACTCGTGGCCATCGTCGTCGTCCAAGCTTGGCATCATCGGCTCCAACGCCATGCCGCATTTCGGGCAATGGCCAGGACCGACCTGCTGTACCTCCGGATGCATGGGACAGGTATAGATGGCGCCAGCGACGACTGGCGCCGACGCAGGGCTTTCCTTTAGGTAACGCTTTGGATCGGCAACGAACTTTTCGCGGCAGCGCTGGGCACAGAAGTGATACGTCAAGCCGCCATGCTCGGCGTGATGCGGCGTAGTGCGCGGATCCACGCTCATGCCGCGGACCGGATCCTTTTCCGTGTGCGCCGCGTGATCGTGATGCACGTGTTGATGGTGTTCGTGCGTGGTGGACGAAGCTGCGCCACCGCTACAGCATGATGTCTCTGCCGGTTCGACCGCCCCCGCCTTCGCGCCACGACATCCTTGCTGGCTGGCGCTCATGCCTCGCCCTCCTCGTCAGCCAGCGCGCGCAGGATCGGGCATTGATCCGGCGAACCGTGACCGGGACAGGCGTCGACCAGTTGCTCCAGCCCATCGCGCACGCGGGTCAGTTCGGCAATGCGCGCGTCGATCGCTGCGAGGCGCTCCTGCGCGCGCTTCTTCACCGCCTTTACGCCACGCTGCCGGTCGGCAGACAGGGCGAGCAGGTCGCGAATCTCCTCCAGGGTGAAGCCAAGATCCTTGGCCCGCCGGATAAAGCGAAGCTGCCGTACGGCGCTGACGTCGTAGCTGCGATAGCCCGACGCACGCCGCAGCGGCTCGGGCAACAATCCTTCGCGCTCGTAATAACGAATGGTGTCGATCGCCACGCCGACGCGCTTGGCGACGGCCCCGATGGTCATGGGTGTGCTTTGAGTGTCCATAGGGCAAGTCTAGACCTTTGATCTAGGTCCAGAGTCAAGCCATAACTTTGCTACAGGAACGGTCAGCTCATTCCTGCTCGACAAACTTGGGTAGCCCTGTCGCTGATGCTTGCTCGAACATCCCCTCTCGAGTCGTTCGAGTGGCTTGGAGAGGACGCTGAGGATCGATTAGCAACTTCACACCGGCAGCGCCGTCGTCTTCATGACGGTGCGCAGCGCCAGCGTCGACTGCACGCGCACCACGCCCGGAAGCTGGGTGAGGATTTCCGTATGGATCCGCTCGAAATCCGCTGCGTCTGCATAGACCACGCGCACCATGTAGTCGGCGACACCGGCCAGCAGGCAACACTCGGTGACTTCGGGGTGATCCTGGATCGCTGACTCGAACGTATCGAGCGCCGCGCGCCCCTGCTGGTCGAGCGTGATCAGCACAAAAGCCGTGCCCGGAAGCCCGGCGATTTTTTCGTCCACCAGCATCACGTAGCGCGAAATGACGCCGCGCTCTTCGAGCAATTTCACGCGGCGTAGGCAAGCCGAGGGGGATAGATTGATCTGGTGGGCGAGCTCCAGATTGGTCAATCGGCCGTCCTGCTGGAGCAGCTGAAGAATCGCCCTGTCGCGGTCGTCGAGGGCCGAATCATTGATTGGCATAACATTCCAATAATTACTATAAAAATAGAATTTAGCACCACGCGATCGCTGTAAATCAAGCCAAATGAGCGAGTAATTGCTTGATACCTAGATCATACTGCCGCCCTGGCTCTTGCTGCTAAACGCAGCCCTCCCATCATCCCTAGCGAGAGAAGCAAGTCATGCGCATCGGTGTGCCCAAAGAAATCAAGAACCACGAATATCGCGTGGGCCTCGTCCCGTCGTCCGTGCAGGAACTGGTGCATAACGGCCATCAGGTGATGGTGCAGGCAGGCGCAGGTCTTGGCGCGGGAATTACCGACGCCGACTACGTCGCCGCCGGCGCCACCATGGTCGAGGGTGCCGACCAGATCTTCGCCGAAGCGGAAATGATCGTGAAGGTGAAAGAGCCGCTGGCGGTTGAGCGCAAGAAGCTCCACAAGGGCCAGATCCTGTTTACCTATCTGCATCTCGCCCCCGATGCGGAACAGACCCATGACCTGATCGCCTCCGGCGCCGTATGCATTGCGTACGAAACGGTGACGGCCGCCAATGGCTCGCTGCCGCTGCTGACCCCGATGTCCGAGGTTGCCGGCCGTCTCGCCCCTCAGGTCGGCGCGCATGCGCTGGAGAAGGCGCAAGGCGGACGCGGCGTGCTGCTCGGTGGCGTTCCCGGCGTGCCCGCGGCTGAAGTGGTCATCCTGGGCGGCGGCGTGTCCGGCACCCACGCGGCAACCATCGCCGTGGGCATGGGCGCCAAGGTGACCGTGGTCGATCGTTCGGCCGATGCGCTCAAGCGTCTGGCCACGCAGTTCAGCACCTCGATCTCCACCGTGTTCTCCACCCGCTCGGCCATCGAGGAACTGGTGCGTCGCGCCGACCTGCTGATTGGCACGGTGCTGGTGCCGGGCGCCGCAGCGCCCAAGCTGGTGACGCATGACATGGTGCGCACGATGAAGGCCGGCTCGGTCATCGTCGACGTCGCCATCGACCAGGGCGGCTGCGTGGAGACCTCGCATGCCACCACCCATTCCGACCCCACCTACGTGGTGGACGGCGTGGTGCACTACTGCGTCGCCAACATGCCGGGTGCGGTCGCTCGCACTTCGACCTTCGCGCTCAACAGCGTGACCCTGCCCTTCACGCTCGCCCTGGCCAACAACGGCTGGAAGAAGGCGCTGGCGCAAGATGCCCATCTGCGTAACGGCCTCAACGTGTCCGAAGGCCAGGTGACCTGTGAGCCGGTCGCCCAGGCACACGGCCTGCCGTACGTGAAGGCGGAAACCGCGATCGGCCTGTAAGGCCTCGCAAGCATGGCCTTCCTGTGCGTTGCCGCAGGGAGGCCATGGCGCCGCTCTATGCCCGGTCATTGAGTGGCGCCTCTCGCGGGTGTACTCCGCCCCCATTCGTCGTCCCCCAAAGCCAAAGCGGCGCCTGCTGCCAGCGCTTCCTTTTGCATGATTGACGCCCCCCTTATGAGCGCGTAGCGTCCGCCGGGCGTCCGGGCTGGCTCGTCTGGCGCATCGGCATCTCTCCTTCGATAAAGCACGCATGCTGTGCAAGCCTCCGCCCGGGCACCCGCGTAGCCGTCGAAGTTCGTGTATGCGCGGTGCCGGCTGCGCTCCTGACGCTCATCACAGCCCTCTCTAAAATGGCGGAAAGAAGTCTGCCGCCTGCACCAGGACACCCGGTGAATCGGGCACTGATCGCGTGATCAGCCGTCAAGGACCCTCGACGACCTCAGCAATGATGTGGAGGACGTGTCATGGCAGTCGTAAACCGTCGTTATGTGCAATCGGTGTTGGTCGCTCTCGTCTATGCCTGCGCCGGAGCCGTCATGGCCCAGGACATGGCAGCCGTGTCACCAAGCACGACCAAGGTACTGATCGACAAACCGGACGTGAGAGTGATGGAAGTGAACGTGAAGCCGGGTGAAGGCATCCCGATGCATTCCCATCCGGAGAACGTTGTGTACTTCGTTACCGGCGGAAAGATCAAAACCACGACATCCGATGGAAAAGTGACCGAGGTCACGCGCAAGCCGGGCGAAGTTATGTGGAGCGCCCCTATTACGCATAAGAACGAGAACGTGGGCACGACCGAGGAGAAGGTCATTGTGATCGAGCTTAAGTCTGCCAAATAGCCAGTCGCGCTCGACCCATGAAACGGCTCATCATGACGTTCGGTGGAAGCCACCCATGCCACTCCGTTGCATGGGTTTGGGTGACATCGGCCAAGCAAGGCTTGGCCGATGTCTACTGGCATACCCATACGTGCTGACGTTGCTCTTGAAACAAAGGGTCTCCCGATGCCTGGCAACCATGGGCAGGGGTTTCAAGCTCATGCACCGGCTTGTATCTACGTAACCGTTGAGTCCGATCAAACGAAGTCTGGAGATCACCCCTACGACTACCTGGCCGGGAGCGCCTCATGCCTGTTTCGTCCGACACGTCACCGCCGCCGCACCCGCTATTGCGCTGCAGTGTGATCGCCGTTGCTGTCACCGCCCTGGCTATCGCGTTTGCCTACGTCGCCGGCTGGCTCACGCCGCAGCGACTGACACCGCAGCGCATGGTCAGCGCCTTGCAGACCAACAGCGGCCTATATCCGGGATACCGCCGCAATCATGCCAAGGGCGTCTGCGTTGCCGGCTATTTCGAAGGCAATGGAGCGGCGTCCGCCTATTCCACGGCGTCCGTCTTCGAGAAGGCCAGAACGCCGGTGTTAGGCCGCTTTTCGATACCCGGCGGCAACCCTTATGCGCCGGACGGCAGCACGCCGGTTCGCGCCCTCGGGCTTCGCTTCAACCTGCCCAACGGCCAACAGTGGCGCACGGCCATGATCAACACCCCCGTGTTCATCGTTTCGACTCCCGAAGCATTCAACCAGCTGACCGTGGCGACTCGCCCTGATCCGGCTACCGGCAAACCCGACCCCGCACGCGCTGGCGCCTTCTTTGCGTCCCATCCTGAAACTGCAGCATTTCTCGGCTGGGCCAAGACCAACAAGCCTTCGGCAAGCTTTGCGACCGATCGCTACGACGCTCTCAACGCGTTCTATTTCGTCGACACCCACGGGCAACAACACCCCGTGCGCTGGCGCTTCGAGCCGGAGGCCAAGGACGAAGCCGGTGCAGGTCCGAAGGCCGACGACAACGATTATCTTTCGCAGGACTTGCGGCAACGCCTCGCGACCACACCGCAACGTTGGCGCTTGCTGGTGACGCTGGCCGCACCCGGCGACCCGACCAACGACCCCACCAAAGCGTGGCCTGCCGACCGCACGACCATCGATGCCGGCACCCTTGTCATCGAAAACGAACAAGCGCAGGACAACGCCCCCTGCCGCGACATCAACTTCGACCCCACCATCCTCCCTGCAGGCATCATCGTCTCCGATGATCCGTTGTTGCCGGCGCGTTCGGCCGCCTATGCGGATTCCTATCTGCGTCGCACCCGCGAAGAGGCGCACATCCCCGGCACAACCCCTGCCGCAACGCCCAAGCCGGAGACCAAGTGATGACTGCACCCAGGGCTTTCCATCCGCTTGCACGCCTGCTGCACTGGACCATGGCCGTGCTGGTCCTGGCGATGTTGTTCATCGGCGTGGGCATGGTCTCGACGGTATCGCCAAAGCATCAATGGCTGCTCGCCATCCACAAGCCACTCGGCATCACGATTCTGCTGCTGGTCGTGCTGCGCATCATCGTACGCCTGCGTTTCCGGCCACCGGCGCTACCCGCGGACATGCCTGCCTTGATGCAGTTTGCCGCACACGCGTCGCATTGGCTGCTGTATGCCTTGATGCTGGGCATGCCGCTGATCGGCTGGGCAATGCTTTCGGCTGGCGGCTACCCGGTCATGCTCGGAAGCTCGTGGCGCCTTCCGGCGATTCTCCCCGCAAGCCCCGTGCTTTTCGCCTGGCTGCGCGAGGCGCACCAATACCTCGCCTATCTCTTCTTCTTCACCATTCTTGGGCATATGGGGGCTGCGCTCTATCACGCACTGATCCGGCGCGATGATGTGTATCCCAGCATGACGACCGGGTTTCCAGCTTCCGTCGAGGCAGCGAAGAAGCCGCCAGAAAACATCGGGCCACCGCCCCCGGACGTCCTGCCTCCGTCGGATAACGCCGGTTGATCAGCGTTCGCGCGCACGCATGGCACGCGTGCGCGCGGCCCGGGTAGCCCCCGCTGAACGCCCGGCTGCGCCCTTGGCGTGTGAGGTTTTCTTCGTGGCGACCTTGCGTCCTGCCGAACCCTTGGCGGGCGCGGCCTTCCTGGCCGAGGCTGCGGCGCTACCCTCGCGTTTCAACGCATTGCCGGAGGCACGGCTACGCGTCGCCGAAGTGCTCGTCGCCGTTTTCTTCGCAACGGCTTTTTTGGCGACTGGTTTCTTGCGTGTGATCTTCTTGTTTGACGCAGCTTTCTTGGCTGGCACGTCGACACCGGCGCGACGCGCTTCGGACAAGCCGATGGCGATGGCTTGCTTGATGGAGCGCGGCCCATGCTCGCCTTCACCCATATGCTCGATTTCCTCACGCACGAATTCGCCGGCCTGCGTGCTGGCCGCTTTACCTTCGTGCTTGTCCTTGCGCGCACGAGCCAGGGCTTTCCCACGGGGCATCAGGCCGATCCAATGAAGGGAGGAGATAGCCATGCTGCAGGTTCGCCCGTGAAGTGCGGGGCAAAGAAAGCTCAAGATGCCGCAATGCTCTTCATGCGATGGCGCTGTCCTCGGCCGGATCTTCCGCGGCGACGAAGCCACCGGTCTGCCGCTGCCACAGTCGCGCATAAAGGCCGCCACGCGCGATCAGCTCCGCATGCGAGCCGGTCTCCACGATCTGGCCCTTGTCCATCACCACCAGGCGATCCATGCGTGCGATGGTGGAGAGACGATGGGCGATCGCGATCACGGTCTTGCCGCGCATCAGCAGGTCGAGACTTTCCTGGATCGCCGCTTCGGCTTCGGAATCCAGCGCCGAGGTAGCCTCATCGAGGATCAGGATCGGCGCGTCCTTCAGCAATACGCGCGCGATGGCGACGCGCTGGCGCTGGCCGCCGCTGAGCTTCACGCCACGCTCACCCACATGCGCGTCATAGCCGCTGCGACCCTCGCCATCGACCAGTTGCGGAATGAATTCGTCGGCGCGAGCGTTGCGTACTGCCTCGATCATCTGCGCCTCCGTGGCATCCGGGCGGCCATACAGCAGGTTGTCGCGCACGGATCGATGCAGCAACGAAGTGTCCTGGGTCACTACACCGATCTGCGCGCGCAGGCTTTCCTGGGTGACTTTCGCGATGTCCTGCCCGTCAATAAGGATGCGACCGCCCTCCAGGTCATATAGCCGCAAGAGCACATTCACCAGGGTTGACTTGCCGGCGCCGGAGGGGCCGATCACGCCGATTTTCTCGCCGCCACGCACCGAGAGATTCAATCCGGAGATCACGCCTCCCTTCTTGCCGTAGTGGAAGTGGATGTCCTCGAAGCGCGCTGCGCCTGCGGTCACCTCGAGTGGCATCGCGCCATCCTGGTCTTGTACCGCGCGCGGCTGGGAAATGGTTTCAATGCCGTCCTGCACCGTGCCCACGTTCTCGAAGATGCCGTTGACTACCCACATGATCCAGCCGGACATGTTGTTGATGCGGATGACCAGACCCGTGGACAGCGCAATCGCACCCACGGTCACCTTGCCCTGGCTCCATAGCCAGATCGCCAGCGCTGAGGTGCCGACGATAAGAAAACCGTTGATGGTGGTGATGGAGGCGTCCATCGCCGTGGTGAGACGCGTCATCGAACGCATGCGTTTGATCTGCTCGCCCATGGCATCGGCCACATAGGCTTCCTCGCGCTGGGTATGCGCAAACAGCTTGAGCGTGAGGATATTGCTGTAACCATCGACGATGCGGCCCATCAGGCGCGAGCGCGCCTCGGATTGCCGCCACGAACGCTCCTTGGTGCGCGGCACGAAGTACGCCAGCGTGAGCACATAGGCCACCAGCCACAGCACCAGCGGTGCGGCCAGCCAGAAGTCCGCCCTCGCGAACATCACGATGGCGCTGCCGGTATAGATGGCGACGTACCAGATGGCATCGACGATCTGCACGGCTGATTCGCGCAGCGCACCGGAGGTCTGCATGATGCGGTTGGCGATGCGGCCGGCGTAGTCGTTCTGGAAGAAGCCCAGGCTTTGCCGGATCACATAGCGATGATTCTGCCAGCGGATGCGGTTGGTGAGGTTCGGCACGATGGCCTGGTTCACCAGCAGGTCGTGCAGGCCGATCAGCACAGGCCGCGCGATCAGCGCCACGAAACCCATCCATAGCAACTCGTGGCCATGCTGATGGAAGAAGTCTGCCGTCGGCGCGCCCTTGGCCATGTCCACGATGCTGCCGATAAAGCCGAACAGCGACACCTCGACGATGGCCACACCGAAGCCCACCACGATCGCGGCAGCGAACACGGGCCACACCTGGCGCAGGTAGAACACATAGAAGCGCCACACCGATTCGGGCGGCATGCCGTCGACAGGCTCCTTGAAAGCGTCGATCAGCGATTCAAACCAGCGGAACACCATGGGGGATCGTCCTTGGGGCATGCGATGGGCTACTTACTGCGTGAAGGCTCAGCGCCGCCGTTTCAAGCAAAAGCTAAAAAACGGGCTGACAGGCCTTGCGTTCCGGAAATTGTACGATATATCTTAAGACTGTTACTTAAGACTGTTACTTAAGACTGTTACTTAAGACTGTTACTTAAGACATATCGGAGTGCTCCCATGGGATTTCGTCATTTATTTGATCGACACCACCATCATCACCATCACGAAGGCCGTGACGCCTGGGCTCGCGAGGCCATGGGCATGGGTCGCGGACGTGGCTTCGGACGTGGCTTCGGCGACGATGAAAGCTTCGGCAGCCGGGACGGCATGGGCGGGCGTTTCCGCGGCGGCCGTGTGTTCGGCCACGGCGACCTCAAGCTGATCCTGCTGGCGCTGATCGCCGAGCAGCCACGCCACGGTTACGAGCTGATCCGCACCATCGAGGAGATGTTCGATGGTGCCTACGCCCCCAGCCCGGGCGCGGTGTACCCGACCCTCACGCTGCTCGAAGAGATGGGCCATGCCAGCGTGGAAATCGGCGACGGCAAAAAGCTTTACGCCGTCACCGACCAAGGCAAGGCGTTTCTCGCGTCCAACAAGGACGCCGTCGATGCGGTGATGTCGCGCATGGAACAGACCGCCAAGATGTTCGCGCGGGCCGCGGCGCCCATGGCTTTGCGCGAGGCGATGCATAGCCTGAAACGTGCGCTCTTCATGCATGGCGGCCCCTGGAATGCGGGCGAAGTGAAGCGCGTGCTCGGCATCATCCAGAAGGCCGCCGATGACATCGCGCAGGGCAACAAGGATGCGTGATCAGGTGGGTGCAGCGGCGGCGCGACTGGCTGCCAGCCTCGGCCACTGTGATACCGATTAGCGCGATTCGTCCGTCGACCGACTAGGGCATGCCCACCCTAGCGGCGACGGTCGCGCCGCGAAGCCAGGCGGTCGGCCAGGCGCGTCGGTTCCGGCAACCGGTATTTCGTACAGCACGCCAGCACCAGGTCAGGCGCCGCCTGCATGCTTACCCTGTGCCCAGGCGAGATAATCAGCGGCCGTACCTTGTCCTTGCTACGAAGAACGCAACCGATCACGTCGCCCTTGTAGTGCAGCGCTACGCGGTCGCCTCGCAGCATGCCGACGTCCTCGTGGACACCGACCAGGATCGACTTGGCCACGCCAATGGTGGGCAAATCGGTCACCACGCCCAGATGTGCGGCGATGCCAAGGCGACGCGGATGTGCGATGCCGTGGCCGTCGACAAAGACCAGGTCAGGGGTTTCGGGCAACTGTTCCAGGGCCTCCAGCAAGGCGGGTAGCTCGCGGAACGAAAGCAGTCCTGGGATATACGGCATGCGCGTGGGCTGTCGTGCAATGACTTCCGCTAAAGGCGCCAGGGTCACTGCATCGAGCAGTACGGCAGCGGCACGTGTCACTGCACCGTCTTCCTCGAAGCCGACATCGACACCGGCAATGCGCCGCAGCGGCGGATGATCGTCGACCAGTCGCACCTTCGCGGCAAGCTCGGTCTGCAAGGCACGGGCCTTGGCTACGTTTCCGTCCCATGCGGGTACGGCGTCTGTCGGGAATGCGTTATTCATCGCGATAACGTGAATGAGGCTCGCTGAAGCTGCCGTCAAGGCATCCATTCATGTTCACGCATTGACCCATCCATGGCGCGCCGGGATCATGCCGGCATGCCTATCCTGCTTCGCTTCCTGCTGGTCCTTCTCTTCGCCTCCGGTGGCGTCGCCCCCGCATGGGCACAGGACGCCCAAAATACTGCCCAGATCCCGCAGGCCGCGGCCGTCAATCCCGATCAGCTCAGCACCCAGCTCGACCAGATCAAGCAAAGCATCACGGACCGGACCAAGCTCACGGATAGTCTGTTGACCGATGCCCGCGGCAAGGCGGCGGCCATCCAGCAGCAGGCGGACCAGCTGACCGCAAGCCTTACACCCCAGCGTGATGCGCTCCAGGCCAAGCTCGATGTGCTGGGCAAGCCACCGGAGAAAGGCGAGCCGGCCGAAACGCCCGAAGTCGCCAGCCAGCGTAAGCAACTCAACAAGGACAAGGCCGATCTGGCCGGCCAGATTACGCGCGCGAAGTCGCTGAGCCTGGAAAGCCAGCAACTGATCAACCAGATCGCCGCGCTGCGCCGGAACCTGTTCCAGGCGCAGATCAGCCAGCGCACGGCCTCACCGTTGAGCATGACGTTCTGGTCCCAGCTGGGCCAGAACCTGGCCGATGATCGCGCCAACCTCGCGGCACTCGGCACCACCTTGATCGGTGCGTTTGCGCAAGCCTGGCAGCCGCCCAACCGAACCCCGTTCATGCTGTGCCTGCTCGCTGCCGTCCTGCTTCTGGCGGGCGGACGACGCCTGCTGGAGCACCAGATACTCGACCTGGCCAGCAAGCACCTGCCAGCCGGGCACCTTCGCCGCAGCGCCATGGCCTTGCTGATCACGCTGGGCACGACGCTCACCTACGGCATTGCCGCGTGGCTGGTCTATCTGGCGGTGAACTGGAATGGCGTGTTCAACCAGGACCTGGACGATCTCGCTCGCCCCACCGTCCTGCTGATGTTCTTCGCTGCCACCTTGGCCGGACTGGGCCGCGCCTTGCTCAGCGTAAGACGCCCTTCGTGGCGATTGCCGCCCGTCTCGGACGACCTGGCTCGCCGTCTGTGGCCCTTCCCCACGCTGCTTGCGTACAGCACCCTGCTGCTGTTCGTGTTTGAACGCGTCAACAACGATATCGGCGCCAGCGTCGCCATGGCGGTGGCCTCCAACGCCTTCTTTGCCCTCTTGATCGGCGTCCTGTTCGCCGCCGCGCTGATACGCATGGGACGCGCTCGACGCGCCCTGGTCGCCGGCGGTGATACGCCCGCCAAGCGCCCGTTGTGGGTGGGCCTGTTGGTGGCGGCGGCGTTCGTAGGGACCTTGCTGATCTTCATCAGCGTAGCCACCGGCTATATCGCGCTGGCGTTCTTCGTGGCGCGCCAGATGATACGCGCCGGTTTTGTGATTGCCGCGCTCTATTTGTTGATGCATCTGATCAACGATGTATGCGAGACGCTACTCGCGCCTGATTCGCGCAGTGGCACGCGGATGCAGGATACGTTTGGCATTTCCCCGCCACGGCTGGAGCAAAGTGCCACCATCTTGTCGGGTGTAGCCCGAGCTTTCCTGCTGTTGCTGGCGCTGCCGCTCCTACTCGCGCCGGACAGCTCGGGCGTGTCCGACCTGCTGGATCGCGGCTCGCGCCTGTTTGCCGGCCGCACGCTGGGCTCACTGCCCATCGAGCCCGGCAATATCTTCAACGCGCTGATGGTGTTGCTGACCGGCGCCATCGTCGTTCGCATCATCAAGCGCTGGTTGGGCAAGCAACTGTTGCCCAAGACCTCGCTCGACGTCGGCATGCAGACGTCCATCGTCACGCTACTGGGTTACGTGGGCGGCATCCTGGTCTTCGTGCTGATGTTGGGTGCGCTGCAAGTGAACGTGCAGAGCATTGCCTGGGTGGCCAGCGCCCTGTCCGTCGGTATCGGTTTTGGCCTGCAGGCTATCGTGCAGAACTTCATCTCCGGCCTGATCCTGCTGGCCGAGCGTCCGGTGAAGGTCGGCGACTGGATCAGCATCACGGGCGTGGAAGGCGATGTTCGCCGCATCAACGTGCGCGCCACCGAAATCCAGCTCTCCGATCGCTCCACCATGATCGTGCCCAACTCGCAGCTGATTACGCAGAATGTCCGCAACGTGACCCTGGCCAATGCCCTGGGTCGCGTGCAGATACGCCTGCCGATGCCGATGAGTTCGGACGCCGCCAAGGTTCGACAGATCATCCTGGACATCCTGCGCAATCACCCGGCCACGCTGAATGCACCCTCGCCCAGCGTGCAGCTGGACAACGTCGACGGCGGCTCGATGATGTTCGTCTGTACGGCCTATGTGAGCAGCCCGCGCAATGCCGGCGATGTGAAGAGCGACGTACTGTTCGAAATCATCGATCGCCTGCACAAGGCCAATCAGCCGTTGACCACGCCGCAGGACATGGTGGTGCGCACCATGGCGCAGGAAAAGGCAGTCGAGGCCAATCCGCTCACCACGGTGGTGCCTGGCAACAAGACCTGACAGCGGCAGCACATCGGCCTAGACTCCGGCTATCGTCAGGAGTCCGTCGATGGGACACCACGTAGTCGCACCCGCGCCGCCGCTCGACGCCCTGGTTTCCCGCATTTGGGACTGGGCAATGCCACCTGCCGCGCATCACTACGAACGCGTGCTGCCAGTGCCCGGCGCGGCACTGATCATCAACCTCCACGAAGACGAAACGCGCATTTACTCCGATGACGCCGAACGCCGCTGCGTTCGTGCGCCCGCGTCAGTCATCGGTGGCCCATGTTTGCGCAGTCAGATCATCGACACCGCCGAGCAGGTTCGCGTTATGGGCGTGGTGTTCCACCCTGGCGGAGCACATGCGTTCACCGGTGAAGATCACGCCGTACTGTTGGAGCAAGACATCGGTCTTGAAGACATCTTTGGCAATAACGCACATCAGCTGCGCGAGCGCCTGCTGAATACAGCCGATGCCGGTCAGCGCCTGGTCGTACTCGAACAATGGCTGTTGGCGCGCATGAAACTGCCGCAACTGGCGCCCGAAGTATTCCACGCGCTCGGTGACATCGCCCGCCAACCCCAAGCCATCCGTATTGGTGAGCTGGTCCGCGACAGCGGACTTTCCGAGTATCGATTTGGACGGCTATTCAGACGCCAGGTGGGGATGGGACCGAAGCGCTACGCACGGCTGATGCGTTTTCGCGGCATCGTCGATGCGGTGTATCACCGTGCGTCGGTGGACTGGAGTGCGGTGGCGGTCGATGGTGGTTACGGCGACCAGGCACATATGGTGCGCGAGTTCCGCGATTTTTCAGGGATGACGCCGACGGCATTTATGGCTGCACGGGGACCGTATCCGAATCATGTGCCGTTGGAGTGATGTGGGGATTGTGGGCAAGGTATTGATGAGTGAAGGGGTTTGGCGACCCTTACCCCAAACACCTCACTAAGAAAATCGACAAGACACCCGGGCCCAAGGGAATAAGCTAACCCCATCCACTCCAAGGAGCACTCGCCATGGCCACCCAAACCACGATCGGCAGCACCATCATCCCCGGCCTTCGCTACCGCGACGCCCATGCCGCCATCGACTGGCTGTGCAAGGCATTTGGCTTCCAGAAGCACGCGGTCTATGACGACGATGAAGGTGGTGTGGCACATGCGCAACTCGTCTATGGCGGCGGCATGCTGATGTTGGGGTCGGTGCGCGACAACGAGTTTGGGCGCCGCATCGTGCAGCCGGATCAGGTGGGCGGCAGCGAAACACAATGTCCCTATGTGATCGTGCAGGACTGCAAGGGGCACTACGAACAGGCCAAGGCCGCCGGTGCGGTGATCGTCGACGAATACGCCGAGAAGGATTACGGCGGCGCCGGCTACAGCTGCCGGGATCCGGAAGGCCACCTGTGGTCATTCGGCAGCTATCAACCATGGTCCGAAGGGTGATGGCCGCGCCCTCCGCATAGCGAACGGTTAGGCCTCCGAGACCGTTACCAGAGGCAGGACAACGGCCCGGTCGACGCGCTGCAAATTGCCGTTGCGGGCACGGGTTTTCATGACGGACCGGCTCGTTGGGCCACCGATCTCCTATGCCTTTCCTACGCGCTGCGTTTCGCTTCTTGCGCGCCTGGGCAGACGCGTTCGCCGTGCAGCTTGCCCCAATCTGCCAGCGCATCGAGCGAAGGGCGCAAGGTGCCACCCAGCAGCGTGAGCGTGTAACCGGGAGGGAAGTCCATGCCGGTATGGTTGCGCATCACCATGCCATCACGTTGCAGGCGCGTCAGTTGCTGGCTGAGCACCTTGTGTGCGATGCCGGGTAAGGCGGCCTGCAGCTCGCTGAAGCGCTTCGCGCCGGAAGCCAACTCCCACAGGATGGCGGGTTTCCATTTGCCCATGATGGCCTGCAGGGCCAGTTCGACGGGGCAGCTATAGAACGAGTTTTCCATCTCGGTCATACGATGGCTCCTCAACATGGTCCGTCTGGTGATCCTCGAGTCGTGCGGGTTACCACCGGGTGCGTATCGCGCGATGCCTCATCGCGCCATGATCCGGCCAGTTCCCCCTGACCCCCGTTCCCTGGAGACCGCCATGATCGTCGAATACATCCGTTACAAATTGCCTGCAGCCGACGCCATCGCGTTCGAGATGGATTATGCACGCGCCGCCGCCTGCCTGGCAGCCAGCCCCTATTGCATGGGCTACGCGCTCGACCGCTGCGCGGAGGAACCGGGCAACTATGTGCTGCGCATCCGCTGGACCTCGGCCCAGGACCATCTCCAGGACTTTCGTCACAGCGAGCATTTTGGGCCTTTCCTGGCGGCCATCCGGGCCTATGTCCCGCAGATTGAGGAGATGCGCCACTACGAGCCGACGGGCGTCACTGGTGGCCGCGTCGACTGATTCGCCCTGAGAGCCTATGCAGGAAGTCATGGTGGGAGTCCCGCGGCCAGTCGCTTAAAGTCGACGGCTGCAACACCTCGGTCATCTTTCCCACCAGCCCGGGCCGGTCGTGGCAACGACTTGTCCGTCCGGAGGTTTCATGCGCATCCGCCGTACCCTGCTCGCCGTCACTGCCCTGGCCACCGCACTCGCGGCCGGCCTCGCTCTGGCCCAGACCGCACCACTGACGCCGGATATTCCGCAGGGCACGTTTGCTCCTTCGACGGCAGGCTACGACTACGTCAAGCGGGAAGTGATGATCCCGATGCGTGACGGCGTGAAGCTGCATACCGTCATCGTCATGCCCAAGGGCGCCAGGAACGCTCCCATCCTGCTCACGCGCACGCCCTATAACGCAGACGGACGCGCCGCGCGCTTCGAGTCGCCGCATATGAATGCCGAGCTGCCGCAGGGTGATGAGGTGTTCGTGCGTGGTGGCTATATCCGCGTGTTCCAGGACGTGCGCGGCAAGTACGGTTCCGAAGGCGAGTACGTGATGACGCGGCCGCTGCGCGGCCCACTCAACGCCAGCGAGGTCGACCACTGCACCGACGCCTACGACACCATCGACTGGCTGGTGAAGAACCTGCCCGAGTCCAATGGCAAGGTCGGCATGCTCGGCTCCTCGTACGAGGGATTTACCGTGGTGATGGCGCTGATCCATCCACATCCTGCGTTGAAGGTCGCGGCGCCGGAAAGCCCGATGGTGGACGGCTGGATGGGCGACGACTGGTTCCACTACGGCGCCTATCGCCAGACCAACTTCGACTACATCTACGGCCAGACCAAGCAGAAAGGCAAAGGCGACAGCGTGCCGCGGGCGGGCTACGACGACTACAGCAACTTCCTCGAAGCGGGCTCGGCGGGTGACTATGCCCGCGCCCACGGTTTCGAGCAGCTGCCGTACTGGCGCAAGCTCGACGAGCATCCCGCCTACGATGCGTTCTGGCAGAACCAGGCGTTGGACAAGATCATGGCCGAGCAGCCGCTGACCGTGCCGACGATGTGGTTGCAGGGCTTGTGGGACCAGGAAGACATGTGGGGTGCCATCCACAGCTACGAGGCGACCGAGCCCAAGGACAAGAACAACGACAAGAACTTCCTGGTCATGGGCCCGTGGCGCCACAGCCAGGTGAACTACGACGGCACCTCGCTGGGCCCGTTGCAATGGGAAGGCGACACCGCGCTGCAGTTCCGTCGCGACGTGCTCAAGCCGTTCTTCGATCAATACCTGGTGGACGGTGCGCCCCAGGCCAAGACGCCGCCCGTGCTGATCTACAACACCGGCGAAAACCGCTGGGACCGCTACAAGTCCTGGCCGCTCAGCTGCGACAAGGGTTGCCCCAACAAGCCGAAGTCGCTGTACCTCGGTGCCGGCGGCACGCTGTCGTTCAACGCCCCCGGCGGCGATGCGGCCAAGTTCGAAGAGTACGTGTCCGATCCGGCCAAGCCGGTGCCGTACCAGCCGCGCCCGGTGCACTTTGCCGATCACGACGCCTGGACGCGCTGGCTGGTGAACGACCAGCGCTTCGCCGATGGACGTCCTGACGTGATCACCTTTGTCACTGAACCGCTGACCGCGCCCATGCATATCGGCGGTGTGCCGCAGGTGAACCTCTATGCCTCCACCAGCGGCAGCGATAGCGACTGGGTGGTGAAGCTGATCGACGTGTATCCGGACACGGTGCCGTCGAAGCCGGAGATGGGCGGCTACGAACTGGCGGTGTCGATGGATATCTTCCGCGGCCGCTACCGCACCAGCTTCGAGCATCCGCAGGCGATCACGCCGGACCAGCCGCTGCTGTACACGTTTGGCCTGCCGACCACCAACCACGTGTTCCAGCCGGGCCACCGCATCATGGTGCAGGTGCAGTCCAGCCTGTTCCCGTTGTACGACCGCAATCCGCAGACCTTTGTGCCGAATATCTTCCAGGCCAAGCCTGCGGATTATCAGAAGGCCACGCAGCGCGTGTGGCACACGCCGGGCAATGCCAGCTTCATCAGCCTGCCGGTGGTACCGAACGGCTAAGACCCACGCCTCGACAGGCAGACCGCGATTCACCCAGCGGGCCGGCAGCGATGCCGGCCCGTCTTTGTTTCGACGCCAATGAGCTGCGCCAATTCGCCACTTGCAAGAAATTATACGCACGATTAATTTAACGGCATGAGCACCGATAAACCGCGGCGTAAAAGCCGGCGCGCCCCCGCGCGCGCGCCGGGTCGCCCGTTACTCGACAGCCCCGACCTGCGTCCGCACCTGATCGACGCAGCTCTGGGCTGCTTTGTCCGCGACGGCATTGCAGGCACCTCGCTGCGTAGCATTGCTGCCGATGCGGGGGTGACGCCAGCCCTGCTCAACTACTACTTCGGCAGCAAGCTGGCCCTGCGCGACGCCGTATTCGAAGAGCGCCTGATGCCGGCGGTGATCACCTTGCGCGGACACGTTGCCAGCGCAGGAGACGACGTCCAGGCCTTGGTGAGCAGCTTTGTGCGCGGCGTGTTCGGGCTGGTCGCCACGTATCCCTGGTTTCCCTCGCTGTGGGTGCGTGAAGTGCTGTGCGAAGGCGGTGCGCTGCGCGAGTTGCTGCTCTCCCGCATCGGCCCTGAACTGCCGCAGATGCTGGCAGCGCGCTTCGCCGATGCCCAACGACGTGGCCAGCTCAATGACCAGCTCGACCCGCGCCTGATGGTGGTGTCGCTTGTCGGCCTCACCTTGTTCCCCGCCGCCAGTGCACCGATCTGGCGGCAGCTCTTCCAGGCTGACCTGGGAGTCGATGTCATGGCCAGTCACGCGCTGGCATTACTCGGCCATGGACTGGATACCAAGCATGGAAGCTGATCGTCCCACTCATCTGCGACATCACGCGCGGCACTTCCTGCTGCCGGCCATGCTCCTGCTGGCCGCCTGCCAGCCCGCACCGCCACACGTATTGGGCACCATCGAGTTCGACCGCATCACCCTGCCCGCGCCCGCCGCCGAGCACATCGTGCAGATCGACGTGCGCGAGGGTCAGTTCGTGCCTGCCGGCAAGCGCATCATGCAACTGGAAACCACGCGCACGCGCGCCGCGCTGGAGTCGGCCCAGGCGGACCTGCGACAGCAAAAACAGGCGTTGCTCGAACTCCAGCATGGGCCCCGTGAGGAACAGATCCGTCAGGCGCGCGCCACCCTGGTTGGCGCACAGGCCCAGGCTCGCGATGCGAATACCTACTACCAGCGATTGTCCGCGCTGGCCAAGCAGCAGTTCGTGTCTGCCGCGGATCTCGACCGCGCCCGTGCTTCGTCCGGCAATGCCGATGCGGCGGTCAGCGCCGATCGCGCCGCACTCGATCAGCTGCTCAACGGTTCGCGCGCCGAGGACATTGCGCAAGCGCGTGCCTTGGTCGCCTCCGCGGAGGCGACCGCCAACTCGCGAGCTGTCGACCTGGAAAAGCTGGACCTGATCACCCCACGCAATGTGCGCGTGGACAGCCTGCCCTACAAGCTCGGCGACCAGGCCCAACCGGGCACGCCGCTGGTGATCCTGCTGGCCAGCGACACGCCTTATGCGCGCGTATACGTGCCGGCAGCGCTGCGTACTTCGGTAAAAGTGGGCGACCCGGCCGTGGTCACCTTGCAGGATGGCAAGCACAGGTTTCAAGGCACCGTGCGCATGATCCGCAGCGAACCCACGTTTACGCCGTACTACGCGCTCAGCGGCGACGACGCCACGCGGCTGAGCTATCTGGCGGAAATCGCGCTGGGACAGGACGCCAAGGACCTGCCCCAGGGTTTCCCTGTGTCGGCGGTGTTCCCCGGGAAGCAGGGGCATGACTGACTCGGCCATCCATGCAAGCGGGCTGACCAAACGCTTCGGACAGCTGGTCGCCGTCAATGCAGTGAACCTGGATGTGCCGCGCGCCTGCGTGTATGGCTTTCTTGGCCCGAATGGTTCGGGCAAGTCCACCACCATCCGCATGCTGTGCGGCCTGCTGACGCCTAGCGAGGGCGAGATCGACGTGCTCGGCCTGCGCATCCCGCAGCAGGCGGAGCAGCTCAAGCGGCGTATCGGTTACATGACGCAGAAATTCTCGCTGTTCGACGATTTGTCGGTGCGCGAGAACCTGGAATTTCTCGCCACCGTGCAGGGGCTGCCGCGCCACCAAGGCAAGGTCCGCGTGGATGAGCTGCTCAAGCGTTATCGCCTGGACGACCGCACTGAGCAGCTCGCCGGCACGCTCAGCGGCGGACAGAAGCAACGCCTGGCGCTGGCCGGCGCTATCGTGCACAAGCCGGAGCTGCTGTTTCTCGACGAACCCACGAGCGCGGTCGATCCCGAGTCGCGTCGCGACTTCTGGGAAAAGCTGTTCGAACTCGCCGACGATGGCACCACCATTCTCGTCTCCACCCACTACATGGACGAAGCCGAGCGCTGCCATCGCCTGGCCATCCTCGACAATGGCAACCTGGTTGCCGATGGCACGCCGAAGGAGCTCACCGCAAAATTGCAGGGACGCACGTTCCTGATTCACGCCAATGCGCCACGCAAGGTGAAGGAGGCGCTGCAGGACCAGCCGGACGTGCTGAGCGTCGCGCAGATCGGCAATGAACTTCGCGTGCTGCTGCGCCACAGCAACGAACATGTCGATGACATCAAGCGGCGGCTGCAGCGCATCAGCCCGCTGATCGATCTGGAAAGCGTCACGCCCAATCTGGAAGACGTGTTCGTCGTCGCCACGCGCAGACGCGAGGAGCAGCCCGCGTGAACCTGCGCCGCCTGTGGGCCATCATGCTCAAAGAGCTGCGCCAGCTGCGGCGGGACCGCATCACGCTGGCGATGATCATGGGCATACCGATCCTGCAGCTGATCCTGTTTGGCTATGCCATCAATCTGAACCTGCGCAACCTGCCCGCTGCCGTCGCCGACCAGGCGCAGACCGCCGGTTCGCGGGCCGCCATCCAGGATCTGCTGGCCAGCGGCGTCATCGCACCGCATGCCACGGCGCAGAGCCCGCAACAGCTGGTCGAGCTGCTGCGCGAAGGCCGCATTACCGTCGGCATTGCGGTGCCGCCGGATTTCGAGCGACGCAAGCTTGATGGCCGCGAGGCGATCCAGGTGATGGTGGACGGCAGCGACAATGTAGTGCAGTCGGCAGCCGCACAACTGGCGCAATACCCGCTCAACCAGCCCGACAACTTCCACGCGCGGGCCGAGACGCCGATCAGCGTGGTCAGCTTCTACAACCCCGAGCGACGCTCACCGGTGAACATCGTGCCCGGACTGGTGGGAGTCATCCTCACCATGACCATGGTGCTGTTCACCGCCGTAGCCATCGTGCGCGAAACCGAGCGCGGCAATATGGAACTGCTCATCACCACACCGGTAAGCCGCACCGAATTGATGATCGGCAAGGTGCTGCCGTACGCTGCCATCGGCCTGGTGCAGACCAGCGTGGTGCTTTTGCTTGGCGTGTGGCTGTTCCGCGTACCGATACGCGGCAGCCTTTGGGATGTCTACATGGCGGCCAGCCTGCTGATCCTGGCCAATCTGTCGCTGGGCCTGCTGATTTCCACACGGGCGAAATCGCAGTTCCAGGCCATGCAGATGACGTTTTTCGTGTTCCTGCCGTCGATCCTGCTGTCGGGCTTCATGTTTCCCTACGCCGGCATGCCGCCGTTGGCGCAATGGATTGCCGAGCTATTGCCACTGACCCATTTCATGCGTCTGATTCGCGGCATCATGCTGCGCGGCGCGCCGCTGGGCGACTTGTGGCCGGATAGTCTCGCGCTCGCTGTTTTTATCGCGGTCATGCTGACGTTGGCCATCAGGTTGTTCCATAAGCGGCTGGACTAGGAGCCTGCTAAAGGCGTGATGGCGTTGCTTTGATTAAGGCGTCATCCCAGCGGATCCCAACCGTTGAACGGCAGATCATGCTGGGATGACGACTTACGGGTTGACCCGGCTCTCGTCACCGAGACTTCGAACAAGCGCCAAGTGCAGGCACCGATGCCTATACCTCACCTGGTTGGTGCGGGCCCCTTTACCGCGGTCACGAAGCCTTCCGGGCGCACATGCGTGGCATACGCCTGCTGCACATCGGGCGCCGTGAGTTCCAGATAGTATTTTGCCGCCACGATGCCCTGATCCAACGGCTGCCCCCGCTCGGCATACGTCAGCAGTTGATTGGCGATGCTGCCAAAGCTCGACTCGCTCAGCGGCACTCGCCGCAACAGGATGCCCTTGGCGCGCAGAAGATCGGCGTCGGCAACCGGCTCGCGTTGCATCTGCTTGAGATCCTTGAGCACCAGTGCGCGAGCACCCTCGACCTTGCTCGGATCGGCGCCGAACGAAACCGTGTAGCGCCCGCGGTGTTTGTCCAGTTCGAATTCCGAGTCGACGGTATAAACCAGACCGGAGCTATCGCGCAGATCCCGATAAAGCCGCGACGCATAGAAGCCGCCGCCGAGCACTTCGTTGCCGAGGTTCAAGGCGTAGCGCGCCGGGTCGTCGCGGGTGACATCGATGACCTGGGCCATGCGGACGCTGTCCTGCACCGAACTCGCGTCCGGCGTATGCAATTGGACCGCCTTGTTGGCAGGTACCGCGGGATAGTCGACATCCGGCTTGGGGCCATTGGCCGTCCATGCGCCAAAGGCCTGTTCGACCACGGCCTTCGCCTGCGCCGGATCGACCTTGCCGACGATGACCAGGGTCGTCATGTCGGGGCGGAACACCTTGGCGTAGTAGTCCTTGACGTTGTCATAGGTCAGACCCATTACGCTCTGTGGCGTGGCGTGACGCAGTTGAGGATCGCTCGCTGGCAACAAGGCCTTGTAGAGACCCAGCTCATCCAGGAATTCGGGAGACTGCACTTCGCCGGCCCAGATGCCCGCCTGCTGGTGCTGCATCAGCGCGAACGCCTGCTTGGGCAAGGCCGGATGCAATTCGTTGTCGGCCAGCAGCTTCATGCCTTCCGCGAAATGCTCCGCGGGTAGGCCCAGTGAGAAGCTCGCACCTGCCGTCTCCTGGGCCCCGATGGCATCGAGCGCCTGCTGGAACTGCATGCGATCAAGGCTCGTGCTGCCGAACTGGAACATGCCATCCAGCACTTCACTCACGCCATCCTGCCCCTTGACTGACTGCAGATCGGGGTTCGTCCGTACGCTACCCATTACCTCGACCGTATCGCTCACCGACTCCGGCTGCACGATCAGCTTCAGCCCATTGGGCAAGGTATAGGCCACCGGATGCAGCATCGTGCTCGGCATGTCGAGCTTGGCGAAAGCCTGTTCCGCCCAGGTCGGCAATTGCACGGGCTTGTCCGGGCTGCTGGCGAAACTCTCCGCGCCCCCAAAGCCCTTGCCCTCGCCGGGCGTGCCGGACTTCTCCGGTGTAAGGATGGCGGTGATCGCATGCGCCGGATCGAAGCTCGCCTTGGCCAGCGCATTCACCGCGTCGGGCGTGACTGACTCGATGGCCTGCTTCATCGCGTCGGGCGAATCCAGCCCCTGCTCTACCAACGCGCTAGACCACGCACCGGCCAGTCCCTCGACGGAATTTTTCTTGGTCTCCAGTTCGGCAATCGCCTTGCGCTTGGCCGCCTCCACCAAGGAAGGATCAATGCCATGGCTTGCGGCCTGGGCAAGAATCGATTGCATGCGCTGAAGCACCGGCTGCGGATCGGCGCCCTCGGGGAACACACCCACGGCAAGACCAATACCTGCCTCGGGCAGGACCTCCTGTTCAAATCCACCAAACAGCGCCTTGCCCTCCATCCCCATGCCGTACAAGTCGGCGCGCTGCGAGCCAAGCGCGCTGGCCATCACCAGGGCGGTGGCGTAATCCTTGGACTGTGCACCGGGCAGGCGATATGTGATGTAGACCGAGCCATAGGGACTGTCGGTCGGCAAGCGCAGCGTCTTGGCCTGCACCGGCGTGAAATGAAACGCCGGTCGCACAGGTAGATCCTTGCGCGGCACGTCGCCGAACTGGGTCTTGACCTTGGCGAGGGTGGCCTGCGGATCCACGTCGCCCACGATCACCAGGATCGCGTTGTTGGGCGTGTACCAGCTGTCGTGGAACTGCTTCAGCATCGCCGCCGACGTCTTGTCGAACGAGTCGCGCGTACCCAGCGCCGAGTGCGCATAAGGCGTGCCGGCAAACATCTGGCCGAGCATCTGCGTGTAGAACTTGAAATCGGGACTGGACAGATCGCGCGAGACTTCCTGCTCGATCGCACCACGCTCCTTGGCCCACTCCGCCTGGGATACATCGATGCCGCGCATGCGCAGCGCTTCGACGCGCAGGGCTATGTCCAGATCCTTGGCCGGCGTTACAAAGTAGTACTGCGTGGAGGCCTGCGTGGTCTGTGCATTGAACGCACCGCCCATGTTGGCGGCGATGGCGGCCAGCTGATCCTTCGACAGGCCCGGGCCACCGCGGAACATCATGTGTTCGACCGCATGGGCCGTGCCCGGGAACTCCGCAGGCACTTCATCCGAACCGGCAAGGTAGTTCACCTCGGTCGTCACCACCGGCGCGAGCGCATCACGAACCACCACGACACGCAAACCATTGTCCAGCGTGGTGCGCGCCACCTGCGCGTCGTCTGCCTTTGCTGCGGACGTGCCGGCCAAGACACACGCGATCGCCGCGGCCAGGTACTTGAACTGCTTTCTCACAAACGTCTCCAACGCCAACCAGGGGCTGATGCAAAGAGGGCCGACATAAGCCGGCCCTCCAGACTCTGACAACAGATTTTGCTGAATTACTTCAGCTACAGGCCTTGCCGTGATCGGCGTGGAAGCCCTTGGCCTTGGCATCGGCCTCGCTCATGTAAACACCTGCCTTGGTCTTGCCGTACCACTTGTCGCCCGGGCAGTGATACACCTTGCTGCTTGAGTTGACCCAGACCATGCCTGGACCGCCACCCGGGGCCGCCGCGGTAGCTGGCGCTGGCGAGGGCACCTTGGTGTTGGGCACCGGCGCGGTGGTGCGCGGTGTCATGCTGGGTGCGGCCGCGGCAGGCGCAGCCGCTGCTGGCGTGGCAGCTGCCGCTGAGCTGGCGGCGCCAAACCATTCCTTCACGCCCTGGTGGCCGGAACAGGCGCCCTTCTTCGTCGCGTTGGTCGTAAAGGTGCCGTCCTTGCACTGCCCGGTCGACCCCGCCGGCGCCGACGCCTGCTGTGCATAAACGGCTGGACCAGCAAGAAGACCCGCGATCAATACAGCGATCAAACCGTACGATTTCATCCTCGATCCCTCCAGCGCAAATTCGTCTGTTCCATAGGGAAGTGACCGTGCATGACGGTCACGCATCCCCTCCTCGCATCCCCCGCCGATGGAGGTCTGAGTCATCCATCGGATGACGCTCCCCAAGCGCGAAGACGCGCGCAGCACCGACCATGCATCAAGCACGCAGCGCGTCGTGACCGTGCCTCAACCCATGTTTAAGTCCCGTGAGGCTGGATCGCAATAACTTGCGCGCATGCCCGCTCCCCAAGGCACCGTCTTCAACTCATGGCCGCATGCACGTCACGGCCAGCCTCGAGTGCCGCGGGTGGACCGCATCGCTTCGATGAAGCGATGGGGTCCACTCATCCTTAGTGGCTGAGCATGATGTCGGCAATGATGCCGGTGGTGACGGCTACGAGCAGAAACTCACCATTGTCGCTGCGCACCCATTGGTAGCCACGAGGCGGTTCGCGCAGATGATATTCGTGCCAGTTGTCCACGACGTAACGATGGTCACGGTACTCGGGCGGCACTGCACCACCCTTGCGGTACCACCCCTCGTGCATGCCACGGTCATGCTCCACGACAGTTCGGTGCTCGTCATGGCCATAGGCATGATCATGATGTTCGTCTTCCTGGAACGGCCCCGCGGTAGCGGCTGTAGAGGCCACGAGTGCACCAAGGAACAGGGCTAGCATGGTCTTCTTCATCAAGCGTTCTCCATCGGGAAAGAAAGTCGACGGCCACCGGGCAAGGTGGCAGCTTCGACGCTCTCATGATGTGAGCCGCAACGGTGCACGATCCATGAATCCGGTCGCAGGAAGTGATGAAAAGCGGCGCGAAAAATCCTGCGTTGAACCAGCGTTTGGTTTTGCGCATTTTTCGCAAAAAGGGGCTTCCCACTGCGTGGCAAGCCCCTTTGCTGCGCAACCCTTGCATGCATCGACTGACTATCCAGCTGCTCCCGCCATGCCGCCGCCGGAGCGCTTGCGAAACTACGGAGCCGCTCGTTTCAGCGTCGATTGCGGACGCGCCACCGCATACATCTCCCAGGCGATTTGCTTGAGTAGCGCCGTACGGTCACTGCCATCGGCGTACAGGTCGAAGTGCGTCTTGTTCGGCAGGAACCGGATGTCCGACTGCGCGTGCAAGCCATCGAGCACATCCTTCAAGCGATGCGCCGACCCGTCGAGATAAAACGTATCGGCGGTGCCCACGATCAGGTGGATCTTGCCATCGAGGTCGGGCTTCAGTTCAGGCCATTGCGTTTGCAGGCGATGGGCGATGTCGTAGTGCTCCTGCCAGTAGGCAAGCACCTTGGCGTCCACCGCACCGGTATCGCGATCGAACATGGGTTGCGGACGGCCATCCGCGCCGCGCGGTGAGAACACCCAATCGAACGACGCCATCTGCCCGCCATAGCTGCCGAGCGCACGTTCCATCTCGGCGTACTGTTCAAAGGTGGCAAGCACCTTGCCTTTGTCGCGGATCAGCGGATAGGTCGAACCATCGGCGCGGCGATAGACATTGGCGCCCGGTGCATACAGGTCCACCCCCGTGAAGTCATGGAAGTCGCTCGGATCGGGCGACGTGGACCAGGTGCCACCGAACACCTTGGGATAGCGCGTCTGCAGCCACAAGGTGGCCCAGCCACCGGATGAGTGGCCATTGAGGAAGCGGCCGTTCGCTTTGCCATCCATGCGGTACGTCGCTTCGAGGTGCGGGATCAGTTCCTCGGTCAGTGCCAGCCCCCAAGGGCCATTGTTCACCGAATCGGCAAACTCATGGGTACCCGTGGGGCTCGATTCGTCGAGATACACCCAGATCATCGGCGGCATCTCACCGTTCGACATTGCCAGCCAGGTACTGGCGATGCCATTGGCAAAATGTCCCAGACCGCCGCCGAAACCGTGGGTGAGGTAGACCACCGGATAGGTATCGGCACTCTTGGCGTCATAGCCCGGCGGCAACAGCACGAAGCCTCGCATATGCACCGGCCGTCCCCAAAACGCCGACAAGGCCGGGCTGACGAAATCGAGGTCCTGGGTGTGGCTGCGCGCTTCCGGCAAGGCATCGCGCACGGCCTGAGTGGCGGAAGCAGGTAATGACCAAAGGTCATGCACCGGCAACGTGGATGTCAGTTGCAACGTTGGCGTCGACGTGGCGGGCAAATGCACTTTCACCACGTCACTGACGAGGTCGCCGCCATCCCGGCCGGTGTAGTTGTAGCTGTGATCGACGTCGAGCACCGCCTGCACGTAGTAATCGCCTGGCGGCAATTTCGCAAAGGACGCGGGAAAAGCCCGGGCAGCGATATCGACATCCACGCCCTGCCCTGGCTCCAACCGGCTTACCTCGCGTGCCGCGACACTCACCTGGCTGGGATCAAGTTGGTTGATGTCCACCTCGGCGACCTTGCCGTCCTTGCTCGATGCCTCCGCGGTCTTCGCTTCCTCCGCGAACACCAGCAAGCGCCCTGCTTTGGCCGCGCCCGCCGTCGCTGCAAGTTCGACATGGAAGGCGTGGGCCGGCGGCTGCGCCTGATCGCGCGTACAGCCCGCGAGGGTCAGGCCGAAGCACAGCAAGACGGCAAAGGTGAGTCGGTACGTCCGCATGACATTCTCCGTGGATGGCTTTGAGGTTGCGCGGAAAAGCATTGTTCAAATCTTCGTGGCTCCGGCACTTGCCGGGTTCACGCAGTCTGGGATGGCGACACGCCGACATTGGTCGGCATGTCGCCACATTTTGGGAGAGCATCACTCCGACTTCGTCGCCTTGGCATCCGTGACGGGCGCAAGCCGCAGATCCTGGAAGTCGAAGCTGAAATCGGTCAGCGGCGAGATCGGCTGCATGCGCACTTCGCGCACCTTGCCGTCGGCATCAAGCGTATAGCTGACGAAGGCGTCGGCGTTCAATGATCGATCGTCCCATCGCACGATGAACGTTTCGTGCTGCCACGGCTCCATCGTGCCCACCAGCTGCGCCGTCTTGGAGAAACGAAGACGCAACTTGCCGCCTTCCCTGCTTACCACGATGTCGCCATACCAGGGATCGCGATAGGTGCCCGCGTAATCGGCCAACGGCAACGACGGTTTGCTGCCCTTGTCACGCGCGGCCTGATGCTTCTTCCAGCTATCGTCAGCGTTGCCTTCGGTCTTCTTCACCGCAGCGGCATAGGCGGCCACCCAGTCCTTCTTGTCCTTGCCCAGGAAGGCATCGAGCACGCGATAAGTCACCGCGTTGAAGGCCGCACCGGATTCCTGGTTGGTCAACACGACGATGCCGAGTTTCAGCTCGGGCACCAGGGTCACGCGCGAGACCATGCCGGGCCAGCCGCCGGTATGCCATACCAGCCGCTGACCGCGATAATCCGAAAGCGACCAGCCCTCGCCATAGCCGGCGAAATTCGGCCGGGACTCATTGAGCTCCGGCACCGGCGGCTCGCTGATCTTCATCGGCGTCAGCATGGACCACATCTGCTTCTGGCTGTCTTCGGAGAACAGCCGCTGGCCGTTGGGCAACTTGCCTCCGGCGAGCTGTAGGTTCATCCACTTGGCCAGGTCGTGCACGCTGGCGTAGATGCCGCCGGCACCGGGGTTGTTCGACCAGGCCATCGGCGGCACCGGCTTGAGTTCGCTGAAGTTGAACTTGGCGTGGCCCATGGCCACGTTCATGCCGGGCTTCAGATAGGTCATGTCGACCAGTGCTTCATCCATGCCCACCGGCTTGAAGATCCGATCGCGGATAAAGTCGGCATAACGCTGGCCCGACACTTGTTCGATCACCAGGGTGGCCACGGCGAACAAAATATTGTCGTAGGCATAGGCGCTGCGGAAGCTGGTCGCCAGTGGCACGTTGCGCAGGCGCTCCACCACTTCCTTGGTGGAGTAGGACGTCGGTGGCCAATAGAGCAGATCGCCGGCGCCCAGGCCCAGGCCGCTTCGATGCGCCAGCAGATCGCGGATACGCATTTCGCGCGTCACATAAGGGTCGGACATCTGAAACCACGGCAGATGGTCGATCACCCGATCGTCCATCTGGAGCTTGCCTTCCTCGGCCAGCATCTGCAGCGCCGCCGCCGTGAATGCCTTGGTGTTGGAAGCGATGGCAAACAGCGTGCGCGCATCCACCGGTTCCGGCCGACCCAGTTCGCGCACACCGAAACCCTGTTCAAGCACTACCTGCCCGTCCTTGACGATGGCCACGGCGATGCCTGGCACGTCGAATTGCTTACGGGCGCCGTCCACATAAGCGCCAAAATCCTGCAGCTGCGCCGGCAAGGCCGGCTGGGTCGTGCTGACCAGCGGAGCGGTCGGTATAGCTGCCGGCACTGCGGTCTGCGCCCAGATCGGCGCGGCCAATACCAGCAGTGCAAAACAACCCGCCAGGCGCGGGGACCGGGTTCGCTGGAACATCTTCGACTCCATAGACGACAAAGAACGCACTATCGCCGCAAAGCCACGGCCAGACCAGCACTGAAAGTCACGCGTCCATGCCCTCGACGGCTCTGCCCGCTCCGTGGATCATGTCCCGCCGGCTTTAGGACATCTATGGACGACCTGATTGAATGGATTGCCACGCACGCCTTGTTGCTGTGGGCCGGTCTGCTGCTCGTGGCCGTGCTGGTAGGCGACGTGGCGTGGCGCTGGAACTTGCGACAACGTGATGCCGCCATCGCCCTTGGCCGGGCTCCCGTCGCCATCCGCGCACGCACCGTGGCCATGTTGCTGATCGCGATGATCCTGCTGTTTGTTGCCATCGCGATCGCCATTGGCGCAGAAGCACAGGGCCTGTTGCCGGGTTTCGATGCCGCACTCGCCTCGGATCTGCGCGCACACTTGCCGGATACGACGCTGCGAATCATCGCCGCGATCACGCATCTTGGCGACCTGTGGACGGTAGCAGCGGCTTCCGTGGTCGTACTGGCCGTTTTGCTGCTACGTCGACACCCGAGCCTGGCCACCAGCTGGGCTATCGCGGTGGCGGGCATCGTGCCGATCAACAGCGGCATCAAGGCATGGTTCCAACGACCACGCCCGGTGCATGGCTTCTTGACGGAGGCTGGCTGGAGCTTCCCCAGCGGCCACGCGTTTGGCGCCATGGTGTTCTACGGCATGCTGGCCTATGTGCTGCTGCGTCTATCGCCGCTGCGCTGGCACCGTCCCGTGGTCGCGGGCGCCATCGCGATGGTGACGGTGATTGGCGTCAGCCGCATTCTGCTGCAGGTGCACTATCTCAGCGATGTGCTGGGTGGCTATGCGAGTGGGTTGGCGTGGCTGGTGGTGTGTATTGGTGGGGCGGAGTATTGGAGGTTGCGCCAGGCTGCTTGAATGGTTCGCCCCATTAGGTCGGCCCAGCGAAGACGGTTATCCCGCACCGTCATCCCCGCGAAAGCGGGGATCCAGTGCCTTTTGCCTTCGATATAGCGTTCCTGCGGCAGACGAGCCCGGTCAAGGGAACATCAGAAAAGAGCGAGAGGCACTGGATCCCCGCTTTCGCGGGGATGACGGTGAGGAAGCTGGTGGACGCCACCTTGAAAACAAATCGAGGATGACCAGCAAGAGCAAAAGACTCGCCCCTACTCCGACGAATACAGCTTCCCCAGCAGCAGTCCTTTCGCCGCTTGATCCGGCGCCCCCAACCAAGTCAAATCGTCATTCGCTGCATCGTTGCTGTCGACATCGTCCGCCACCCCCGGCTTGCGTCGCGCAAACACACCCGACATCACATGCGTGCTCTCGTCATAGAGCACCAGGATACGCTCGGAGGGACAATCGTGTGGTTTGCAAGCCGTTACCAGCCATAGCTGGCGACCATTGAGTTCGACGTGCTGTGCAGGCGTGGAGGTGCCGCCCTGACGAGGCCACTCGGGCAATTGATCGGCGCCAGACAACGCCGCGAATGCGGCGGCGAAATCGCGACGCTGCAGCAGGTCGCCGAAGTACAGCGGCCCATCGGCGATAGGCGAATCCGCTGCGGCGGCCGCAGGAGCAGGTGCGGCACTCACCACAGCAGGCGTTGCAGTGGATGCCGGCGAAATCGCGGCCTGCCCCTGGGGCGCTGAACACGCCGTGCAAGCGACGATCAGGCCCAGCGCAAAGATAAGACGGTATCGCACGGAAACCTCCTTGCCTTGCGATGGCTCACGAGCCTAACGCAAGGAAGGAGGCGTGGCGATCCGGATGGCCTGGCATCGCCACGCGCGCTCCATCAGCTCAGCTTGCGCGCCGCGGCAACCACATCCGCTTCACCCGGCAACACCAGCAGCGCTGCGCCAGCAAGCGGCGTATAGGTGTCCTCGCCCACGACGCGCTGCAACGGCGTGGCACCGCTGCCGCCTTCCACGATGGCGGTGATGACGCCCTCGCCCACGCCTGCGCTGCGGCGACCTTCGTCCAGCACGATGATGCGCTTGGCCGACTTTGCCTGCTCGGCGATGAAGGCGTTGTTGAGCGGCGCCAGCCAGCGCAGATCAACCACACGTACCTGCCAGCCCAGCTCGGCTTCGATCGTACGAGCGGCGCGCAGTGCCATCGTCACACCGTTGCCGAACGTGAAGACCACCAGGTCCTTGGCCTGCTCGTGGTAGACGCGTCCTTCGCCCAAGGTCATGGCCTGACCCGGTGCGGGATAGTCGAACTGCCACTGGCCATCGCCGGCCTCGTACAGATCCTTGGTCATGTACAGCGCGATGGGTTCCAGGAACGCGCAGACGCGTCCATCGATCTTGGCCAACGCCATCATGGTACGCAGCATGTTGGCCGCATCGTCGCCCCGGCTTGGACAACCCACCACCAGTCCGGGGATATCGCGCAACGCGGCAATCGAGTTGTCGTTGTGGAAGTGCCCGCCGAAGCCCTTCTGGTAACCCAGACTGGCCACGCGCATCACGATCGGGTTGCGGTACTGGTCGTTGGAGAAGAACTGCAGCGACGCCGCCTCGCCGCGAATCTGGTCGCAGGCGTTGTGGAAATACGCGAGGTACTGGATCTCGGGGATCGGCAGCATGCCCATGTTGGCGTAGCCCTGGGCGAGACCGAGGATGATCGTCTCGTCGAGCAGGGTGTTGAATACGCGGCTGTTCTTGAACGCTTTGTGCAAGCCCTTGGTGACGGTATACACGCCACCCTTCTGCGCTACATCCTCACCGAACAGCAGCGATTCCGGGTACTTCGCCATCATGTCGTGCAGCGCCTGGCCGATCTGGATGGCCAGATGACGTGGCGGCTGCTTCTCGGGGACTTTGTCTTCAGCGCCGAAGGCGGCGATGCGACGATCCTGGTAATCCGTGCGCTCGGCCTCCGTCTTCACCGCAGCCGGTGTATACGGCGCCAGCGGCTTCATGACATCGGCCAACGAGGTCAGGCGCGGGCGACTATCGGCATCTTCTGCCGCGGCAAAACAACGCTTGCGCGTGGTCTCGTACAACGCGAGTAGCGATTCTTTCGTATATAGCCCCGAGGACAGTGCTATCTCAGCCGAACGCAGCAGCGGATCGCTGGCTTCCACCGCGAACAATTCCTCGACGCTGCGCCATTCGATTTCGAAATCGGTGCCGGCGTGACCCATCACGCGCGTGGTCTTCAAATGCAGGAAGGTCGGGCGGCGCGTGTGGCGGCAATGCTCGACCGCCTGTTGCACCTGGGCGTAGCCCTCGGCCAGATCGAGCCCATCGGCAAAGAAATAATCGAGATCGGCGCGATGACGGAAATTGTTAGCCACCCAGCCGCTCGGCGTCTTTACCGAGATGCCGATGCCGTTGTCTTCGCACACAAACAGGACGGGCGCCGGAAGCTTCTGGTAGGCCGTCCAGGCCGCCGCGTTGAACGCGGTTTGTGCGGTGGCGTGATTGGACGAAGCATCGCCGAACGAACAGATCGCGATGCTATCGTCGGGAATGGGCAGTCGGTGGCCGATGCGGCGCGCCTGCTCAATGGCGACGGCAGTACCCAGCGCCTTGGGCAGATGCGAAGCAATGGTCGATGTCTGCGGCAGTACCCATAACGGCTTGCTGCCCCACACCTTGTGGCGACCGCCCGATGCCGGGTCTTCCTTGCTGGCCGCGAACGACAGCGCGGAATCCATCACCGGGTCCATGCCAGGCAGCTTGCGGAAGCGCTCGGCCATGAATCCGCCGGAGCGGTAATGCAGGAAGGCCGGATCGGTATGGCGGGTGAGCCGCGCCACCATCGCATTGCCTTCATGGCCGCTGGAGCCGATGGTGTAGAAGACCTTGTTCTGCACACGCAGCACGCGCGCCATCAGGTCGAGGTGGCGGCTGATCAGCTGCGATTCGAGCAACTCGCGAAAGCCCCTCGCATCGAGCGAGCTGCCAGGCAACACCGGCGAATGATCGCCGCGCGGCGCATGCACGTCGCCCTGCCACAGCTGCACGAACTCGGTGAAATTCTGGTCGACAATCTCGGCGCGGTTGAAACCCTTGTGGCGTGCCGTGATGGAGTACGGAATAGCGGTCATGGTGGCAGCTTGTCTCGTTGACGATCAGCCGCAAAACGCGGCAAACGGTGGATTATCGGCTTGGGCGTGACGCACGCGCCAGTATGGGGCCACGCGCGGTTCAGCCTTCGCTCCCTCTCCCCCTGGGGAGAGGGCCGGGGTGAGGGGCCAATCTTGCGACATGGACTCATCGAAGCGCGCTTTGTAGAAACATCATCGCAAGCACCCGCCCCCTCACTTCAGTCCTCTCCCCGCAGGGGAGAGGAAGCGAGCGAGCGCAACGCGATCGCGCGTTGGCGATCCTTATCGCGCCCAAAGCTTTCAAGGATGCGGATCTGATCCGCCACTGTAGGCACGGGCACAGCCTGGCCGTCCACACCGGCAAGGGTCAGGCGCCCGACGCTCACAGGTTGCCAGCCGGACACTCCACCGAGCTCCAGCCCACCCATGATGTCGACGGGCATACCGGGAAAACGGAAGCGCGCAAAATGCGAGCGAAAGCGATCCGCATCGGCGGGCTGGTGGTATTTATCGCGCAGTGAAGCCCATAGCGTCATCAATCGTTCGGCATCGTCGCGCGACACCAGTACATCGACATCCGACACGCCCACATCGGCGCCCACCAGCAGGGCGGCAGCGCTACCGATCAGGCACCAGGGATCGACGCAATGCACATACAGGTCGGGCACGATCTGGGCCAGCGTGCGATAGAGGGCGGGCGAGACATGACTCATGTGCGTCGACGCCGCCATTCGTCGCGCGTCTGGCCCCATATTTCGATCGGCGCGTCCTCGAACGGGGCTGCTAGTTTGCCGGGACCACGAAGGCGCGAACCCAATCGCTGCGCCAACACCTGCGAGGGGAGATTGGCGGGATCGATGCAGTGAATGATGTCGGTCCAGCCGAGCTGGTCGACGGCCCAGTCCATACAGGCGCTGGCGCCTTCCAGCGCATAGCCGTTGCCCCAGGCGTGCCGCGCCAACCCCCAGCCCACCTCGGTACCGGGCCAGCCTTCCGGTTGCCACGGCCCCATGCGGCCGATCCACTGGTCGCTGCTCTTTTCGATCACCGAAAACATGCCAAAGCCCTGGATAGCCCAGGCGCCGACCATGGTGAGGAAACCACGCCACGCGGCCGCACGTGGTTGCACGCCACCGACGAAGCGGGCCGACTCTTCGTTGGCCATGTTGGCAGCCCAGGCGTCAAAATCTTCGCGGCGCGGCGGGCGCAGGATCAGTCGATCGGTCTCAATGCGGATGTCTTGCCAGCTCATTCCCTGCGACCTCCCAGCATCGTCCAAGGATTCCGCTCCGTCATCCCGACAGACGCCGGGATGACGGTTCATGCGGCGGATCGCCCATCACTCAGAACGCGTTGATACCCGTCAGCTCGCGCCCCACCACCAGCTGATGCACCGTCTCGGTGCCTTCATAGGTGATGACCGATTCCAGGTTCAGCGCATGGCGGATCGCCACATGCTCGGTGGTGATGCCGGCGCCGCCGAGGATGTCGCGGCATTCACGGGCGATATCGATGGCCATGCGGCAATTGTTCCATTTGGCCAGCGAGACCTGGGTGGGCTGCATGTTGCCGGCGTCCTTGAGACGGCCGAGCTGCAACGAGAGCAGCTGCGCCATGGTGATACGGCGTGCCATCTCGGCCAACTTCAGCTGCACGGCCTGGTTGGACGCCAGCGGGCGACCGAACAGGATGCGTTCCTGCGTGTAATCGAGCACTTCCTTGAGGCAGGCCTGGGCGGCGCCAATGGGGCCCCAGGTGATGCCGTAACGGGCCTGGGTGAGGCAGCCGAGCGGACCCTTGAGGCCCTTCACGTTCGGCAGGCGGTTGGCCTCCGGCACGCGCACGTTGTCGAAGAACAGCGCGCTGGTCACCGAGGCGCGCAGGCTCATCTTCTTGTGCACTTCCTGCGCGGTGAAGCCCTTGGTATCGGTGGGCACGATAAAGCCCTGGATGCCGTCTTCGGTCTGCGCCCACACGATAGCGATGTGCGCCACGTTGCCGTTGGTGATCCACATCTTGGCGCCGTTGATGACCCAGTCGCCGCCATCCTTCTTGGCATGGGTCTTCATGTTGGCGGGGTCCGAACCACCGTGCGGCTCGGTGAGGCCGAAGCAGCCGATGATCTCGCCGGCCGCCATTTTCGGCAGGTAGTGCAGCTTCTGCTCTTCGGTGCCGTAGGCGTAGATGGGATACATGCACAGCGAGCTCTGCACCGAGGCGAAGCTGCGCAGACCGGAATCACCGCGCTCCAGCTCCTGGCAGATCAGGCCATAGCTAACGCCGTTCATGCCGGCGCAGCCGTACTTCTCGGGCAAGGTGGCACCCAGCAGGCCCAGGCTGGCGATCTCGGGGACCAGCTCCTTGGGGAAGCGGCCCTGATCGAAGCAATCGCCAATGATCGGCAGCACTCTTTCATCGACGAAGCGGCCCACGGTGTCCTGCACCATGCGCTCCTCGTCGGAAAGCAGCGAGCGGACGTCGTAGAGATCGAGGGGATTCAGGCGAGCGGACATGCTTCGGTTCCGTAACGGGAGGGGCAAACCGCCATTCTAGCCGTCCTGCCCCGCCCGGTCATGGCGAAGTGCAGCAGGGCCGGGGTAGGCGGCCGGGGGCGGCTATGGGACCATGCGCGCCTCCTTGTCGTCCCAGCGCAGGCTGGGACTCGGCGTCTCTATTCGTGCCGTCAAGGCACGGGATCCCTGCTTTTGCGTGGATAACGAGCCTCCCCAGCCGGAATCCCCATGTTCAAAGGTGTCCTACTCGGTTTCGCCTGCTACGCCGCCTATGCGATCAGCGACGCTTTTGTGAAATCGCTGCACGGCAGCCTGCCCCCGTATGAGGCGGTGTTCTTCGGCGCCGTGCTGATGCTCAGCGCCCTGCCCTTTATCCGCAAGGCGGATGATCGCTATCTCGACGTGTTCCACGCGCGCAAGCCGCGGCTTTGGTGGATTCGCGCGGTCACCGGTGCCATCTGCAATATTGCGGCGGTGATCGCGTTCACCGCGCTGCCGATGGCCGAGGCGTTTGCACTGATCTTCCTGCTGCCGATTTTCGTCACCCTGCTCTCGGTGATTTTCCTGAAGGAGCATGTCGGCTGGCGGCGCTGGTCCGCGGTCATCGTGGGTTTTATCGGCGTGCTGGTGGTGCTGCGTCCTGGATTTCGGGTGTTGGGGCCAGGCCATTTCGCCGCCATGACCTGCGGCCTTTCCGGTGCTGTTTCTGTGGTCGCCTTGCGCATGGCAGGCCCGCATGAGAAACGCATCAGCCTGTACGGCGCTGGCGTGATCGGCCCGCTGGTCAGCGGCGGCGTGTTGATGCTACCGGCGTTTGTCTGGCCCGACCTGCACCAAGGATTCCTGCTTGCCGGCTACGGCCTGCTCGCCGGACTGGCCGGCGTGCTGCTGATGCTGGCGACCCATCACGCCCCCGCCAACCGCGTGGCGCCCACCCAGTACAGCCAGATGCTGTGGGCCATCGGCTTCGGCTACTGGCTGTTTGGCGATCATCTGGACTGGCCGATGCTGATCGGCATCGCGCTCATCCTTGGCTCGGGTCTGTTCACCCTGGTGCGCGAGGAACAAGTCACCTCATGGTGGCGGCGTACCAAGCTGGTCTGAGCGCTCGCACATGACAGGGCGAGATGCAGCCAATTCTGGTCGCTCGCTCGGTCAGGTCAGCTCGGGAAAATCTAAATAAAATTTCATCTAAGCCGGTCACCAACATCGAATGGTTGGTCACGCTGCTTATCCGGCATGCGCCGGAACAACGAGCAAAGACTTGCTCGGACCTTCACTCAAGGCAAGGAAAATCCAGCCTCACCGCGAAAGATCACCAATCCGTGACGACCGCTATGCGATCAGTCATGGGCGGTAGACACGTCAAGCACGTACGGCTGGAACAAGGGCAGCGAATGATAGGCGGGCGGCAGGATGACGGTCCTCGCGGTCAACCACATGGATCAAGAGTCGTTGAAGTTGTCACGACAGTTTTTTGCTGTCGGCAAGCCACGTCATTCGAGCCGGTGATGTTTCGAACGATGGACGCGTGCTTGCTTGCCTGGTGAATGTTGCAAAGACCCGCTGGGAGATGGCGTATGAGTGCCGACACGTCGACGACAACCGGGCACGTTCGCAAACGTCGAGGCTGGTGGATTGCCGCCATCGTCATCATCGCCCTGATCGTGCTGATGGTGGTGCATATCCTCACCGGCGCAAAAACCAGGCCCGCCAGTCCGCCCCAGGTCGTTAGCGTCGCCCCCGTATCGCTGGGCGACATGCCGGTCATCCTGAATGCACTGGGCACGGTCACGCCAGTCGCCACCGTCAACGTGCTGCCGCAGTTGAGCGGTTACCTCACCGCCGTCGGTTACCAGGAAGGCCAGGACGTGTCCAAGGGGCAGTTTCTCGCCCAGATCGACCCGCGCCAGTTCGAAATCAACAAGCAGCAGGCGGAGGCTCAGCTGGCGAAGGATATGGCGAGCCTGGCCCAATCCCGCTCCGACCTGGCCCGTTTCACCCAGTTGCACGAGCAGCAATCGATTGCCGAGCAGACCTTTACCGGCCAGCAGTTCCTGGTTCAACAGAACGAAGCGGCCGTGAAGGCCGACAAGGCCAACATCGCGCAGGCCGAACTCAATATCGAGTATTGCCACATCACCGCGCCGGTTGCCGGGCGCGTTGGCCTGCGCCTGGTCGATCCCGGTAACTTCGTCACCCAATCGACTTCGCCGGGCATCGTGATCATCACCACGATGAAGCCGACCACGGTGCAATTCACGGTGCCGCAGAATTCGTTGAACCAGGTGCTGCAGCGCGTGAATGCCGGCGCCAAGCTGCCAGTGACGGTCTACAACAGCAACAACACCAGGCAACTCGCCACCGGCACGCTGTTCGCGTTGAGCAACCAGATGGCCACCAGCACCGGCACGGTGACGCTGCGTGCCACCTTCCCCAACGATGACGAAGTGTTGTTCCCCAACGAGTTCGTCAATACGCAGCTGCTGGTCGACACCATGCACAACGCGGTGCTGGTGCCCACGCCAGCGGTGCTGAGCGGTGCGCCAGGGGATTTCGTCTACCTGGTCAATGCCGATCAGAGCGTCTCCGTGCACAAGGTGACGCTGGGCCCCAGCGATGGCCGGCATACGGCGATCCTGTCGGGTCTTGCGGCTGGCCAACAGGTCGTCACCGATGGCACCGACCGCTTGAGCGACGGCGCCAAGATCAAGATCGCCACGGCGAAGTCGAGCGGCGCGGGTGCTGCTCCGGCAGCGGCGTCATCCGCGGGACGTGCCCAGCACGACAGCGGCAAGCGAGCGCACGGCGCCCACTCAGCTTCGTCGTGATCGGCGCAGCGGCCATCCCATGAATATTTCCCGCCTGTTCATCCTCAGGCCGGTGGCGACCACGCTATTGATGATCGCGCTGGTGCTGGTGGGTCTCGTCGCGGTGCGCTTCCTGCCAGTGTCCTCCCTGCCCGACGTCGACTACCCGACGATCCAGGTACAAACCTTTTATCCCGGCGCCAGCCCGACGGTGATGGCGACCACGGTGACTGCGCCACTCGAAGTGCAACTGGGCCAGATCCCCGGCCTGCAGCAGATGACCTCGAACAGCTCGGCTGGCGCTTCGGTGATCACCTTGCAGTTCGATCTGTCGCTCAACCTCGACGTCGCCGAGCAGAACGTGCAGGAAGCGATCAACGCCGCCAACAGCCTGTTGCCCTCGGGCCTGCCGGCACCGCCAACCTATGCCAAGGTCAATCCGGCCGACCAGCCCATTCTCACGCTGGCGGTCACCTCGAATTCGATGTCGCTGACGCAATTGCAGGACGTCGCCAACAACCGGCTGGGCGCGAAGATTTCCGAAGTGTCCGGCGTCGGCCTGGTCACCCCGGCGGGCGGCAATGTTCCTGCCGTGAGAGTGGAGGCCGACCCCAGGAAGCTGGCGGCTTACGGACTCAATATCGACGACCTGCGCTCGTTGATCGCGAACACCAACGTCAGTCAGCCCAAGGGCAATTTCGATGGCCCGTATCTGAACTACACCATCAACGGTAACGATCAGATCCAGGACCCGGAGGATTACCTCAACACGGTGGTCGCGTACCAGAACGGAGCGCCCGTCTTCCTGCGCGATGTGGGCCGCGTCACCCGCGCCCCGCAAAACACCGAGCAAGGTGCCTGGTTCAACACGACGCAGGCCATCGTGCTCAATGTCCAGCGCCAGCCGGGGGCGAACGTGATCGCCACGGTCGACAAGATCATGAAGGAGCTGCCGGAACTGGAGTCCACCTTGCCGGCGGGGATGAAGGTGCAGGTCGTGTCCGACAGCACGGGCGTGATCCGTGCTTCGGTCACCGACGCGGCTTTCGAGCTGGTGCTGGCCATCGTGCTAGTGGTGCTGGTGATCTTCGTGTTCCTGCGCAACGTGCCGGCCACGATCATTCCCAGCATCTCGGTACCGGTGTCGCTGATCGGCACGCTGGCGCTGATGTATGAGCTTAACTACTCGATCGACAACCTCTCGCTGATGGCCTTGATCATCGCCACCGGTTTCGTCGTCGACGATTCGATCGTGATGATCGAGAACATCGTGCGCTATCTGGAGGAAGGCCGCACGCCGCTGGAGGCTGCACTGGAAGGCGCCGGGCAGATCGGCTTCACCATTCTCTCACTGACCGTGTCGCTGATCGCCGTGCTGATCCCACTGCTGTTCATGGGCGGCGTGATCGGGCGCCTGTTCAGCGAGTTTGCGGTGACCTTGGCCATCACCATCGTACTCTCGGGCGTTGTCTCGCTGACCCTGGTGCCCATGTTGTGCGCGCGTCTTTTGCGGGCGCAGGCCGATCGTCACCCGAGTCGCTTCGAGCGCGTCAGCGAGGGTTTGTTCAACAAGACCCTGGATGCTTACAAGCGCGGCCTGAGCTTCGTCATGGCGCGCCAGACGCTGACCCTGATCGTATTCGTCGCCACCCTGGTGCTGACCGTCATCCTGTACGTGGTCATCCCCAAGGGCCTGTTCCCGGTGCAGGACGTGGGCGTGATCCAGGGCATCAGCATCGCCGACAACTCGGTGTCCTACAGCGCGATGGTGAACCGACAACAGGCCTTGGCCGAAGCGATCCTGAAAGATCAGGATGTAACCGGGCTCACGTCGTATGTCGGCATCGACGGCACCAATACCACGCTCAACAACGGCCGCTTCCTGATCAATCTGAAAGCGATCGACGACCGCTCGTCGACGGCGGCCGAGATTGCCCGGCGTATTCAGGGCGAGGTGACGAACATACCCGGCATCAAGCTGTACCTGCAGCCGGAACAGGATCTCACCCTCGACACCACGATATCGCCAAACCAGTACCAGTTCGTGCTGCGCGGGCCGAGCCAGCAGGCCTTCATGCAGTACGTGCCCGAGCTGATCGCACGCATGAAGAACATCAAGTCGATCACCGACGTCACCAGCGATCTCAACAACGATGGCCTGAGCGTCGACGTCGAGGTCAATCGTCAATTGGCGGCGCGCTTCGGCATTACCGCAGCGACGATCGACAACGCGCTCTATGACGCGCTGGGCCAGCGCATCGTGTCGACCATCTTCAACCAGTCCAGCCAGTACCGCGTGATCCTGGTGGCCAAGCCCGAAAGCATGCCGACGGTGGAGTCGCTGGGCGACCTGTACCTGCCCAGCCAGACCAGCAGTTCGGGCCAGGTGCCGCTCAAGGGCATCGCCACTATCAAGATCACCAAGTCGCCGCTGGTGCTCAGTCATCTGGCGCAGTTTCCGTCGGTGACCATTTCGTTCAACCTGGCCAAGGATGCGTCCCTGAGCAAGGCCGTCGACGAGGTCAACCAGGCCGAGAAGGCGGTGAACCTGCCCTCGTCCATTACATCCTCGTTCCAGGGCGCTGCACAGGCCTTCCAGGATTCGCTGTCGAGCGAGGTGTATCTGCTGATCGCCGCCCTGGTCGCCGTGTATATCGTGCTCGGCGTACTGTACGAAAGCTTCATCCATCCGCTGACCATTCTCTCGACCTTGCCTTCGGCCGGCATTGGTGCCCTGCTGGCCTTGATGATCGCGGGCAGCGACCTGGATGTGATCGGCATCATCGGCATCGTGCTGTTGATCGGCATCGTCAAGAAGAACGCGATCATGATCGTGGACTTCGCCCTCGAGGCCGAGCGCGACCACGGCAAGCCACCGGACGAAGCCATCTTCGAGGCCTCGCTGCTGCGCTTCCGCCCGATCCTGATGACCACGCTGGCGGCGATGCTGGGCGCGCTGCCGATGCTGTTGGGCACCGGGACCGGTTCGGAGCTGCGCCGCCCGCTGGGCCTGGCCATCATTGGCGGCCTGGCGCTGAGCCAGATGCTGACCCTGTTCACCACGCCGGTGATCTACCTGTTCTTTGATCGGCTTGCGCAGCGCTTCCGCCGCAAGGATCCCGAGCAGGCTGCCGAGCCCGTGCCGTGAGCATCCCCGGGCTCTTCATCAAGCGACCGGTGGCCACCACCTTGCTGGCGGTCGCGATCCTGCTGTCCGGTTTGCTGGCGTATTTCCGGCTACCGGTGGCGCCGCTGCCGAACATCACGTTTCCGGTCATCGTGGTGCAGGCGAATCTGGCCGGCGCCAGCCCCAACATCATGGCCGCGACGGTGGCCGCGCCGCTGGAGCGGCGCCTGGGCACCATCGCCGACGTTACCGAACTGACCTCGCAGAGTTCGGTCGGCAGCTCGCAGATCGTCGTGCAGTTTGGCTTGAACCGGGATATCAATGGCGCGGCGCGCGACGTCCAGGCCGCCATCCAGGCCGCGCGTGCGGACTTGCCCACCACCCTGCGCAACAACCCCAGCTATCGCGAGTACAACCCGGCGGACTCGCCGATCATGGTGCTGGCACTGACCTCCAAGACGCTGACGCGGGCGCAGCTGTACGACTCGGCCGATTCGGTGATCCAGCAGCAGCTGTCGCAGGTCGACGGCGTGGGCCAGATCACCCTCGGTGGCAGCGCGCTGCCCTCGGTGCGCGTCGAACTGGAGCCCGATCAGCTCAATAGCTACGGCATCGGGCTGGAAGATGTCCGCGCCGCCATCAGTTCCGCCAATGCCGATAGCGCCAAGGGCCACATCGATGAAAACGGCCAGCGCTTCGAAGTGCTGTCCAACGACCAGATCAACAAGGCCGCACCCTACCGCGACCTGGTGGTGGCTTACCGCAACGGTGCGCCGGTACTGCTTCGCGACGTCGCCAACGTGCTCGACTCGGCGGAAAACATCCGCAACGCCGGCCTCTACGACGGCAAGGACGCGGTGCTGGTCATCGTCTATCCGCTGCCGGGCGGCAACATCGTCAAGACCGTCGCGCAGATCCGCAAGGTACTGCCGTCGATCGAGGCGACCCTGCCGCGCAATGTGCATATCGGCATTGCCCTGGACCGCTCCCAATCGGTGAATGCGGCGGTGAACGATACCGAGCGCACCTTGTTCATCGCGGTGCTGCTGGTGATCGGCGTGGTCTATATCTTCCTGCAGTCACCGCGGGCGATCCTGGTGCCGGCGGTGGCGCTGCCGCTGTCGATTGTCGGCACCTTCGGGCCGATGTACCTGCTCGGCTACAGCATCGACAATCTCTCGCTGATGGCGCTGACCATCGGCACCGGTTTCGTCGTCGACGATGCGGTGGTGGTGCTGGAGAACATCGTGCGCCACGTCGAGTCGGGCATGGACGTGCGCGAAGCTGCCTTGCGCGGCAGCGCCGAGGTCAGCTTCACGGTGATCTCGATGAGCCTGTCCCTGATCGCGGTGTTCCTGCCGATCCTGTTGATGCCGGGCATCGTCGGCCTGCTGTTCCACGAATTCGCGGTGACGCTGTCGATCGCGATCCTGTTGTCGCTGGTGATCTCGCTGACCGTCACGCCGACCATGGCGGCCTATGTACTCAACCGCCGCACCCTGCATTCGAGGGCGCGCTGGGCCCTGTGGTACGAGCGCCAGTTCGAGCACTTCAAAAGCGCCTACGCCCGCTCGCTCAGCGCCGTGCTCGATCACGCCATGCTGGTGGGCTTGACCCTGATCGGCCTGATCGTGCTCAACGTCTTCCTGATCAAGCTGGTGCCTTCCACGTTCTTTCCGGAACAGGACAACGGCATCCTGATCGGCCAGATCATCGCGGACCAGAGCATTTCGTTCCAGGCGATGGAAAAAAAGCTCGCGCAACTGCAGGCGATCGTGCAGAAAGACCCCGGCGTCGAATCCGTAGCGGGCTTCACCGGCGGTCGCGCACTCAACACCGCCAACGTATTCATCGAGCTCAAGCCGCTGTCCCAACGCAAGCTCTCGGCGGCGCAAGTGGTGGATCGACTACGTCCCAAGCTCAATGCGGTTTCAGGCGCCAAGCTGTTCCTGCAGGCCGCACAGGATTTGCATATTGGCGGACGACAGTCGGCGTCCGAATACCAGTACACGTTGACCAGCGACGATCCGGAGGCGCTGTTTTTTTGGGTACCGCGACTGGTCACCGAGCTGGGCAAGTATCACACCCAGATGACGGATGTGAATTCGGACCTGCAGCAGAACGGCCTGCAGATTTTCGTCAACATCGATCGCGCCACCGCGTCGCGCTACGGCTTTGTGCCGAACCAGATCGACGCCGTGCTCTACGACGCCTTCGGCCAACGTACCGTTTCGACGGTCTACAACCAGCTCAACCAGTATTTCGTCGTGATGGAGGTGGCGCCGAAGTACTGGCAGTACCCGCAGATGCTCGACCGCATTCGCTTCAGCGCAGCGGCAGGCAATGCGAGCGGCACGCAGCAGACGCAGTTGTCGAGTGCGCTGGTGAAGCCGGTCACCACCGTGACGGCGGTGAGCACGTCATCGGGTTCCGCGTCGAACACCAATGCACGCAATGCCGATGCGGAGGCGAACCAGCTCACCAATGCCATCTCCAATTCGAAGGGCGGCAGCTCCAGCGGCAGTGCAGACAGTACGGCGCCCGAAACGATGGTGCCGTTCCCCGCGCTGGCGAGCTATGTCAGCAACCACACCGCGACCCAGGTCAGCCACCAAGGCGGCCTGGTGGCTGCCACCATCTCCTTCAACCTGCCGCCGGGCGGTTCGTTGAGCAGTGCGCTCGCGGCGATCGAGCAGGCATCGCAAGAATTGGGCCTGCCGGCTTCCATCCACGGCAGTTCCGCCGGTGCCGCCCAGGTGTACGCACAATCCATGTCGACCATGCCCCTGCTGATACTCGCGGCACTGGCCGCGGTCTACATCGTGCTCGGCATTCTCTACGAGAACACGGTCCACCCGATCACCATCCTGTCCACCCTGCCCTCGGCGGGTATCGGCGCCACCCTGGCCTTGCTGATCTTCGGCACGCCATTTTCAGTGATCGCAATGATCGGCATCATCCTGCTGATCGGTATCGTCAAGAAGAACGCCATCATGATGATCGACGTCGCCATCCACCTTCAGCGTGATGACGGGCTGGCGCCACAGGAGGCGATCCACCAGGCCGCCGTGATACGCCTGCGCCCGATCATGATGACCACGGCGGCCGCCGTCCTTGGCGCGGTGCCCCTGGCCGTCGGCATTGGCCAGGGCGCCTCGCTGCGGCAACCGCTGGGCATCACCGTCATGGGTGGCCTGATTCTCAGCCAGGTTTTCACGCTGTACACCACGCCGGTGATTTACCTCTATCTCGACCGCCTGCGCGCCAGACTCGCCACGTGGTCGGAAAGCCTGCCGTGGAACCGATCAGACGCGAGTGCATGACCATGAAGATCCCACGCAAAACGCTGGCCGCCTCGATGACGCTGTTGCTCGGCGGCTGCATGGTTGGCCCGGACTACCATCGCCCTCAGGTGACCGTGCCCATTCAATACAAGGAGCTGCCCGGCTGGACCGCCGCCGCACCGGCGGAAGACCTGCCCAAGGGCGCCTGGTGGACCGCTTTCAACGATCCGCTGCTCGACCAGCTCGAGCCGATGGTGTCGGTCTCCAACCAGACCGTGCGCGCGGATTACGCGAACTACCAGGCGGCGCTGGCGGAAGTCCAGGTGGCCCGCAGCGCCCTGTTCCCCAACATCGGCATTACCGGTCAAGTCACCCGGGACCGCGTGCCCACCACCAATGCCGGCAGCGCCGCCGAGCATATCCGGCAGGTGACGTCGTCAGGCTCGCTCGAAGGCAATGTCAGTTGGGCACCCGATTTTTGGGGCAAGGTCCGCCGCACCGTCGAGGAGAACAAGGCGAACGCCCAGGCCAGCGAGGCGACCCTTGCTAACGCGACGTTGTCGGAGCGGACCGCGCTGGCCACGGCTGTGATCGACCTGCGCGTGACCGACGCCAATATCGACCTGCTGCAGAAGACCGTCGCCGCGTACCAGGAGTCCCTGCGCGTGGTAAGCAATCAGGACAAGGCCGGCACCATCGCTCCGTCCAACGTGATTACCGCACGAACGCAGCTGGAGAACGCGCAAGCCAGCCTGATCGCGCTAGGTGTCGCCCGCGCACAGGATGCTCACGCGATTGCGGTGCTGGTCGGCAAGAATCCCGAAGATCTGGACATTCCGCACAGCATCAGCCTGCCGGCGCTGCCGTCGGTTCCGTCGGGCGTGCCTTCCACCCTGCTAGAACGTCGACCGGATATCGCCGTGGCCGAGCGCCAGATGGCCGCGCAGAACGCCGCCATCGGCGTCGCCATCGCGGCCTACTACCCGAACATCTCGCTGTCCGGCACGGACGGCTTCTCGCAATCGCCGCTGGCCGGTTTGCTGCATATCGCCAACCGCGTGTGGTCCTTGGGTGCCAGCGCCACGGAAACGCTGTTCGACGCCGGCGCGCGCCATGGCGAGGTCGCCGCCGCCGAGGCGACCTACGATGCCGCCGTCGCCAACTATCGCGGCACCGTGCTGACCGCCTTCCGCAACGTCGAGGACGATCTTGCCGGCTCGAGCATCCTCGCCCAGCAGGCCCAGGTATTGGATGCCGCCGTGCACGATGCCACCCGCGGCGCCGAGATCGCCTTCAACGAATACCGGGCGGGCACCGTCGACTACACCACCGTGGCCACGGCCCAGACGACCCAGCTGAGCACGCAACAGACCGCGCTGAACGTGCAGCAGCAACGCCTGCTCAATGCGGTGTCCCTGATTGGCGATCTGGGCGGCGGCTGGTCGGCCAGCGAACTGGGCGACGCGAAACAGGCGACGGCCAAGCGCTGAACATCTGGACTCGGCCTATGGCGTGCGTGCAACGCGCTTGGCACACTGCGCTTCTTTCCCCGCGCGATCGACCGATGCCCGCTCACCTTGAACTCTCACCCATCGTCGCCGGCCTTTGGCGCATCACCAGCTGGCAGCTCAGCGTGGCCGAACGGGTGCGCTGGATCGAGCAGGCGCTGGAGTTGGGCATCACCACGTTCGACCATGCGGATATCTATGGCGACTATCGCGCCGAGGCAGCCTTCGGCGACGCATTGAAGGCGGCGCCGGCACTGCGCGCGCAAATGCAGCTGGTCAGCAAGTGCGGCATACGCCTGCGTTCCGCCGAGCATCCTTATCGCATCAACTACTACGACAGCTCGACAGCGTATGTGCGCAGCCAAGTGGAGCAGTCGTTGCGCAAGCTGCAGACGGAGCAGTTGGATCTGGTCCTGATCCATCGCCCCGACTACCTGATGGATGCCACCGCGCTGGCTGATACGTTCGCCGCACTGACCCGCGAGGGCAAAGTGGCGCACTGGGGCGTTTCCAACTTCACGGCAAGTCAGTTTGCACTGTTGCATCAACAACACCCGCTGCTGACCAACCAGGTCGAACTGTCCCCCTTGAAGATGGACGCGCTGGACGACGGCGCGCTCGACCAGGCACAACAACTTGGCCTGCGCCCGATGATCTGGTCGCCGCTGGGTGGTGGTCACCTGTTCACTGGCGAGGACGAACAGGCCGTGCGCCTGCGCGCCGAGATGACCGCGATAGCGAACCGCTATGGCGTCAGCCTGGGCACGCTCGCCTTCGCCTGGGTACTGCGCCATCCATCACGCCCGCACCCCATCACCGGCACCGGTCGCATCGAAGGCCTGCGCGACGCCGTCGCCGCACTGGACGTGCAGCTCGATGCGCAAGACTGGTATGCGATCTGGACGGCGAGCAAGGGGCATTCGGTGCCCTGAGCCACGATGCTCCGTGTAGGAGCCCGGTTTAGCGATTGCTCACGCCGTGCGGCACATGGCCCGTGGCCACATGTTTGCGTGCCGATTCCACGTTGGCCGGCGAATCGTCGAAGAAAATGTCGGCGCCAAAGGCGTCGAGGAACGGCCCCTTGTCGCGTCCACCGAGGAACAGCGCCTCGTCGATACGCACGCCCCAGCGGCGCAGGGTGAGAATCACGCGTTTGTGGGCAGGCGCGGAACGCGCCGTGACCAGCGCGGTGCGGATGGGCGAGTCCTCCGCGGGAAACGCAGCCTGCAGGCGATGCACGGCGGTGAGGAAACCGCGGAACGGCCCTACCGACAGCGGCTGGTCGGCCAACTCGTGCTCGCTGCGATGGAACGCTTCCAGCCCTTCCTCGCGCGACACCCGCTCGCCTTCATCACCAAAGATCACGGCGTCACCGTCGAAGGCGATGCGCAGCTGCTCGGTGGCTCGCGGCGGCGCGGTGGACGGCAGGATGGTGGCGGCGGCCACGCCAGCGGCAAGTGCACGACCCACGTCCTCCGCATTGGCGGAAAGGAACAGGTCGGTCTTGAACGGGGCGATATAGTCCGACGTCGGCGCCCCACTGGTGAACGCAGCGCGACTGATCTCCAGCCCGTAATGCTGGATCGCATTGAAGATGCGCAGGCCCGTGTCGCCGGAGTTGCGCGACAGCAGGATCACCTCGACCGGCGGCACATCCCCCGCCAGCTTGTTGAGGTCGAGCAGTTTCTGCACCAGCGGAAACGCCACGCCAGGCTTCAAGATCTCGTTCTCATGCTCGATCTGGAATGAGCGATAGGCGTCCAGCCCGTCACGCTCGAACAGCGCGTGACTATCACCCAGGTCGAACAGGGCGCGCGAGGAAATCGCCACCACCAACCGGTTATCGCCGGCTGAGGAAGGGTCGTGGGCGTCTTGAGTGGCGCGGGTCATGATCACCAATCTAGCGCAAACAGGTGGCGATGAGTGCTTCGAATGACCGTCAATCCGGCGCGAACTGCTCATCCAGAATACGCTGCTCCAGATTGTGCTCGGGGTCGAACAGCAGTCGTACACCGTGGCCCGCTGACTGACGGATCTCGACCTCGCGAACGTCGCGCACTTCGTGGAAATCGGCGGTGGCGCTCACCGGTCGCTTGCCCGGATCGAGAATGCGCAAGGTAACGAGCGTGCGATGCGGCAGGATGGCGCCGCGCCAGCGACGCGGCCGGAACGGGCTGATCGGCGTCAGCGCCAGCACATTGGCATCCAGTGGCAGGATCGGACCATGTGCCGAGAGGTTGTAGGCAGTGGAGCCGGCCGGCGTGGAAACCAGGATGCCATCGCACACCAGGGTGGTGAGTTTCACCGTGTCGTTGAGCTTCACTTCCAGATGCGCTGCCTGGTTGCTCTGGCGCAACAGCGACACCTCGTTGAACGCCAACGCGTGATGCACCTGCCCTTCGGCATCGGTGGTGCGCATTTCCAGGGGATACAGAACGGCGGCGTGTGCGCGCTCGATGCGCGCATCCAGGTCGTCGATCCGATGCTTGTTCATGAGGAAGCCGACACGACCGAGCTTCATGCCATAGACGGGCGCCGGAAGGGCACGATAGGTATGCAACGTGCGCAGCATGAAACCATCGCCACCCAGCGCGACGATCACATCGGCCTGCTCCGGAGCCAGGTCGCCGTAGCGCTCGGTGAGCTTGCGCCGGGCTTGCTGGGCAACATTGGTACCGCTGGCGACAAAGGCAAAGCGCATAGGGCCGGACATCAGTCAGGTAGCGAGGGCTTCAGTTGAGCGTAGATGGACGAAGGGCGCAAGACCGTTGCCGATCTGCGCCCTTCGTTTCCTGACGTCAAAGGCCCCGGCGCCCGCTAGCCGCCGGGATCCGGGACTTACTGGTTGACCGGCACCTGGGCCAGCTGGGCCAGACGACGGACCGCGACCGAAGCGATCGGGTAGTCCGCGTTCTGGGTGAGGATCTCCGCCAGCATGTTGCGCGTGTACTTCAGCGTGGCATCGTCACGCTGCAGCCATGCCTGCACCGGCGAAACATCCTTGGCACCGCCGGTCATCGACAACACCTGCAGGACCAGCGCGCGATGCTGGTGGTTAAGCTCATCCAGCAGCGAGCCGCGTGCCTGGGCATGCCAGTGACCTTCCACCGGCAGCGCCTCGATCTGGCTGCGCAGCCATTCCAGGTCGAGCGACTCACCCAGTTCGTAGAACACGCCGGCCACCTTGTCGATCGGCTGAGCGCTCTGCTGCGCGACTTCCACGATGTCCAGCATCGCGCGCAGCTCGGGGATGCGCGCCAGGCGCAGGGCCAATTCCGCCGGCAGGCCGAGGCCTTCCCACTTTTCCTGGCTGGTGGCGAAGTCCGCCTTGCCGGTTTCAGTGAGCACCGCCGGCAACGCGGCGTGCAACGCCGACACGCCATTCTGGTAGCGCTCGACGTTGGCGTTGATGTCCAGCGTGCCGCCCGGGCGGTTCAGCAACCAACGCGTCATATGGCGCAGCAGCGACCAGATCTGCAGGATGGCATCGATCTGGGTGTTCTCGGCCACCTTGCCGTCCAGTGCCTCGATCTCCGACCACAACGGGCGTGCGCCGAGAATCTCGCGCGCCGCCGTGTAGGCCTTGGAAATCGCGGCCGGACCCTGACCGGTGTCCTCCTGCATGCGCATCATGAAGGTGGCGCCCATGCGGTTGATCGTCGAGTTGGTCACCGCGGTGGCGATGATCTCGCGCTTCAGCCGATGGCGCTGCATATGCTCGGCATACTTGGTGTGCAACGGCTCGGGGAAGTAGCGCACGAGCTCCTTGGACAAGTACGGATCTTCCGGCACGTCCGAGTCCAGCAACTGCTGGAACAACTTGAGCTTGTCGTACGACAGCAGCACCGACAGTTCCGGACGCGTCATGCCGATACCGCGCGTCTTGCGCTCGACCAGTTCCGCTTCGCCGGGCAGATTCTCCACCTGGCGATCGAGCAGGCCCTCGCTCTCCAGCATGCGGATGAAGTGCGCCATCGAGCCGATACGCTGCACCGACTGGTGCTCCATCAGCGTGATGGCCTGGTTCTGGCGATAGTTGTCCCACAGCACCAGCTCGCCGACTTCGTCGGTCATCGCGGCCAGCTGCTTGTTGCGCGCGTCCTCGGTCAACTCGCCACGCTGCACGGCATCGTTCAGCAGGATCTTGATGTTCACCTCATGATCGGAGGTGTCTACACCGGCGGAGTTGTCGATGAAGTCGGTATTGAGCAGTACGCCATGCTGGGCAGCCTCGATGCGGCCCTTCTGGGTGAAGCCCAGGTTGCCGCCCTCGCCCACCACCTTGCAGCGCAGCTCGCCGCCATTGACGCGCAAGGCGTTGTTGGCGCGATCGCCCACGTCCGCATGGGTCTCGGCGCCGGCCTTCACATAGGTGCCGATGCCGCCGTTCCACAGCAGGTCAACCGGTGCCTTGAGAATGGCGCTGAGCAGCTCGTTCGGAGCCATCTGCGTCACTTCGGCCTTGAGGCCAAGCACCGCACGCACTTCCGGCGATACCGGAACCGACTTCAGGCTGCGCGCGTAGACGCCGCCACCGGCCGAGATCAGCGACTTGTCGTAATCCTCCCAGCTCGAACGCGGCAACTTGAACATGCGCTCGCGCTCGACGAACGAACGTTCCGTATCCGGATTCGGGTCAAAGAAGATATGGCGATGGTCGAACGCCACCAGCAGGCGGATATGGCGCGACAGCAGCATGCCGTTGCCGAACACGTCGCCCGACATGTCACCGATACCGACGCAGGTGAAGTCCTGGGTCTGGGTGTTACGGCCCAGCGCACGGAAGTGGCGCTTCACCGACTCCCAGGCACCCTTGGCCGTGATACCCATGCCCTTGTGGTCGTAGCCGTTCGAACCGCCCGAGGCGAACGCGTCGCCCAGCCAGAAGCCGTGCTCGATCGAGATCGCATTGGCGATATCGGAGAACGTAGCCGTACCCTTGTCGGCAGCCACTACCAGGTACGGGTCGTCGGCGTCGTGGCGAACCACGTCGTGCGGCGGCTTGACCTTGCCCTCGACCAGGTTATCGGTGATATCGAGCAGACCGTTGATGAACATGCGGTAGCAGGCAATGCCTTCCGCCAGCTGCGCATCGCGGTCGCCGTTCACCGGCGCACGCTTCACGTAGAAGCCGCCCTTGGAGCCCACCGGCACGATGACGGTGTTCTTCACCATCTGCGCCTTCACCAGGCCAAGTACCTCGGTGCGGAAGTCCTCGCGGCGGTCCGACCAGCGCAGGCCACCACGCGCCACCGCACCGAAGCGCAGGTGGATGCCTTCCACGCGCGGCGCGCAGACAAAGATTTCGCGGTACGGCACCGGCTTGGGCAGTTCCGGCACGCTGTGCGAATCGAACTTGTAGCTGATGTAGCTGCGATACGCGCCCTCCCACTGCTGGAAGAAGCTGGTGCGCAAGGTCGAGCGGATCAGCGACTTGAAGCTGCGCAGGATACGATCGTCGTCCAGGCTGGACACGGTTTCCAGCAACGTGCCGATCGCCTCTTCCACCACGGCGACCTGCTCGGCACGCGGCTTGGAAAGAGCGCCGACCAGGCCATCGATGAGCGCAGGATGCGCTGTCCGCACGGACTCCGGAATCAGCACGCGCATTTCGCCGGCAAGCGCCGCGCCCGCCTGAGTCAGTTCATTGGCCGACAGCGTTTCGCGGCGTGGATCGAACTTGGCGAGGAACAGCTCCACCAGCAAGCCGGCGATCGCCGGATAGCGATTGAACGCGTCTTCCATGTAGCTCTGCGAGAAGGCCACGCCGGTCTGCAACAGGTACTTGCAGTAGCCGCGCAGCATGGCGACCTGGCGCCAGCTCAGCTTGCCGCCCAGCACCAGTCGGTTGAAGCCGTCGTTCTCCGCATTGCCACGCCAGATCTGCTCGAACGCATCCTCGAACAGCGTACCTACCTGTTCCACGCTGAAAGCCAGGCTGCCGGCCGTCTGCACCTCGAAATCCTGGATATACAGCATCGAGCCGTCGACGTTCACGTCGTACAAGTGCTCGGTGAGCACGCGCAGGCCCAGGTTTTCCAGCTGCGGCAGCACTTCGGACAGCGCAATGTCGCCGCCGCTGCGGTAGATCTTGAAGCGAAGCTCTTCCGGACGTTCGGCCGGGTGATAGAACGACATGCGTACCGCATCGTCGCCCTTGAGCAGGGAAAGCTGATGTACGTCTTCCGCAGCCGCCGTCGGCGTGACGTCTTCGACGTAGCCGGCAGGCAATGCCTTGGCGTAGCGATTGGCCAACACCACACCGTCGTGCTCACCCAGCGTGCGCACCAATTCGTCGCGCAAGTCGTCGTGCCAGTTGCGCACGATCGTGGTGACGCCGTTTTCGAGCTCGGCAACGTCGTAATGCGCCTGGTCGCCAATCTTGGGACGCACCACTACATGCAGGCGTACAAGAGCAGCCTCGCCCATCAATACGGACGAGTCCAGATGTTCGCCACGCAGGGCGTCGCTCAGCAGCGCCTCGATGCGCTCGCGCACCGTCGTATTGAAACGATCGCGCGGCACATAGACCAGGCAGGTGATGAAACGGCCATAGCGGTCGCGACGCACGAACAGGCGCGTGCGTGCACGCTGGCGCAGCTCGAGGGTCCCCATCGCGGTGTTGTAGAGCTCGTCTTCACTGCTCTGGAACAACTCATCGCGCGGCAGCGTCTCCAGGATATGGCGCAAGGCCTTGCCCGAATGCGAATCGCGCTTGAGCCCGGAGTGCTCCATGGCGAACTCGAACTTCTGGCGCACCAGCGGGACGTCCTGCGGGCGTGCCATATAGGCGTTGGAGGAAAACAGGCCCAGGAAGCGCTGCTCGGCCACCGGCTTGCCGTCGGCATCGAACTTGAGCACGCCGACGTAATCCATGTAGCCCGGGCGATGCGCATGCGAGCGCGCATTGGTCTTGGTCAGGATGATGGCGTCGGTGGAGCCAGACTGCGGCAGCTCATGCGCCACCAGCGTGCGCAGCGAGCGCGGCGCCAGCGAGCGCTCGCTCTTGTGCAGGATGCCCATGCCGGACGGCTCGACGGCGCGCAGCACTTCCTCGCCATCGGCTTCGGTCACTTCGTATTCGCGATAACCGAGGAAGGTGAAGTTGTCGTCGGCCAGCCAACGCAGGAATTCCGACGCCTCCTGCACCGAAGCGGCATCGAGCGGCAACTGGCGCTGCGGCAACTCGGCGGCGATGGACAGCGCCTGGTCACGCATCTTGCCCCAGTCGCTGACGGCCGTGCGCACGTCTTCCAGTGACGTTTCGATCTGCGCCTTGAGCTGGGCCTGCTCGGCCTCGCCGGCAACGCGATCCACTTCGAAATGCATCACCGATTCGGACTGACCGTTATCGGCAACCAGCTTGAGCAGCTTGCCCGCGCCATCGCGCATCACCTCGACGACCGGATGGATCACCGCGTGAATCTGCAGATGCTCAGCCGCGATCATGCTGACCGTGTCGACCAGGAACGGCATGTCATCCGTCACCACCTGGATATAGCTGCGGCCTTCATGGCCAGCGCCAGGATTGATCACACGTACTGCGGCGCGACTTGGCTGACGCTGCTGCATGAAGTCGAGCAGGTCCGCGATCAACGCGGCCCATTCGGTCGTCGTATGGGTTTGCAGGTCACTATCTGCAATACGCGCAAAGAAAGCGTTGATAAAAAATTGCGCCTCATCAAGGCGCTGGGTCGTTAGTCCGCTTTTCTTCAGTTCTTCGAAAACAACAGTGGGGAAGGAGCTGCTGCTAGCCGCACGAATCGCGTTCATGGCATCTACTGTTCAGTGGAGACGGAATGAGGCAAAAAAAGCTCTAGAAGAATACGCCTCGCGTCAGACCTTAGCTACCTTTGCAGTAACACGACTTCAGCTTGTGGCAGGTCATGACGCCCTTGCAGCAACACCCATGATGCGCACGAAGCGCGTGCGCGAAAACGCTTATGACAGCTTCCACCTCATCAGCGCTTGCTGCAAAAAATCCCGTGACAACCGCGTGTTGCCGACACTGCCGGCACCTATGCGCCGAGCCGCCGCAACAGCAATACCTGCGCGTATGTCGCATTGATCGATCGCATCGAGTGCACCTCAGGCCTACCCAGGGCGCTGCAACGCAACAGACAAAACGGATACCGCGATGCTCATTGTCAGGCTGACGAATGGATCGGCCAGACATCCCTACAGCCCGCACGGTCGACAGGGCGAGGGAGCATGGCAGCCGCGCCGTGGGCACAGGGCCTGCGCCGACACTGTTCCTTCACGGATGTAGGTCAAAATTGGCTGCCGGGATCCGGCGCGGCGAGAACGACCCTCACAGCAGGCGTGGCCGGTCCCTTTTCTCCCCACGCAGCGGGCTCTGGGCGTCAATCGAGAGGCAAAGTCAACGGCTCTACAAATTTTAAACTGTACGGTATAGTCCACGCCCGCTCACTAACCGTGAGCCGCTGCTTGCGCCCCGATCACGCCCATGGCCTCTCCCCAGGACCCAAGGCACTCGGGGCGGTCGTGCGCTCAACGTAAGCCCAGCCCTTTTTGTCGTCGCCCGGAATGGCGTCGATGTGCTGCATACCGACCACATTAAGAAGAATGGAGCCCACATGAAGTCCTCGTCATTGCGCACACCCCTACTGTGCCTTGGCCTGCTCTCACTGGCCGCCTGTGGCAAAGGCAAGGAGCAAGCCCCGCAGATGCCGCCGCCGGAGGTTGGCGTGGTCAAGGTGCAGCCGCAGACAGAACCGCTGCGCAAGAGCCTCGTGGGCCGTCTTTCCCCCTATCGCAGCGGCGACGTTCGCGCTCGTGTGTCCGGCCTGCTGCTCAAGCGCGTCTATGTCGAGGGCAGCGACGTCAAGCAAGGGCAGTTGATGTTCGAGATCGACCCGGCGCCCTACCAGGCTGCGCTGAACGCCGACCTGGCCAACCTCGCCGCCGCCAAGGCGACCTACGCCAATGCTCATGTCCAGGCCGAGCGTGATCGTGCGCTGGTGCCAAAGGGCTTCGTTTCCAAGGCCCAGCTGGATGCGGACGAAGCCACCGAGCGCAGCTCCGCGGCCGCGGTGCTGCAGGCCGAAGCCGTGGTGCAGACCGCCCGGGTCAACCTCAGCTATACCAAGATCACGGCCCCGATCAACGGCCGCTCCGGCCAGCAGCAGGTCACCGAAGGCGCGATCGTCGGCAGCAGCACGGCCGATACCGGTGCCAACGCCACCCTGCTCACCACCGTCGACCAGCTCGATCCGCTCTATGTGAACTTCACCGTGAGCGTGGCTGACCTCGATCGACTGCGTCGCGCGCAGAATGCCGGCAAGGTCACGCTGGCGGAACAGAACAAGGCCACCGTGGCGGTGACCCTGCCCGACGGCAGCGTCTATGACCAGCAAGGCACGCTCGATTTCTCCGACACCACGGTCAACCCGTCCACCGGTGCGGTGAACCTGCGCGCCCAGCTGCCGAACCCCAACCGCACCTTGCTCCCTGGCCAGTACGTGACGATCGACGCCAACCTGGGCGAGCAGCACAACGTGTTCCTGGTGCCGCAGGCGGCCCTGCTGCGCGATACGGCCGGTGCCTACACCATGGTCGTGGGTGCCGACGGCAAGGTCGTGCGCAAAGACGTGACCGCCAGCGACACCAGCGGCACCAGCTGGGTCGTCACCAATGGTCTGCAGGCAGGCGATCAGGTGGTCGTGTCGGGCCTGCAGCGGGTCAAGGAAGGCGCTCCGGCCAAGGCAGCGCCGTGGCAGCCCGACCAGGGCGCCCCGGGTGTCGCCAAGCCGGGCCAAGCCCCGGCTAGCGGCAAGCCGGCCGGTGGGCAATAAGGGAGTCGACCATGCCGAGTTTCTTTATTGACCGCCCCATTTTCGCGTGGGTGGTGGCGATCCTGATCTCCTTGTGCGGCACCATCGCGGTGCTGAACATGGGTATCGAGTCGTATCCGAACATCGCCCCGCCCCAGGTGACGGTCAATGCGACCTATCCCGGCGCCAGCGCGGATACCACCGAAAAAACCGTCACCCAGGTGATCGAGCAGCAGCTGACCGGCATCGATCACCTGCTGTACTTCAGTTCGTCGTCCAGCTCCAGTGGTTCGGCGACGATCACGCTGACCTTCGAAACCGGCACCGATCCGGACATCGCCCAGGTGCAGGTGCAGAACAAGGTGGCCCTGGCCACCCCGCGCTTGCCCGCCGAAGTGAACCTGCAGGGCGTCGTGGTGGCCAAGAGCAACCCCGACTTCCTGATGTTTATCGCGCTGACCTCGGACAACCCGAGTATCGACGGCGACAAGCTCACCGACATCGTGTCCTCGCAGGTGCTGGACCAGATCGGCCGTATTCCCGGCGTAGGCAGTACCCGCCAGCTCGGTGCGGAATACGCCATGCGCGTATGGCTCAATCCAGACAAGTTGCAGGGCTATAAGCTATCGGCAACGCAGGTTCTCACTGCTCTGCAAACGCAGAACGTCCAGTTCGCCGCCGGCTCGCTTGGTTCCGACCCGGCCACGAACGGTCAGGGCTTCAGCGTGACCGTGTCCGCGGAAGGTCGCTTCGTCACGCCCGACGAGTTCAAGAACATCATCCTGCGCGCCGACACCGACGGCACCGTGGTCAAGCTCGGCGACGTGGCCCGTATCGATTTCGGCCCCCAGAGCTACGGCTTCGCCGCCACCTATAACGGCACCGCCACGGGATCGTTCGGCGTGCAGCTGCTGCCCGGCGCCAACGCGCTGGACGTGGCAACGGCCGTACGCTCCAGGATGGCGGACCTGGCGAAGAGCTTCCCCGAAGGCGTGACCTGGTTCGCTCCGTACGACACCACCACCTTCGTGAAGATCTCGATCAAGGAAGTGGTCCACACCCTGATCGAGGCGATCATCCTGGTGTTCCTGGTGATGCTGTTGTTCCTGCAGAACTTCCGGGCCACCATCATCCCGACGCTGGTGATTCCGGTCGCGCTGCTGGGCACTTTCCTGGGCCTGTTGCCGCTGGGCTTCACCATCAACCAGCTGACCTTGTTCGGCATGGTGCTGGCCATCGGTATCGTGGTGGACGACGCGATCGTCGTGATCGAGAACGTCGAACGCATCATGACCGAGGAGCAGCTTTCGCCGAAGGAGGCCACGCGCAAGGCGATGGGCCAGATCACCGGCGCGGTAGTGGCGATTACGGTCGTGCTCGCGGCGGTGTTCGTGCCGTCGGCGTTGCAACCGGGCGCTTCAGGCGTGATCTACAAGCAGTTCGCGCTGACCATCGCGGTGTCGATGGGCTTCTCCGCGTTCCTCGCGCTGTCCTTCACGCCGGCACTGTGCGCCACGATCCTGCAGCCGACCCATACCCACAAGAAGAACATCGTCTATCGCAAGTTCAACGACGTGTTCGAGTGGGTAACGCGTACCTACACGGGGCATATCGGCAGCGCCATCAAGCATGCGCCACGCTGGATGATCGTGTTCGTTCTGATCGTGGTGTTGTGCGGCGTGCTGTTTACCCGCGTGCCGACCAGTTTCGTGCCTGACGAAGACCAGGGCTATGCGCTGGCCATCGTGACCTTGCCGCCTGGCGCGAGCCTGCAACGCACCAAGGACGTGAACCGGCAGATCCGCGAGGTGCTGTTGAAGGACCCGGCCATCGAAGGTGTGTTCCAGATCTCGGGCTTCAGCTTCGTGGGCACCGGTGAAAACACCGGCATGGACTTCATCCGGCTCAAAGACTGGGATGCGCGCGACATCACCGCAACGGAGTTCATCCAGCAGGCCAACAAGAAGCTGCACGGGATTCGCGATGCACAGATCTTCGTGGTCAACCTGCCCACCATCCGCGGCCTCAGCCAGTTCGGCGGCATCGACATGTACCTGCAGGCGCGTGCGGGCCAGTCGCGCGATGAACTCACCCAGGCGCGCAACATCCTGCTCGGTAAGGCCGCGCAGAGTCCTGCCCTGGTCGGCGTGCGTCCGAACACGCTGGAAAGCGCCCCGCAGCTCAACCTGAGTGTCGATCGCCAGCAGGCGCAGTCGATGGGACTGTCGGTCAGCGACATCTACAGCGCGATTCAGCTGACGCTGGCTCCGGTGTACGTCAACGACTTCTCCTACGGCGGGCGCGTGAAGCGCGTGATGGTGCAAGCCGACGCGCCCTTCCGCATGGGACCCGAAGCGCTGCAGCACATCTACACGCCCAGCACGCTGGCCACGGCCAGCAGCTCGTCGACCGTCAACAACATGATTCCGTTGGCTAGCGTCGTGCAAACAAAGTGGGCACTGGCTGCACCGGCACTGACCCGTTACAACGGCTATTCCGCAGTGGAAATCGTGGGCAACGAAGGCCCGGGCTATTCCACCGGCCAGGCCATGGGCGTGATCGAGGGCATCATCAACGATAGCCTGCCGAAGGGATTCGGCTATGACTGGACGGGCCAGTCGTACCAGGAAATCCTGGCGGGCAACTCGGCCGCGCTGCTGTTAGTGCTTTCCATCTTCATCGTGTTCCTGTGCCTCGCAGCGTTGTACGAGAGCTGGTCGATTCCGGTGTCGGTGCTGCTGGTGGTGCCCCTCGGCGTGCTCGGCGTGGTGGTGTTTACCATGCTGCGCGGACTGTCCAACGACATCTACTTCAAGATCGGCATGATTACGGTGATCGGCCTGGCCGCGAAGAACGCGATCCTGATCGTGGAATTCGCGGTGGAGCAGCAACAGGAAGGCAGGACCTTGCGCCAAGGTGTGGTCGAAGCGGCGCGCCTGCGACTGCGTCCGATCCTGATGACGTCGATGGCGTTCATCCTGGGTGTGTTCCCGCTGTTCATCTCCACGGGTGCCGGCGCCAACGCCCGCCACGCCATCGGCACCGGCGTGATCGGCGGCATGCTGTTCGCCACCATCCTCGGCCTGCTGTTGATCCCGGTGTTCTACGTGGTGGTGCGTCGCCTGCTCGGCGACAAGATGGACGAGGCATCGCACTCGATCCGCGGCAGCCATGGCGGCCCGGCAGCCGAAGGAGGTACCGGCGGCACCCCGCCGCCGCAGGGCCCAGGCGGCATGCAACCGTTCGACTCGGACCCGCGTCGCGGCGCCTGATCCGAACGCGGCGATATCTGCCTCGAGTAAAACGAAAGCCCCGGTCGCGAGACCGGGGCTTTTTTCGTTCAGAACGGTGGCGTGAATCAGTCTCTGGCGACGACGGTGTTTCTTCCGCGTTGCTTGGCCTGGTAAAGACGTCGATCCACGAGATCAACGAAGGACAGTCGCTCGTCGCCGTGCATCGGCAGCACCGTCCCGACGCCAATACTGACGGTCACCGCCTTGCTGGCCATGGAGCGTTCGTGCGGTATCCACTCTTGCACGAGTAGTTGCTGGCATCGTTCGACTACGCGCATGGCGGAATCTGCATCTGTTTCCGGCAGCACCAGCACAAACTCCTCGCCGCCGAACCGGGCCAGAAAATCGTGCGTGCGATTCACCGCCGTACTCAACACGTTGGCCACCAGCTTGAGGCAGTAATCGCCCTGCAGATGCCCGTAGTGGTCGTTGTATTGCTTGAAGTAGTCGATATCGAGCATGACCAGCGACAAGGGCTTGCCGCTGCGTCGTGCATTGGCCCACTCTTCTTCAAAGACGGCGTCGAAGCGGCGCCGGTTGGCGATCCCGGTCAGCCCGTCCTTGAACGACAACGCCTCCAGCTCGCGTTGCAGGTCAAGTAATCTCTGTTCGGTACGCTTGCGCTCGCTGATGTCGAACATGAAACCGACCAGCGAATCCACCGAGCCATCGTCATTGCGAACGACGTGCACCACGTCGCGAATCCACACGTACTCGCCGTTCTTGCACAACGCGCGGTAATCGGCCTCGTGATTCACGCCGGCTTTGGACTGCGCCACGCAAAATGCCACGGCCCAGTCCCGATCCTCTGGATGCATGCGATCGGCCCAGTCCTGCACGCTCACCCAGCTCGACGGCTCCCAGCCCAACAGTTCCTCGATCTGTGGACCAACATAGGCAAAGGCCATGGTGTTCCAATCGATCTTCCATGGAATGGCCTTGGTCGACTCCAGCAAGGCCTTGTAGACCGTGCCCTCGGTATCCTCGATCCCCGCCGCGCTATTCCGGGCGCTATCCAGCACTTGTGATGACATGGTTTCCCCCCTGGGCCTGATGCCGCCTGATGGCTAGCCGTAACCGATCAGGCACGACAGCCGGGGGAACCGTCAACTGTCATTGCACTCGGTTTGCCGAGATCAGTCGCCAGGCGCGCAGTGGGTGCGCATAACGTCGACGTCTTCCTGGTCGGACAGCACTTGATTCGCCTTGATAACCTGCCGGCGAGTCCGGCCATTGCTGGCTGATGGAGGCACTGGCTGGCCGTGGCATAGCTTGATGCCTCGATGCGGGCTCTATCGGCCCATGATTCGCCGTCGCGAAAATCATCTGCCCGGCCATGCGCAAGTCGCCGTCCTTGGCGGGAGGGGCCTGACTCCTTGGCGAGTCGCAAGTATTTGCGATTGCACGCCCGGCGTCAACACGCTCCCCATCGAGCCCTTGGAAACGAAAACGCCCGGCAGGTCATCCCGGCCGGGCGTTTCAACACAGGCAACAGCCCGATCAGCGCAAACCGGTTTCCGCGCGTGCGATCACCAGGCGCTGGATCTCGCTGGTGCCCTCGTAGATCTCGGTGATCTTGGCGTCGCGGAAGTAGCGCTCCAGCGGCATCTCCTTGGAGTAGCCCATGCCGCCGTGGATCTGCACGGCCTGATGGGCAATCCACATCGCGGCTTCGGAGGCGGTGAGCTTGGCCACCGAAGCCTCGGTACCGAAGCGTCCACCATTCTTCTCCGCCTCGCCCTTGGCCCAGGCCGCGCGCAGCGTAAGCAGGGTCGCTGCGTCCAGCTTGCACTTCATATCGGCAATCTTGGATTGCGTCATTTGGAACGTACCGATCGGATGGCCAAACGCCTTGCGGTCGCGCGACCACTGCAGGGTCGCCTCGTACGCGGCGCGGGCAATGCCCACCGACTGCGAAGCGATACCGATACGGCCCGCATCGAGTACACCCATCGCGATGGAGAAGCCCTTGCCCTCGTCGCCGAGCAGGTGGTCCTTCGGCAGCACGTAGTCGGTGAATTCGATTTCGCAGGTGGCCGAGGCGCGAATGCCGAGCTTGGGCTCGGTCTTGCCGGCGTGGAAGCCCGGCAGCTGGGTATCGACGATGAAGGCCGACACACCCTTGGCGCCGATGCCCGGCGTGGTGATGGCGAACAGGATGATGTAGCGCGCCACAGGGCCGGAAGTGATCCAGCTCTTCTTGCCGTTGATGACCCAGTCGCCATCGGCATTCTTGATGGCACGGGTATGCATGGCCGACGCATCCGAACCCGACTGCGGCTCGGTCAGTGCGTAGGCGCCAATGGCATCGCCCTGCGCGATCGCGCGCACATATTTCTGCTTCTGCGCTTCCGTGCCGTGCTTGAGGATGCCGTTGCAGAACAGCGAGTTGTTGACCGACATGATGGTCGAGGTAGCGGCATCGGCGGCGGCGATCTCGATGACCGCCAGCACATAGGCGATCGGGTCCATGCCCGCGCCACCGTACTCAGTCGGCACTTCGATACCCATCAAGCCCAGCTGCCCCATCTCGCGGATGTTCTCCAGGGGAAACTCGCCCTTGGCATCCAGTTCGGCAGCGACCGGCATGATGCGCTTGTGGGCAAAATCGCGGGCAATGGACTGAATGGACAGTTGGTCTTCGGTAAATCGGAAATCCATGGACTACTCCGGAACTTGAGCAAGCCGGCTATTTTAGCCCGGCGAGCGTGACGAGCTTTGTGCGGGTGCAGCAAGAACCTTTACTAAATGCAGGAGCGCACCCTGTGCGCGATGAGCCTGCGCAGCGGTGGCGCCGCGGTCGCGCGCTGGGTGCGCTCCTGCATAGTTAGGCAAGGGTTCTTCTTGACGCATGGCACGCAGGAGCCTAGCCTTACGCATCTCTTTATCGCGATATAAGGATGCTAGATGGACTTGGCCACCGCCTCCAGCGTGCTGCGCCTGCTGGCGGACCCGACCCGTGTGCGCTTGCTCGCCCTGCTCGAACGCGAGGAACTCACCGTGGCCGAGCTGGCTGCCGTGTTGCATCTGGCGCAACCACGCGTGTCGACCCATCTGGCCAAGCTCAAGGAAGCCGACCTGGTTCGCGATCGCCGCGCTGGCGTATCGGCTTATTATCGCGCCAACAACGAAAGCGAGGAACAGCAGCAGGCGCTGCTGAAGTCTCTGCGCGACAGCATCAATGACGCCCTGCTGCGCGAAGACGCCGCGCGTTTGCCCAGCGTGCTGGCCCAGCGCGCACGCTCGGAAGGCTGGGCCGATACCGTGGCGGGCGATATGGAACGCCACTACTCACCCGGTCGCACCTGGGAGACGCTGGCGCGCTCGCTGCTGCAGCTGCTGGAAACCGGCGATGTACTGGATATCGCCTCCGGCGACGGCATCACCGCCGAGCTGCTCGCCCCCCATGCACGCTCCATCGTGTGCGTGGACAGCAGCGAACGCGTGGCGGAAGCGGCGGCACAACGCCTGAAACCCTTCGCCAATGTCGAAGTTCGCCACGGCGACATGCATGCCTTGGACCTGGGCGACCGACGCTTCGACCTTGTCCTGATGCTGCACGCCCTCACCTATGCAGAACAGCCCGCCAAAGCCGTGGCTGAGGCCGCACGCCTCCTGCGTTCCGGTGGTCGACTGCTCGCCGTCACGCTAGGCACGCATGACCACCGCGCCGTGGTCGAGCCCTTCGATCACCTCAACCTTGGTTTTTCTGCCGACGAACTGGGCGGCTTCGCCCGTTCGGCCGGACTGGATGTACTGAGCTGTACCCGGCTTAGCCGCGAACGCAAGGCACCTCACTTCGAAGTGACCAGCCTGCTCGCGCGCAAGCCATAAATCGAGAATCCCCATGAGTATGCTGCCCTGGCTACACCCCGAACGCGTCGCCCTGCTGGAGCGCCTGCTGCGCGAACGCATCCTCATCATCGATGGCGGCATGGGCACCATGTTGCAACGTCATGAGCTCGACGAAACCGCGTTCCGCGGCGAGCGCTTCGAGGCGGGTCACGACAGCGCGCATGCGCACGATCATCCGGGCAGTTGCGACCTCAAGGGCAACAACGACCTGCTGACGCTGACCAACCCGGACATCATCCGCGGTGTGCATGAGGCCTACCTCGAAGCCGGCGCGGACCTGGTCGAAACCAATACCTTCAATTCCACGCGCATCAGCCAGGCCGATTACCATCTCGAACATCTCGCCTATGAGCTGAACCTGGAGGGTGCACGCCTGGCGCGCGCCGCCTGCGACGCGATTGAAGCGAAGACGCCCGACAAGCCCCGTTTCGTCATTGGCGTACTCGGCCCCACCAGCCGCACGGCATCGCTGTCGCCGGACGTGAATGACCCGGGCTTCCGCAACGTCACGTTCGAGGAGCTGGCCCTCAATTACACCGAAGCGGCAAGCGGCCTTATCGAGGGTGGCGCCGATATCGTCATGGTCGAGACGATCTTCGACACACTCAACGCCAAGGCGGCGCTGTTCGCCGTCAGCGAGCTGTTTCATCAGCGCGGCACCCGCGTCCCGGTGATGATCTCCGGCACCATCACCGATCGTTCCGGTCGCACTTTGTCGGGCCAGACCGCCGAAGCGTTCTACTACTCCGTGCAGCACGCGCGCCCGCTTTCCGTGGGCCTCAACTGCGCGCTGGGCGCTGCCGACCTGCGTCCGCACGTGCAGGTACTGGCCAACGCCGCCAGTTGTTTTGTCAGCACGCATCCGAATGCCGGCCTGCCCAACGCGTTCGGCGAATACGACGAAACGCCCGAGCAGATGGCCTCCGTGATTGGCGGCTTCGCCCGCGATGGCCTGCTGAATCTGGTCGGTGGCTGCTGCGGCACCACGCCCGCCCATATCAAGGCCATCGCCGATGCGGTGCGCAATTGCGCGCCGCGCGCACTCTCTTCTGACCATTCCAAGGCTGCCTGAGCTCCGATGATGCCCCGTCACACCCGTCTCTCCGGCCTTGAACCGCTGGTCATCACGCCTGACCTGCTGTTCGTCAACGTCGGCGAGCGCACCAATGTCACCGGCTCGGCGCAATTCAAGAAGCTGATCAAGGAAGATCGCTACGAAGAAGCTGTGGACGTCGCGCGCCAGCAGGTCGCCAACGGCGCGCAGATCATCGACGTCAACATGGACGAAGGTTTGATCGATTCGGAGGCGGCGATGACGCGCTACCTCAATCTGATCGCCGCCGAGCCCGACATTGCCCGCGTACCGGTGATGGTCGACTCCTCCAAGTGGACGGTGATCGAGGCCGGCCTGCGCTGTCTGCAAGGCAAAGGCATTGTGAACTCCATCTCGATGAAGGAAGGCGAAGAAGTCTTCCTCGAACACGCGCGCAAGGTGCAGCAATACGGCGCCGCCGTGGTCGTCATGGCCTTCGACGAGCAGGGTCAGGCCGACACCTGTGAGCGCAAGGTGGAGATCTGTTCGCGTGCCTACGAGCTGCTCACCTCGCGTCTCGATTTCGCCCCCGAAGACATCATCTTCGACCCGAACATCTTTGCCATCGCCACCGGCATCGAGGAGCACAACAACTACGCTGTGGACTTCATCGAAGCCACGCGCGAGATCAAGCGCCGCTACCCTGACACGCATGTCTCCGGCGGCGTGTCCAACGTGTCGTTCTCGTTCCGCGGCAACAACACGGTGCGCGAGGCGATCCACTCGGTCTTCCTGTATCACGCGATCCAGGCCGGCATGGACATGGGCATCGTCAACGCCGGCGCGCTGATGATCTACGACGACGTACCCGAAGAGTTGCGCGACCGCGTCGAGGACGTGGTGCTCAACCGCCGACCCGACGCCACCGAACGCCTGCTGGAGATCGCCGAGAAGTTCAAGGCGAAGAAGGGCGAAGTCGTCGTCGAGAACCTTGCATGGCGCGAGAAGTCCGTGCGCGACCGGCTTAGTCACGCGCTGGTGCATGGCATCGACCAGTTCGTCACCGAGGACACCGAAGAGGCACGCCAGCTTTCCACGCGCCCGCTGGACGTGATCGAAGGACCGTTGATGGACGGCATGAACGTGGTCGGCGACCTGTTCGGCGCCGGCAAGATGTTCCTGCCGCAGGTGGTCAAGTCCGCCCGCGTGATGAAGAAGGCCGTGGCGTACCTGCTGCCGTATATCGAAGAAGAAAAGCTTCGCACCGGCGACATGGGCAAGAACAACGGCACCATCGTCATGGCCACGGTCAAGGGCGACGTGCACGACATCGGCAAGAACATCGTCGGCGTGGTGCTCCGCTGCAACAACTTCGAGGTGATCGACCTCGGTGTGATGGTGCCGGCGCAGAAGATCCTCGACGCCGCGCGCGAGCATAACGCCGACATCATCGGTCTCTCCGGGCTCATCACCCCATCATTGGAAGAGATGAGCCAGGTCGCACGCGAAATGCAGCGGCAGGATTTCCACGTCCCCTTGCTCATCGGCGGCGCGACGACATCACGCGCCCATACCGCGCTGAAGATCGAACCGCATTACAAATCGCCCACCGTCTGGGTCAAGGACGCCTCCCGCGCCGTCGGCGTGGCGCAGTCGCTGGTCAGCAAGGACCTGGTCGACGCGTTCATGACCAAGATCCGCGCCGAGTACGCTGAAGTACGAGAACGTCATCGCAATCGCGGCCCCGGCAAGCATTTGGTATCTCTGGAAAAGGCACGCTCCCAGCGGTTCACTGGCGACTGGGCGAACTACCAGCCGCCGCAACCGCGCCAGCCCGGCATCACCGTATTCGACGATTACGATCTCGCCGAGTTGCGGCCGTATATCGACTGGTCGCCGTTCTTCAACGCCTGGGAACTGGCCGGACGCTATCCCGCGATTCTCACCGACGAGATCGTTGGCGCCCAGGCCAGTGAACTCTTCCACGATGCACAGACCATGCTGGACCAGATCATCGCCGAGCGCTGGTTGACCGCGCGTGGCGTGATCGGTCTCTGGCCCGCCGCGCAGGCGGGCGATGACACCGAGGTATATACCGCCGACGGCGAGAAGCTCGCGACGCTGCATCATCTGCGCCAGCAGGTGGACAAGCCGGTCGAGCGACCGGATTTCTCGCTGGGCGACTTCATCGCCCCCAAGGGCAACGGCCAGCAGGACTGGATCGGCGGCTTCGCCGTCACCGCCGGCATCGGTATCGAGCAGCACGTGAAGCGTTTTGAAGCCGCGCATGACGACTATTCGTCGATCCTGCTCAAGGCGCTGGCCGACCGCCTGGCCGAAGCCTTCGCCGAGCGCATGCATGAACGCGTGCGGCGCGAATTCTGGGGCTATGTGCCCGATGAAACCCTCGATAGCGAAGCACTGGTCAACGAAAAGTATCGCGGCATCCGCCCGGCCCCCGGCTATCCGGCCTGCCCCGACCACACCGAGAAGCGCACACTGTTCCAGATGCTCGATGCCACCCGCAACACGGGCATCGAACTCACGGAAGGCTTCGCCATGTACCCGACCGCGGCGGTTTCCGGCTGGTACTTCTCACACCCGGACAGCCAGTATTTCGTGGTCGGACGCCTCACCCGCGAACAGGTCGACGACTATGCCAAGCGCAAGGGCTGGACGCGCGAGGAAGCCGAACGCTGGCTGGCTCCCAACCTCGACTACGACCCGGAGTGAGGCCCCCTCACAGGTGCCTCAGCAGTCACACCTCGCTCTCGACCAGCGAACGGCGCTTCACCTCGCGCATATGCACGACAAGGTTGTAGACCGAAACAAACGACGGGAAAAAGTTGGAAAGAATGCCGACCGAGTCGTTCTTGCCAAAAATGAAGTAGGACAGCAGCAAGGCACTGCCGATCACCGACAACCACCAGAATGACAGTGGCATCACCACCCGTTTCAGCTTGCGCGTGTAGTAGAGCTGCACAAACCAACGGCTGGTAAACATGACCGAGCCGAGGAAGCCGACGATCTTCCAGGGGGTGAACTCGAATCGTTGCAGGGACTCGAGGATGTGGGTGAATTCGTGCTGTAGGAAGTCCATGAGCCAGGGCCGCCGAGGAAAACGGAGCATTGTACCCATTCACCTTTCAGTGAACTGCCCTGCGCGACGATTTTTCCGGCCCTGGCCTTGACCCCAAGCCCCGTCCCCCGTATATTAGCGCGCTCTCGGCGGGCGATTAGCTCAGCGGTAGAGCACTGCCTTCACACGGCAGGTGTCGCAAGTTCGATCCTTGCATCGCCCACCACCGAATAAGTCCTTGATAAAGGGACAAGAAAGGGACCCAGAGATGGGTCCTTTTTCGTTTGTCCCGTCTGAGGAACGTGCACAAATTACATGGCCCATTCACAACGGGCAATGTGCACGGAAATGCAATGCACACTGATGATATGTGCACGCCCTACCCTAACCCTTTGTTTCCTCTTGCCTGATGCCTGCCTAGTTGAGGCAGGGGCACAATCCCATGTGCCCTTCGGCTGCGCCTCAGCTCTACCGCTGAGCTAATCGCCATAATTGAGGAAACACGCCCAGGTTTGCTTAGGGGTAGCCCCCGGGGGATAGGGGGTGCCTGCTATAGATGCATTAGGGCTAAGATTTTTCTAGGGGAAATCTGGGGGACAAGGGATGGGATCGCTTCGCTTCCACGATGACGTGCAGAGGGAGAGCCGTGCCCTTATGGTCGAGTACGTCCGACCATGGAAGATCAGCACGCTGCTGATCGGCATTGCTCTACTCGTCGCTGGCTCGTACTTCTATCAAGCACCAGACTGGGACATTCCCATCAGCTTCATCATGGCGTTTCTTGCTTACCTCACTGCTCCCTGGAGCTTACGAGTCATCCTTGAGCGTAAGTGGAAACTCTGGCCAGCGATGCTCTTTGCCACTTGGTTTACGGTCGATGGGTGCTATGCCATCTACTGGCACTTCAAGAACCCTATAGCTCTCGAACAAATGCGAGCTGCAAACTTCCCAGCCTCCGTTGCTCTCTATGGCACGTGCGGCATTGGTTGGCTTTACAGGGGTAGCCTTTCCGAGCTTCTGTCCGAAGTGTTGACGCATCTATCAGCAATGAGAGTGCGAAAGCAATGAGCTTCGTGGCAAGGCAGCAGTGCAAGAACTGATAGCCACAGAATGCCTATCTGGCTGAAAGAACACTGGGGGAGTGCATGAATCTCACAATAGGAACTTATCTCTTCCTGTTCCTCTCTGGACTCATCTGGGCGAGCGCTGAGGATGCTCACAACTCGCTGAGCAAGGAATTGAGCGAACACCACGATCTATCACCGCAGTACAAAAGACTTAAGAAGATTCATAGGGCATCAGTGTGGTCAGCATTCCTAACAGTGATCCTTACTTTTGCCGCGTTCTTTGCCGGAATGTGGAACGAGAAGATTCTCGTCTTTGGCCCAGCCATCATCTGCGCAATCATCGGCTTTGGAGTTGGAGAGCGTGCTCTGACAACTGATGCTAAACGCTCCCTTGGGAAGGTTGGCTTCTTCGTTGTCCCCTTGGCATTCTGGATTCTCGTCTGGATAAGAAGGTGAGCATTGATGGAAGGATGCTCTGTAGAGAGGTTAAATGTCTCCAATGCAAACCACGCCAGAAAATCACTCAGGCTCAGCAATGATTAGAGGAAGCGAACCCCCGACTATCAGTCGCCTAACCGCCCTCATGGCGGCTGGATATCAACTCGATATGCGAACAACGATGGAGGTAGGTGACACCATCTGGTTAGAGCATCCGTCCCATAAGCGAGTTGATGCTAACCAACGCACCCTAATGCTTCATGAGGATGGGTATGTAAGCGGCATGATTCCATCTAAAGGGGAGCAGCTTAGGATCGCCCCTGTTGATAGCTCTGCCTTCCAAGCATTGATCTCTTCTACCCCGAGGCCCACATGGCTTGAGCAACATGGACCGAAGTTCAGTCACGTCTTTTGGACAGTAGTTGTATGGTCATTGCTCCTTGGTTTCGGCTTTACGTTCTCACGTCTTGCTCTGTGGGTTCTGCATCTTCTTGGACTGAGTAGCAGCTCTAATTGAAAGCATGCTCTCCAGGTCAGTGCACCTGATCATTCTTAATAAACAATTCTACTTAACGGTGCTGAGAGGGATGCCTTCCTTCAGGTGTCGCAAGTTCGATCCTTGCATCGCCCACCAATAGATTTAACGACTTAGGCCACCTCACAAGGGTGGCCTTCTTCGTTGTAAGTGCATGGTGAGTGCGCGCGCAGACCAGCCCCCATTCCCCTCCCCCAACGAGGTCCACCACGTATGGCTGGCAAAGCTCTGGCAGGCTTTTATCACCGAGGACGCCAGCCAGGGAGTCGCCCTGCCCGCGCTGATGGCGAACAACGAAGATCGCCCTGACCTGCCCCAGGTTTCCAGCGCGACGGCCATTCCACGCCGACTCCGTCGCACTGAACTCCGCTGCCTTACTCGACACGCCGAAAGAAACGGGAATCCGGCAAGACTGAGGCGTATTTCAAGATGCGGGGTGGTCTGGCGCGAGCACTTGTATGCCAGCCGGGCTAAGCGCAACCTGACTATTCGTCCAAGCGGCCCCGCTTACCGCGCGCCGTTCGACTCAGGTGCTAGATGCCTGCAAAGCGTTGGTGTCGTAAGCACGCGGGCTCACAAGGAGGCCGACGATGGAAGCGCAGAACATTCGGAAGGCCCTTGATCGTCATTGGGCTGCATCCGCTTCCGGCGATCTGGATGCCGAGCATGACATTTATCACGAGGATGCGGTGTGCGAGTACCCGCAGTCAGGCGAGGTCATCCACGGTCGGCGTAACCTGCAAGCGCTTCGTAGCCACCACCCAGGCAAGCCATCGGGGTTTGCGATACGGCGCATTACGGGAGAGGGCAATCTCTGGGTTAGCGAGTACGTCATTAATTACGAAAGTGGTCGCGCCTACACCGTGAGCATCATGGAGTTTCGCGATGGCAAGGTGGCGCACGAGTCTCAGTACTTCGCCGATCCTTTCGAAGCTCCTTCCTGGCGTGCCCAATGGGTCGAGCCAGTCGCATGAACCTCAGCAACCCACATCGCCCACTCTGCATGGCATGCGACGATAGCGTGCAGTTCACATAACGTCCATCGACATCAACTGGTGACGAGCGTAGCGTCCACGTGATGGCGAGGCGCGGAATGAAGAACGCGTGGCGCACGTGGCGCCAGCCTCCCGTTGGAGGACGTATGAACGAAGCAAATCGAGGCGCCGTGCGCGAGCTCAGTCATTTCATCGACGGTCGACGCGCCGCGGGTGCGAGCGGACGGTTTGGTGACGTATTCGATCCGGCACAAGGCCGCATAGCGGCCCGCGTGCCGTTCGCCAATGCCGGTGAAGTCGCCGCCGCCGTCGCCGCTGCGAAAGCCGCGTTCCCGGCCTGGAGCGAAACCCCGCCGCTGACACGCGCTCGTCTGATGTTCAAGTTCAAGGAGCTGCTTGACGCGCATCTGGACGAACTCGCCGCGCTGATTACGAGCGACAACGGCAAGCTGCTTGCGGATGCGAAGGGCGAGGTGGTGCGCAGTATCGAAATCGTCGAATTCGCGTGCGGCATTCCGAACCTGCTCAAGACCGATTTCACCGATCAGAGCTCCGCCGGCATGGATAGCTGGAATCTGCGTCAGCCGGTCGGCGTGGCCGCGGGCGTCACGCCGTTCAATTTCCCCATGGTGGTGCCGTGCTGGATGTTCGTGATGGCGGCCGCGTGCGGCAACACGTTCGTGCTCAAGCCCTCGGAGCGCACACCATCCGCATCAATTCGGCTGGCCGAGCTGTTCCTGGAGGCGGGCTTTCCCAAAGGTGTATTCAATGTCGTGCAGGGTGACAAGGACGCCGTCGATGCACTGATTCAGCACCCCGATGTGGCCGCGATATCTGTTGTCGGCTCGACGCCGGTCGCCGAATACATCTACAGCGAAAGCGCAAGGCACGGAAAGCGCGTGCAGGCTTTGGGGAGTGCGAAGAACCACTTAGTTGTCATGCCCGATGCCAATCTCGATCAAGCCGTCGACGCGCTGATCGCCTCGTCGTACGGCTCGGCCGGCCAGCGCTGCATGGCGACCTCAGTCGGGGTGGCGGTAGGGCGTATTGCCGATGAACTCATCGAACGCCTCGCGCCCCGCGTGCGCCAGCTCAGGATCGGCGGCGGCATGGAGCCCGATTTGGACATGGGCCCCCTGGTCACCGCAGCGCATCGCACCAAGGTGCTGGGCTATATCGACGCGGGCGTCAAGGCAGGCGCCAAGCTCGTCGTCGATGGCCGTGGTCACACCGTGCCCGCTCACAAAGAGGGCTTCTTTCTCGGCGGCACGCTGTTTGACGACGTGAAGCCCGACATGAGCATCTATCGCGAAGAGATTTTCGGGCCGGTCCTGTCGATGGTCCGTGTGCCGGATCTTGCCAGTGCGATAGCACTCGTCAACGCGCATGAACTGGGGAACTGCTCATCGCTATTCACATCCGACGGAGGAGCGGCCCGCGCATTCTCCCGGCAGATTCAGGTAGGCATGGTGGGCATCAATCTGCCCAGTCCGGTGCCGGTGGCCTGGCATTCGTTCGGAGGCTGGAAGCGATCACTGTTTGGCGATCAGCACGCGTATGGCCAGGAAGCCGTGCGTTTTTACACACGCTACAAAAGCATCATCCAGCGCTGGCCTGACAGCATCGCCAAAGGCGCGGAGTTCGCGATGCCCGCGGCCAAGTAGGCCGACGCGAGCGTTGCCACGCCGCTGTTCCATCCGATTCTGAGCGGGCTAACGAGATGTCCGCTTGCGGACCCGTCCCTCTGCCCCACCCGCCCCAGCCTTGGCACCCGCCCAGCACCGTATATACAAGAGCGTGGCTACTTCTCGTTGGCGGCCATGTTTTTTCGAATGATCTGAGCCACTTGTTCGTCGGCGTGCGACAACTGCTGCTGATAAACGTCCGTACTGAAAGCGGGCTTCTTGGGTACCTCATGAGCTAGCTTCGGGCCGCTCTCGTCATGCAGGTCCACTTTCACATCCAGAGACATACCCACGCGTAATGGGTCCTGGTCGAGCTGCTTGGGGTTGGTGAACACCACGCGTACGGGCATGCGCTGCACGATCTTGATCCAGTTTCCGGTGGCATTTTGCGCGGGCAGCAATGAGAAGGCACCACCCGTCCCTACGCCGAGTTCCAGCACTTTGCCGTCGTACTTGACCGCGTGACCATAGATATCGGAAGTCACTTCCACCGGCTGACCGATACGCATGTGAGCAAGTTGGGTTTCCTTGAAATTCGCGTCGATCCATACCTCGTGCAGCGGGACGACCGCCATCAAGGAGGCGCCAGGCTGCACGCGTTGGCCGACCTGTACGATGCGTTTGGCTACGTAGCCGGTTACCGGTGCCAGCAGGGTCGTGCGTACCTCAGTGAGGTAAGCGGCGCGATATTGAGCGGCAGCGGCTTTGACATCCGGATGCGACATGACGACGGTGTCGTCCACCAGCACCTTGTTCGTCTGCAGTTGCTGCTCGGCCGTGGTAAGCGAGCTTTCAGCAGCGGTCAGCGTATCTTTCGCGTGGGAAAGTTCTTCCGCCGAGATGGCGCCGGCGCTGACCAGGTCGACGCGACGATCGTAGTCTTCCTTCGCTTTTTGCAGTGCCGTCTGCCTCACCACCACATCGGCCTGCGCACCCGACACGGTGCTGTACAGGCCACGCACCTTGCGCACCGTGTTGGCAAGATTCGCCGCTGCATTCTCCAGGGCGACATCCGCGTCCGCCTTGTCAAGCGTGACCAATACGCCACCCTGCTCTACGAAGTCGCCATCATCGGCACCGATGCTGACCACGGTGCCGATAATCTGCGGCGTGATCTGCACCACGTTGCCGTTGACGTAGGCGTCGTCGGTACTTTCGTACCAGCGACTTGCCAGCACATACCAGACAACATAGCCGATGACGCCGACGAGGACACATGCACCCAGGATGCGCAGCATGAATTTGCGGCCATTCTTCTTCGGTGGCACGGCTTCGTTGGCATCCGAAGGGATTTGAGTAGACATGATGGCTGCCTCAAGACCGATGATGGATAAGAGCCGGAGAGTTCGCATCGGCGGCGACTTTCGACGGGTCTGGAACGGTCTGGCCCGGGCGGAAGCCGCCACCGAGCGCCTGAATGATTTGTACCGAATAGTCGATTTGTTGCGCATGCAGCGCGGCCATGCGCTCTTGATCGATCAGCAGCTGCTGGCGCACGATGAGCGCCTCCAGATAGCTTCCGACGCCAGCCTTGTAGCGTTTTTCGGCTAGCGTCCAGGCGTCGTCAGCCGCCGAAGTTGCGCGCTTCTGCGCGTCGATCTGCACCTGCAGCGAGGTAAGTGCATCGTTGAAGTCGCAAACTTCGTTGACGGCGCGCACGAGCGTGCTGTTGTAATGCGCCACGGCCAGATCGTATAGCGCATCCTTGCCGTTCAAGTTCGCGCGGCGGCGACCGCCATCAAAGATCGGCAGGCTGATCGCCGGGCCTACCTGATAGAAGCGAGACTCTGCTGTAAAGAGATTGCCCCCGCCGAGCATCACCAGGCCCGCCATGGCACTGATATTGACGTTGGGGAGGAACTCGGTCTTGGCCGCGGCGATTTCCTTGCCGGCCGCCTCTACACGCCAGCGCGCGGCAACGAGGTCGGCGCGATGTCCCAGCAGCTCGACCGGTAGATCCGCTGGCACACGCAATGCGTCCGGTGACATCAGCTGCGGGCGGGCGATCGCCAAGCCGCGATCGGGGCCTTTGCCCAACAGCACGGATAGCGCTGAGCGTGCCGCATCGATCGCGCGGTCCGCCTGTGCTTTTCGCTCTTGTGCACCGGCGACTTCCGCATCGCTCTGCTTCAGCTGTACTTGACTATCGATACCCGCGCTGAGGCGTTTTTGCGTCAGCTTGAGCACGTCCGTGGCGCGACCGAGCTCCGCCGATGCGACATCCTGTCGGGCGTAGGCGTAGCCCAGCTGCACGTATGCGCGCGCGACGTTGGCAGACAGTTCGATACGCGCAGCTTGCGCGTCGACTTCCTCAGCGCGCTGCTGCCCGAGAGCGGCCTCCCAGGCAGCCCGCTTGCCACCCCAGAGATCCAGGTCCCAGGTGAAGCGGGCGTAGACATTCTTCGCTGTGCGGTTGTGACCCTTGCCAATCGGTGGCAGCGTAGTCGGCACGCGTACTTCGTAAATGCCAGCCCCTGTGTTCACTTCCGGTTTTCGGTCAGCATCGGCCTCGGATGCCTCGGACTGCGCCTGGCGCGCTCGCGCGTCGGCTTCCGCGAGGCTCGGGTTGTCATGCAGGGCCTCGGCAATCAGCACATTGAGCTGACCGTCGCCCAACGAAGTCCACCAGTCTGCTTCGGGCCATGCGGCGGGTGACAGCTTTACGTTCGCAAGGGTGCGCGTGGTCGCGAGGGAGTCGGGGCTGATGGGGGTGCCGTCCGGATGCAGCCCGCCGCTGGTCGCACAGCCAGCCAGTGCGAGTGTCAATCCGACCGACGCTGCCACTGGAACAACACGCATGGGTTTGGCCTCGGTGAGTAAGGTGGACCTATCGAATCGTGCGCAATCAGTACTTTCGCTTTCAGCTCATCTGGGCCCAATTCATCATGCCGCTCCCGCCCCGACGTCTACATCCCTGCTGGGATGCGTGACCCAAATCAGCGGAATAATCAGGACAAAGATGATGGCGGACACCCAAAAGACATCATTGATACCGAGCATGGCCGCCTGCGCACCCAACCCGCGCTCAACGAGGGCGAGTGCATTGGACGCACCGATCGAGAGGGTTGACTGCGTCTGTGCAATCGCGTCCGTGAAATTCGGGTTGTAGCCGCTCACCTGTTCGATGAGTCGCGCGTGATGCAGGATCGTGCGGTTGTTCCAGCTGTTTGCCAGTAGCGATGTTCCAACCGCACCCGCGAACACTCGCACGAAGTTGGATAGGCCCGCGGCGGAGGGGATCTTGTCGGGCGGAAGGCCCGACAAGATGATCGCAGTCAACGGCACGAAAAACAGGGCGGTGGGAATACCCTGTAGCAGGGTTGGCAGGATCAATGTGTATCGATCGATATCGGTGGTATACAGCGAGCGCATGAAGAAGACGATGGCAAAGCCGACGAAGGCCATCGTGGCCAATACGCGTGCGTCCATCTTCATCATCAACTTGCCCATCATCGGTGCAAGAATCACGGCGAAAATGCCCAGCGGCGCAGTCACCAACCCCGCATCGACGGCCCGATAACCGAGGTACACCTGGATCCACTGCGGAAGGAGCACCAGGTTCGCGAAGAAGATCGCATAGGCGACGGAGATGGCTATCGTGCCCCCGAGGAAGTTGCGTCCGGCGAAAAGCCGTAGATCGACGATCGGCTTGTCTTCGGTTAGCTCCCACACCACGAAGAACGCCAGGCCGATCAGTGCGATCACGCCAAGCACACAGATGACCGGTGAGTTGAACCAATCCAGATCCTTGCCCTTGTCGAGCATGATTTGCAGCGCGGCGACCCACACGATCAGGGAAAGCAGCCCGACCGTATCAATCGGCAGGCGACGAGTCGCCGTCTCACGGTGGCGATAAATCATCCACACCGCCGCGGCAGCGAACAGGCCGACCGGTACGTTGATATAGAAGATCCACGACCAGCTGTAGCTGTCGGTAATCCAGCCGCCCAACGCCGGGCCGACGATAGGGCCGACCGTTGCCGTCATGGCCCACAACGACAGCGCGCTACCACTCTGGTCTTTTGGAAACGTGGTAAGCAGCAGGGCCTGCGACAACGGTATCAGTGGACCCGCGGCCACTCCCTGTAGCACGCGCGCCGCCAGCAACACCGAGAGGCTCGGTGCCAGGCCGCATAAGGCAGACGCAATCACGAACAGCAGAATCGCTCCCGTGAATAGCTTGACCTGGCCAAGGCGTTGAGTCAGCCAACCCGTGAGCGGAATCGACACCGCGTTGGCGGCGGAGAACACGGTGATCACCCACGTTCCTTCATCTACCGATACGCCAAGATCGCCTGACAGGGTGGGAATGGCGACGTTGGCGATGGAGGCGTCGAGCACGTTCATGAACGTGGCAAGCGCCACGGCGAAGGCGCCAAGTGCAAACCGCATACCCGTTAGCGGGGCCGGGGCCGGCGCCGGTATAGTGGAGGGAGCGGATGAGTTCATGGGAATCCGGCTCGGCGATCTAGCTGTCAATGCAGCGTTTGGCGGGTTACCTCCGCGGTGGCTGGGGCCCTAACCCATCCCATGGTTCTGTAGCGGACATGCCTAACTTGTCATCCGCATCCCGAGGCTGGGCCCGTCGCAGCTCGCGCCGCGAGAGTTGCCTGCTAGCAGACTCTGTCGTGAACGCCTCTTCTCTGATTGATAGAGCGTCAGCGCATGCGCGCCACGTCGATTCCGAGGCCGCGACCCGACGTTTAACTCATCACTTGATGCCTCGCACCTGCACGGAGGACTGACCATACCGTCAGCCGATTTCAATCCTTCCGTGCCAGCAAGTCCATAAGACGAAGGTGTCGATGGGTGATTTTCGCGAGCTGGGGACTGACTCGAATTTGAGTCAGCGTCAGGCGTTCTCGCTGCCTGCGTCAGACGCGCAATCACTGCCGGAAACCTCCAGAATGATTGGCTTGGAAGCTCGGCCGCCATGCGCACCTGCACCCAGGTAGACAAGGTCACCGCGCCTGCCGCTCCATTGCCCGGTATTCGCGTATCTGATCGGCAAAACCTTGCGATCACGTGCCCTTTGCGCCACCGAGCACGATGCGCACCGTGTGTACTTGCTCGTCTTCGACGAGGAGAATGGGCGAGATCGCAGAAGGCAAGACGGTACCGTCAAGTTCGGCCAGCGCGACGCCGCGACAAACCCCGTCGGGATTCTCTATCGTGATGTCATAACGGGTGATCCGCGACGTCGGTCCTCGGTGCCGATAAGTCATGCTGAAACCCGGCCAGGCGGCAGGTATGCACGGATCCAGTAGCAGCGAACTCCCCTGTCGCCGGAAGCCGAGAATGGCGTCCATCCCCGCGCGATATAGCCAGCCCGCCGAGCCCGAATACCAGGTCCAGCCGCCGCGCCCTATGTAGGGATCCACCGAATAGACGTCCGCACAGGACACATAGGGCTCGACCTTGTAGCGATCAACGGCTCGAGGCGTATCGCTGTGGAGGATCGGGTTGAGCATGTCGAACATCGCCATGGCGCGATCCCCTTGCCCCAGCTTCGCATAGGCAAACACCGACCAGGTGGCGCCATGGGTGTATTGCCCGCCGTTCTCGCGGATACCCGGTGGATAACCCTTGATATAGCCCGGGTTATCACGGGTTCGATCGAACGGAGGCGCCAACAGCAGTGCGATTTTTTCCTTGTGCATCACCAGATGGCGATCAACCGAGTCCATGGCCTTGGCGGCATGTTCAACAGGCGTCGCGCCGGCGATCACGCTCCACGACTGGGCGATCACGTCGATCTTGCATTCATCGCTTTCATGCGACCCAAGAGGCGCACCATTGTCGTAGTAGCCGCGCCGATACCACTCGCCGTCCCATGCAACGTCGCTCACAAGCACCGCGTGCAAGCCGCTGGCGTAGCGCCGCCATGCCTCGACTCGATCCGAGTCGCCGCGCGCCAACGCCAAGGGTTCGAAGGCTGCCATGGTGGCGAGCAGGAACCACGCCAGCCAGATGCTCTCGCCTCGCCCCTCGGCGCCCACCAGGTTCATGCCGTCGTTCCAATCACCCGCGCCCATCAGGGGCAGTCCATGGGCGCCCTGGGTCAGGCTTGAATCGATGGCGCGCGCGGCATGTTCGTACAGGCTCGCCTTCTCATTCGACGTGCCGGGCTGAAAATAGGCATCGGCGTCGCCCGGCTTGATCGGCGGACCATCCAGAAAAGGCAGGGCCTCGTCCAGCACGGCCGCATCGCCCGTGGTGGTGACGTAGTGTGCGGCCACATGGGGAAGCCAAACGCGGTCGTCGCTTATGTGTGTGCGGACGCCCTGCCCCGCCGGCGGCAACCACCAGTGCTGTACATCGCCCTGCACGAACTGCCGTCCCGCGGCCCGAAGCAGATGCTCGCGAGCAACCTTCGGGCAGGCGATGCACAACGCCATCGCATCCTGCAGCTGGTCTCGAAAGCCGTAGGCACCGCTGGATTGGTAGTAGGCCGTCCGTGCCCACATGCGGCAGACCAGCGCCTGATACAAAAGCCAGTCATTGAGCATGACATCCATGGCGCGACTGGGTGTGCGCACCTGCACGGTGTCGAGTACTTCATTCCACTGTTCGCGCACCTCACCCAGCACGGCATCCAGATCCGCCTGGCGATATCTCTCGATCAGCGCCGAGGCGGCATCGTCCGAGCTGGCCTCGCCAAGCATGGCCGCGAGGTCGATTTGCTGGCCAGCTGCGAGCTCTACGACAGTCTGCAGCGCGCCGCAAGGCGAAAGTCCGGCGCCGGTCCGCTCCTCCAGTCGCGCGCCAGCGGCGAGCGCGACGGGACGGGCGACGGTTCCATAGCGTCCAAGAAAGGCCAGGCGATCAGCGGTGCCTGCGCAACGCTGACCCGCAAGATCCACGAAGGCCACCCTGTCGCCAAAATCAGCCCGCCACCGGTTGCGGGCCAGTAAAGCGCCCGTGGCCGGATCGCGCGATGTCGTCACGAAGGGTGCGGCCACCGCGCCGTTGGCACCCAACGCCCATTCGACATACAGGGTGATCGACAGGCGCCGTCGCTGCGACGACCTGTTGTGCAGTTTCAGCTGGGACAGTTTGATCGCATCGCTGGGTGGCACGAACTGGAACAGATCGACACCCATGCCATGGGCCTCATGGCTGAAGCGGCTGAAGCCTTTGCCGTGCTCTACGGCATAGCTTGCTCCCGACACGCGGATCGGCGAGGGCGTAGCGCTCCATAACTCACCGCTGTCCTCGTCGCGCAAATAGAGTATGTCGTGAGGGGTGTCGCTGACCGGATCGTTGGGCCATGGCGTCAGGGTGTTCTGCTGACTGTTGGTCGACCAACTGTAACCACCGCCCTCGGCCGATACGAGAAAGCCGAACTCGGGATTAGCGATGACGTTGACCCATGGCAACGGTGTGCAACGATGATCGTCGAGCGCGATGGCATAGCTCCGACCCGAGGCGACGAAGGCGCCGACGCCATTACCGAACTCAGGTCCGTCAGCGGCGATGGATGCGCGAGCATCATCCTTGCCCGGAACAGATTTGCCATGCTTATGGGACCGATCACCGCTCGGCAAGCCGAGGATCACTCGCGACGCCGGCTCAGGCAGTCCTTGCGATGCGTCAAGCACGATGCGCGCGACGGCCAGCAGGCCCATTCGCAGGGCATCAGATACGTTTTGCCCGGCCAAGGCGAAGGCCTGGGCCGGCGCGGCACCCGCCGTGCCGGCGAGGTGCGTGTTCTGCGCCTTCGCCTGCTGCTCAAGCTCGGCAAACCATGCGTCAGGTTTGGCGTCACCGGCATCGAGCAGGACGACATCCACGCCCAATCGGCGGGACTGCCAGTAACGTTGAGCCCGCAGCAAATCGGACACGCAAGCACGCGCCGATTCGCCCTTGATGTGCAAAAGCACGATGGGCCGGTCGCCCGAGATGCCAACGCTCCAAAGCACGGGAGCCCCACCCTGGGCGAGTTCCAGCACGCTGGGTGGAGCCCTCCATGGGTTGCATGCATACAGCACAGCGCCGACGAGGTGGTCATAGCGCGCCGCTTGCCCAGAATCGACGCCGAGGTATCCAAGACCCGCAAGATGGGATGCCTCCGCGCAGGCGATGAGCTCATCGGTTGATTGCCGCTTCCGCGACGATGACAGCAGGTCCAGCACCGCCTCTCGCGAGTGGGCGATCGCCGTCATGAAGGACACCGTGGCGGTGTCGCCAGGAGGTAGCTTCACCGACCGGCGCAAACTGAAAATCGGGTCGAGTACACAGCCATGCGTTCCAGATAGCGCCTGCCCGGGCTGCATGGCCACGGCGTCACGTAGCGTGCGCCCGCGACCAAGAAAGCGCATGCGATCGGTCTCGTATTCGCAGTCCCGATCCGTCGTCGCGGCGACGTACGCCAGGTGCGCTGCCCAGACCTCCTGTTCGCCTGTAGAGCGTCGACGTCGCGTAGCGAGCAGCAGCTGCTCCTGTGGCAGCCATTCGGTTTCGACGAACATTTTGGAAAAGGCCGGGTGGGCCGCATCGGCACCTGCCGGACCCAACACCAGCTCCAGGTAAGACGTGAGGCTGATCCGGCGCGGACGATCTCCCTTATTGGTCAGCGTGACGCGGCGCCATTCAAGATCCACATCGGGCTCGACCACGATCTCGAGCGAGCTGAGCAACGCATCGTGCTGGTGGCCAATGCGCACATGACTGCCCGATAACTCAGTCGTATACGGTTCGGGCCCCGCATTATGCGGCTGAAGACTGGCGGACCATGCGTCGCCACTTTCCTCATCACGCAACAGTACGTAGCTTCCCCATCCGTCGCCAACCGGATCTTCGCGCCATCGGGTCACCGCGACATCACGCCATTGGCTGAAGCCAGAGCCGGCGGCACTCACGGCCACGCTGAGGTTGCCGTTCGTCAGCAACTGAACCTGTAGCGCGGTATCGAGGCGTGATGGCGGGTGGACTGACATGCAATGCGGACGCTGGGGTGCGACCGAAATCGACCAGTGGGTGGCCCTCGCTCGCGAGCATACTGGCAACGCCGCGTAATGCTTCGTGAAATCGACGAGGGTGGCATGGCGGTTCCAGCATCGAGGCAACCAACAAGCTTCCGTTACCTTTTTCTACACGCAGCACATGCACCCCGTCGCGCCATGATCGGATTCTCCCGCCATGCCTATGGCGATTCACGCTCCCCATGGAGGCAGTTGGAGCTCACCCCGGGGGCCAAGTTTTTTTCGCCCTTGACGCAAGATATTCCGACTTGCCGAAGCCCGCGAGAAGCAGCCCCAGGCCGGCCGAACTCCATGCCAAAAATACTGCCGATAAATCAACCTTCCGCACTGGTGGACGACGCATGGCTTGACCGGCTTCAGCGCGCCGCCTTCGAGTACTTTCCTGGCAATACGAACCCGTCCAACGGGCTGGTGGCCGATACCTCGCGTGACGGCTCTCCCGCCAGCATTGCGGTGGTCGGCCTGGCGCTGTCGTGTTACCCGGTGGCGGTCGAGCGAGGCTGGATCGCGCGCGACGATGCGGCGCGATACTGCCTTGCTGCGCTGCGCTTTTTTTCCGCCAGCGATCAGAGCGGCACACCATCGGCGACCGGATACCAGGGCTTCTATTTTCATTTTCTCGATATGCATACCGGCGCGCGGGTATGGCAATCGGAACTCTCGATGATCGACACCGCGCTGCTGATCGCCGGTGTGCTCACGTCAGCACGGTATTTTTCGGCGTCAACCGAACTGGAAACCGAGCTGCGCGAGCTCGCCGATGCTCTCTATCGTCGCATCGACTGGCCCTGGGCCCAGGATGGCGGTGCCACGATCCGGCAAGGATGGAAGCCCGAATGTGGTTTTTTTCATTACGGCTGGGAGGGTTACAGCGAGGCCATTGTGCTGTACGCGCTGGCCATGGGTTCGCCAACGCACCCGATCACCGGGGAGTGCTACAAGGCGTGGACGGCGACCTACCAGTGGGAAAACCTGTACAACTTCGATTTTCTCTACGCCGCCCCGCTGTTCGTGCATCACTATTCGCATGCATGGATCGACTTTCGCGGCATACGCGACAGCTTCATGCAGCAAAAGCACTCCGATTACTTCGAAAACACGCGGCGTGCCACCTACATCCAGCGCGAATATGCGCAACGCAATCCGTACGAATTTGTTGGCTACAGCGAAAACTGCTGGGGCCTGACCGCATGCGACGGTCCCGTCGGCGATGCGCCTAGCCCGTCGGGTGGCACGCACCGGCTGTTTGGCTATGCCGCGCGTGGCGTGCCATTTGGGCCCGATGATGGAACCCTGTCCTGCCCGACCGTCGTCGCCTCATTGCCGTTTGCGCCCGATATCGCGGTCGAAGCCATGCAATACATGATGACGCGCTATCCGCAAATCATTACCGACGGACGCCTGGCAAGCAGCTTCAACCCGACGCTCGCCGACAGCGAGGGCCGCCCGTGGATCTCTGCCGGACACTTCGGCCTCGACCAGGGCGTCATGACGATGATGATCGAGAACCACCGTAGCGGGTGGCTATGGACACTGATGCGCGACTGTTCCTATCTCACCGAGGGACTGCGCCATGCGGGTTTTGCAGGTGGCTGGCTCGACAAGCCTGCCGCCAGCCATGCAGAGGCGCACTGATGGCCAAGTCCTTCGACGCTTCCACGGCTCCACCCGAGGATATCTACGAGCGCAATCGCACTTCCAACGTGCACCCCCCGTCCTGGATCAATCCACAGCCGGCTGCGCGCTATCAGCTGGCGGTGATTGGCGGCGGGCCGGCCGGACTGGTCGCCGCCAAGACGGCGACCGCACTGGGTGCCAAGGTGGCACTGATCGAGCGCGAGCGGATTGGTGGTGCCTGCCTCAATACCGGCAGCGTGCCATCGAAATCGATGATTCGCACCGCCCAGGTCTATGCTGACATGAGTGATGCCCAGCGTTTTGGCGCGCAGGTTCCCCAAGGCATCGAGTTCGACTTTGCCGCCGTGATGGACCGCGTGCGGCGCATTCGCGCGCATATGAGTGGCAACGAGTCGGCCCAGCAACTGGTCGATCAAGGCATCGATGTGTTCTTCGGCGAGGCCAGCTTTATCGCGGCGGACGCGATCAAGGTCGGCGACCAGATCATTCGCTTCGGCAAGGCCGTGATCGCAACCGGCGCACGCGTAGGCGTCCCCGATATTCCGGGCCTCGCCGAAGCACGGCCGCTAAACAGCAGGACGGTGTTCGATGTCACCGAGTTGCCGCGGCGCCTGCTGATCATCGGTGGGGGAGCGGTGGGTTGCGAGATTGCGCAGGCGTTCTGCCGCCTGGGTTCGAAGACGACGATTGTGCAGGACATGCCGCTGTTCCTTGGCAATGAAGAGCGTGATGCGGCGCAGATCCTGTCGGATGCGCTGGCGCGCGACGGCATCGAGGTTCGGCTGAATACGAACGTCGTCGCAGTACGCATCGAAGGCGGCGAGAAACTGGTGGACCTGGTCAGCGACGACTACCGAAACACAATCGCCGTCGATGTCATTGGCGCCGGTGTTGGCTACGTCCCTAATGTGCAAGGGCTGGGCCTGGAGGCGGCCGGCGTTGAGTACGACTGCAAGCGCGGCATCCGCGTGGACGACTTCATGTGTACCAGCCAGCCGAACATCTATGCCGCCGGGGACGTCTGCCTGGAGCACCGGTTTACCCACACGGCGGAGGCCTCGGCGCGCATCGTGGTGCAGAACGCGCTGTTTCGCGGGCATGAGCGCCTGAGCGCCCTGGTGCTGCCCTGGTGCACGTTTACCGATCCGGAAATTGCCCACGTCGGCCTGTATGTCCGGGAAGCCAATCGGCTGGGCATCCCCATCAAGACCTTCACCATACCGATGCATGAGGTCGATCGCGGCGTGACCGACAGCGAGCAGCGCGGCTTCGTGAAGATCCATGTGCTTGAGGGCACGGACAAGATTCTTGGCGCCACCATCGTCGCGCGCCATGCCGGCGACATGATCAACGAAATCACGCTGGCCATCATGGCGGGCATCCGACTGCGCACACTGGCCAAGGTGATCCACGCCTATCCCACCCAGGCCGAGGCGATTCAAAAGGCCGCCGAGGCCTATTACCGGACACGCTTCACCCCACGGATACAAGCCAGGTTCCGGGGTTCGCTGACACGATGAGTACCGCGCCGCGCCCTTCCCCGGCCCATTCATCAAGAAACACGTCGAGATCTCAATCGAGGACATCGTATGAACATTGGCATGATCGGCCTCGGGCGCATGGGCGCCAATATGGCCCAGCGCTTGTTGCAAGGTGGCCACCAGGTAGTGGGCTTCGATCCTAACGCGCAGGCGCGTAACGATTTGGAGAAAAAGGGCGCCCCGTCGCGCGAATCGCTGCCGGCGCTGGTGACGGCACTGACCGCGCCACGCGTGCTGTGGCTGATGGTGCCGGCCGGCGAGATCACCGATAGCACGCTCAATGCACTACTGCCCCTGCTGAAAGCGGGCGACACCGTGATCGATGGCGGCAATTCCTACTACAAGGATACTTTGCGCCGCGCCCAGCAATTCGCCGGCAAGGACATCGCCTATGTCGATTGCGGAACCAGTGGCGGTGTCTGGGGTCTGGCCGAGGGCTATAGCATGATGGTCGGCGGCGATAAGGCGGTCGTCGAGCGCCTCAGCTCGATCTTCGAAACACTTGCGCCGGGTAGGGACAAGGGTTGGAGTCGGGTCGGCCCGGTCGGTTCCGGACACTTCGTGAAGATGGTCCACAACGGCATCGAGTACGGCATGATGCAGGCCTACGCGGAGGGCTTCGCGATACTCCAGAAAAAAGAGGAGTTTGCCCTGGACCTGCCCGCCATCGCCGAGATCTGGCGCTACGGCAGTGTGATTCGCTCGTGGCTGCTGGATCTTACCGCCGATGCCTTGCAGAAGAATCCGCAATTGAGCGGCATTGCGCCCTACGTGGTCGACTCCGGCGAAGGTCGCTGGACGGTGGACGAAGCCATCGAGCTCAATGTGCCCGCCCCCATCATCACCCAGTCGTTGATCGAGCGGCTGCGCTCGCGCGACAACGATTCGTTCTCCGACAAACTGCTATCGGCCATGCGCAATGAATTTGGCGGCCATCCGATCAAGAAGGAATGAGCGCGGCCGGTTCACCGGGCGCCAGGCGTCACCTGCCGAGCAAGGCTTTCGCGCGCGCGTAGACGGCATCCTCGGTGAATCCGTATTTGGGCAACACCACGCTGATCGGTGCAGATGCGCCGAAGCGCTCGACGCTGATCATGTCGCCATGCGCGCCGATATAGCGCTCCCAGCCTTGCGATACGCCAAGCTCGACCGCCAATCGTGCACTGACTGACGGTGGCAACACCGCGTCGCGCTTGGCCTGCGGGAGTGCATCGAACAGCTCCCAGCTCGGCATGGAGACACAGCGCACCGCGATGCCCTCCGCCTCCAGCCGCTCCGCCGCCTTGACGATAAGGCTCACTTCCGAGCCGGTGGCGATAAGGATCAGTTCCGGCTTGCCATTCTTCGCATCGGCGAGCACGTAAGCGCCTTGGCGCAACCCCTCGGCTGACGCGTAGCGAGTGCGATCCAGCGTGGGCACGTCTTGCCGGGTGAGCACGAGCAGCACCGGGCGGCCGCGCGTTTCCACGGCAACCCGCCAGGCCACCGCCGCTTCATTGGCATCGGCGGGACGGATCAGCACCAGGTTGGGCATGGCGCGCAGGCTGGCCAGCTGCTCTACCGGCTGATGGGTGGGACCGTCTTCGCCCAGGCCGATGCTGTCGTGGGTGAACGCGTGGATCACATGCAAGCCCATCAGCGCCGCCAGGCGGAGGGTCGGGCGCATATAGTCGGAAAAGATCAGGAACGTCGCACCGTAGGGAAGCAAGCCACCATGCGCGGCGATGCCGTTGACGACGGCTCCCATGGCATGTTCGCGCAAACCAAAATGCAGATTTCTTCCCTGCCGGCTCCAGCCTGCCGGATCCGAACCTTGCAGATCCTCGCCCTTGGTGGCGTCTGGATTGAAATCGCCCAGCCCTTTCAGCGCAGTCTTGGTCGATGAATCGAGATCGGCGGAACCACCGGTCAGCGCGGGAAGCCTCGGGGCGATCGCGTTCATGGCCTTGCCGGCGGCATCGCGCGTGGCGATGCCCTTGGCGTCGGCAGGAAAACTCGGGACGTCAGCGTCCCAACCTGCCGGCAGCTCTCCACGCACCATCCCCTGAAGCTCGGCGTGACGCTCGGGAAACGCCTTGGCGTAGGCGCTCATCCGCTCGTCCCAATCGGTCTGCTGGCGTTTGCCAAGATCCACCGCGGTGCGGAAGTGGGCAAGCACGTCGTCAGGCACCAGGAAGTCAGGCTCGATGGGCCAACCGAGCTTCTGCTTGGTTTTGCGCACACTCTCCACCCCGAGCGGCGATCCGTGTGCCTTGACACTGTCCTGCTCGGGCGAGCCATAGCCAAGATGCGTACGCACGAGTATCAGCGAGGGTCGGTCGACTTCTTCCCGGGCCACGCGCAGCGCATCGTCGATGGCATCCAGGTCGTTACCATCGGCCACTCTCACGGTGTGCCATCCATAGGCCTCGAAGCGGGCCGCGCGATCCTCGGAAAAGGTCATGTCGGTGCCGGCCGCGAGGGTGACCCGGTTGTCGTCGTACAGGCAAACGAGCTTGCCGAGCTTGAGGTGCCCGGCCAGGGACGCCGCCTCCTGCGACACGCCTTCCATGATGTCGCCATCGCTTACGACCGCATAGGTGTAGTGGTCGATCACCGCATGCCCCGCATGGTTGTAGCGGGCGGCCAGCTGAGCCTCCGCGATGGCCATGCCCACGGCGTTGGACACACCCTGCCCCAGCGGTCCGGTGGTGGTTTCAACACCCGGTGTTTCGCCTCGCTCCGGATGTCCCGGCGTCTTGCTGCCCCACTGCCGAAATTGCTTGAGGTCGTCCATCGAGAGCGCGTAACCGGTCATGTGCAGCAGGCTGTACAGCAACGCCGAGCCATGGCCGGCGGACAGCACAAAACGGTCGCGATCAAACCACTGCGGGTCTTGCGGGTTCAACTTGAGCCAACGCATCCACAGCACATAGATCATGGGTGCCGCGCCAAGCGGCAGTCCAGGGTGGCCGCTATTGGCCTTTTGCACCATGTCGACGGAAAGAAAGCGCAGCGTATTGATGCATCGTTGGTCGAGATCGTTGGCCATGGGACACCTGTAGGGGGGCACGGTGACGCGGTGGATTGTTGCGTGTGTCGCAGCGATTAAGAACTCTTCAGCGCGGCATCCACAATCTGCTGCGCTTCCTGCAGGATGGATTTCAAATGGGCCTCGTCCTTGAAGCTCTCCGCATAGATCTTGTAAATGTCTTCGGTTCCCGACGGGCGCGCTGCAAACCAGCCACTGCTCGAGGTCACCTTGATGCCGCCGATCGCTGCGTCATTGCCGGGCGCGCGGTCCAACACCTGCTCGATCGGCTCACCCGCCAGCTGCTTGCCCTGCACCTGCTGCGGCGAGAGCTTTGCCAGCGCAGCCTTCTGTGCCGGCGTTGCGGGCGCTTCCACCCGGTCGGCATAAGGCTGGCCCAGTGCGCCGACCAGATCGCCGTAGAGTTCGCCGGGATCGCGTCCACGACGCGCCGTGATTTCCGCAGACAACAGGGCTGCGGTGATGCCGTCCTTGTCGGTGGTCCAAACCGAGCCGTCCCGTCGAAGAAACGACGCGCCTGCACTCTCCTCCCCGCCGAAACCGAGCGAGCCGCCGAACAGGCCGTCGACGAACCATTTGAACCCTACCGGCACCTCGTAGAGCTTGCGCTGCAGGCGCATGGCCACGCGATCGATCAGTGCCGTGCTCACCACCGTCTTGCCCACCGCGGCAGCACCACCCCATTTCGGTCGATGCTGGAACAGGTAATCGATCAGGACGGCAAGATAGTGGTTGGCCACCAACAGACCGCTGCTGCGCGTGACGATGCCATGGCGGTCGTGATCGGTATCGCAGGCGAAGGCAACGTCGTACTGGCTCTTCAGTCCGATCAGCCGTTGCATGGCGTAGGACGAAGAAGGATCCATGCGGATCTTGCCGTCCCAGTCGACCGTCATGAAGGCAAACTGCGCATCCACTTCTTCGCTGACCACGGTGAGGTCGATCTTGTAGCGTTCCGCGATCGGCTTCCAGTAGTGCACACCAGCCCCGCCGAGCGGATCGACGCCCAAGTGGATACCGGCGCTGCGGATCGCCTCGAAATCGACCACGCCGCCCAGATCGCCGATGTAAGCGTCCAGGAAATCGTATTCATGCGTGGTGCCCGCATGGCGCGCCCGACTGAGCGGCACGCGGCGGACGTCCTTGAGCCCACCTTCGAGCAGCGCATTGGCACGATTCTGGATCCAGCCGGTGATGTCGGTGTCGGCAGGGCCGCCATTGGGCGGGTTGTATTTGAAGCCGCCGTTGTCAGGCGGATTATGCGATGGCGTGACCACGATGCCGTCGGCTTGCCCTGCCGAGCGTCCGTGGTTGTGGCCGAGGATGGCGTGCGAGATCACCGGCGTCGGCGTGTACTCGCCACCCACGGCGAGCATCGTCTCAACGCCGTTGGCGGCCAGCACCTCCAGCGCGCTGTCCTGCGCCGGTGGCGACAGCGCGTGGGTGTCGATGCCCATGAAGAGCGGACCATCGATGCCCTTGCTCTTGCGGTACTCGCAGATGGCCTGAGTGATGGCCAGCACGTGCCACTCATTGAAGCTACGCTCAAACGAACTGCCGCGATGCCCGGACGTACCGAATTGCACGCGCTGCGTGGGCTCGGCAGGATCAGGTTGCAGATCGGTATAGGCCGCGACCAGTTTCGCCACATCGACCAGTAGGGATGGCGGCGCGGGCTTGCCTGCCAGTGGACTGATGGTCGTGCTCACGAGCGCGCATTCCGTCTTTTACGGTACAGCCGGATCAAGGCATTGGTGGAACTGTCGTGATCCAGCTCGGGTTCGCCCGGATCGGCTATTTGCGCAGCCGTGCGCTTGGCCAGGGCCTTGCCCAGTTCCACGCCCCACTGATCGAAGGAATCGATACCCCAGATCACGCCTTGCACGAAAACGCTGTGCTCGTAGAGCGCCACCAGGCTACCCAGCGCATAAGGGTCGAGCCGCTGCGCGAAAATCGTCGTGCTGGGCCGGTTTCCCTCAAATCGCCGTTGCGGCACCAGGGCAGGCGCGGTCCCTTCGGCCCTCACCTCGGCGGCGGTCTTGCCGAAGGCGAGCGCCTCGCCCTGTGCGATCAGGTTGGCGATCAACAGGTCATGCTGGTCATTACCATGCGTATCGATCAAGGGATTGAGCGGCTGGTAGAAACCGATGAAATCACACGGAATCAGTCGCGTGCCCTGGTGTATGAGCTGGTAAAACGAATGCTGGCCGTTGGTGCCCGGCTCGCCCCAATAGATCGGTCCGGTGTCGTAATCCACACGCACGCCGTCGAGCGTCACATGCTTGCCATTGCTCTCCATGGTCAACTGCTGCAGATAGGCCGGAAAGCGCTTGAGGTACTGCTCGTAGGGCAGCACGGCCACCGTCGCCGCATCGAGAAAGTTGGTATTCCAGATCGCCAGCAGCCCCATGATCACCGGCAGGTTCTGTGCCATCGGCGCACTCAGGAAATGCTCGTCCATGGCGTGGAAGCCGGCCAGCATGGCGCGAAACTGGTCGTCACCGATGGCCAGCATGGTGGAAAGGCCAATGGCCGAATCCATCGAGTAGCGCCCACCGACCCAGTCCCAGAATCCGTACATGTGCTCGGTATCGATGCCGAACTCCGCCACGCCCTTGGTGTTGGTCGACACGGCCACGAAGTGCTTGGCGATGGCGCCGCCCTTTTCGGCGTCGGAACCGCCCAGGCCGTGGAGACACCAGTCGCGCGCCGCATGCGCATTGGTCAGGGTTTCCTGCGTGGTGAAGGTCTTGGAGCAGACGATGAAAAGCGTCTCGGCGGGATCGAGGTCACGCGTGGCCTCGGCAAAGTCAGTGCCGTCTACATTCGACACAAAGCGGAACGTCATGTCGCGCTGGCTGTAGTGGCGAAGCGCCTCATAGGCCATCACCGGCCCGAGATCCGAGCCACCAATGCCGATGCTGATCACGTTGCGGATGCGCTTGCCGGTGTGTCCCTTCCAGTCACCGTTGCGGACCGATTGGGTAAACGTGGCCATGCGATCGAGCACCGCGTGGACCTTGGGAACCACGTTGCTACCGTCCACTTCAATGCTTGCATCGGCGGGTGCGCGTAAGGCGATATGCAGTACCGGGCGGTTCTCGGTGGTGTTGATGCGATCACCCTTGAACATCGCGGCGCGGTGCTCCGGCAAGCCGCAGGCCTCGGCCAGCTCGCCAAGCAGTCGCAGCGTCTCGTCGGTGACTCGCTGCTTGGAATAATCGATATACAGGCCCACGGCCTCGGCGTGCATGCGTTCGCCGCGCGCTCCATCGGAGGCGAACAGGTCGCGCAGATGTGCCTTCCCCACCTGTGCCACGTGCTGCTCGAGCGCATGCCATGAAGACAGCCGCGTAAGATTGGGCGACGCGGGGCCGCCAGCCTGGGCGTTCATGATGCGGCCCGCGCAAGTTCTGCGGTCTTGTCCGCAATACGCTGCAACAGCTGCTGCCAGGACGCGACGAAGGACTTTGCGCCATCCTGCTGAAGCTGGCTGGCCAGCGCGTTCAGATCGATACCGGCCTTCGTGTATGTCGCGAGCACCCTGGTCGCGTCACCACCGTCTTCGGCCATGACTCCTTTCAACGAACCATGCTGGCCGAACGCAAGCAGGGTCTTTTCCGGCATGGTGTCGACGGTGTCGGGTGCGGCGAGGGCTTCCACGTAGAGCGTGTCCGATGCGGACGGATCCTTGGTGCCCGTGCTCGCCCACAACAGGCGCTGCGCCCGGGCACCGGCATCGGCAAGTGCACGCCAGCGCGGCGACGCCAGCATCGCTCGATAGGCCTTGTACGTCTCCTGCGCCACCGCGATGCCCAACTTGTTGTGCAACTCGGCAGGTACTTTGTCCTTGATCGCCACATCCCATCGGCTGACGAAAACGGAGGCGACCGATCCGACGCGCGGGTCAAGCTTGGCCTTCACTCGTCGCTCGATGCCACGCAGATAGGCTTCCGCTGCGGCCAGATATTGCTCACGCGAGAACAACAAGGTGACGTTGATCGGTATGCCGGTGAAGATCGCCTCTTCGATCGCAGGAATGCCTTCCGGGGTCCCGGGGATCTTCACAAACAGATTCGCTCGCGCGGCTTGCCGATGGATGTCCTTGGCAGCCTGGATGCTCCCAGCCGAATCGCTGGCCAGCAAGGGCGATACTTCCATCGAGACCCAACCATCACGCTGATCGCTGGCCGCAAACACCGGCTGGAACAAGTCGGCGGCGCGACGCAGATCCTCCAGCGCCAGCTCCATGAATAGCGCCTCACCCGACAGGCCGGCCCTGGCCTTCTCATGGATGCCCGCGTCGTAGGCGTGACCGCTGCCGATGGCGCCATCGAAGATGGTCGGGTTCGAAGTGAGGCCGGTGACCGACAGCTCTTCGATATAACGGCGCAAGGTGCCGTCGTTGAGGATGTCCCGGGTGATGTTATCCAGCCACAGGCTCTGGCCGAGTTGATGTAGTTGCTGGGTGGGTTTCATGGTTACTCCGGTGAAGCATAGGCAGAATCGGCACGAAAGTCGGGCAACGCAAAACGGCCAAGCTCGTCAATATGAGTGACGGTCACGTCGGGCACGGGATCAAGCGTGGAAGACTCAGCCTGGGCCGCGTAGTGGCCTTGCCGCACGAAAACCGTGGTAAGTCGGTCGCCGAGCTTGTGCTTCATGGCGGCGAGCAGCTTCGGCTTGTCGTCGACCATCACATAGTGGGGGGCGGGGAAACTTTGCTGGATGGGGTCACTCATGTGCTCCTTGTGCACATAGATGAGCACCCGACCGGCGACCGCCTGCCACAAGCCCGATTGATGGATCTTGTGCGGCTGAAACACGATGTCGCCATCCGAAAGAATGACGGTAGTGCCGAGCGTGCCAAGATGTCTGACCGTCTCCAGCGCGCCGGGGTACAAGCCTTCGGCAAACGGGTAGTCCAACAGGTAGGAGGAAAGCCGCAACAGCGATGGATTGGCCTCGCAGCCGAGTCGAAATTGCTGGAGCGCGCCGAGATAGTCGGCGTAGCCAAGCCTGTCTCGCAGCTCTTCATAAATCGACCAGTAGCGTTTGCGCTCAAGCTCACCGAACTGCGCGTCAAGTGCGGCCGTCACGTCAGCGGCGAAGCGATCGTTATCGAACAAGGTGTTGTCGACATCGAGAAGGAACACCACCGGCCCCGTCGTCAGCACGGCTTGCTCTCCTCCGGCTGCGGGTTATGCCAGCCGCCCGGAATGAGGTTGTCTGCGGCTGCCGGACCCCAGCTGCCCGCGTCGTATTCGATCAACGGCACCGCGTTGTTGAGTATCGGATCGACGACCGACCAGGCGGTCTCGACGGACTCGTCGCTGGTGAACTGGGCGATGTCACCGTGGATGGCCCCCCCCAGCAGGCGCTGGTACGGTAGCTCGTCATGTTGTGTCTGATGGCGCGCCACCAGTTCCACCGACTCGCCGCGCATGGCCTCGCCCGACTGCTTGACCTGGGCGCCGAGGGAGATGATGACTTCGGGACTGACGCGGAAGCGGAAATGATTGGCCTGCGTTGGCATCACGTCGTCGAACACCGCCAACGGTGGATGCTTGAGCGTGACGAACACTTCCGAACAGGTGATCGGCAGGCACTTGCCCGTGCGAATATAAAAAGGCACGCCGGCCCAGCGCCAGTTGTCGATATGCAAGCACAGCGCCGCGAAGGTTTCGACCTGGGAGTCCGCTGCCACACCCTTCTCGTCGCGGTAACCGCGAAACTGGCCCCGCACCACATCTTCAGGACGCAATGGCCGCATGGCGCGGAACAGGCGCAATTTCTCGGCGCCCATGGCCACCGGGTCTCGTCCAACCGGCGACTCCATCGTCAGCAAGGTGGTCACCTGCAGCAGGTGGTTCTGTACCACGTCGCGAATGGCGCCGGCTTCTTCATAGAATTTGCCACGGCCCTGGACGCCGAAGTTCTCCGCCATGGTGATCTGCACGCTATCGATATAGGTGCGATTCCATACGGGCTCGAGAAAGGTGTTGGCAAAGCGAAAGTACAGCAGGTTCTGCACGGCCTCCTTGCCCAGATAGTGGTCGATACGAAAGATATCGGGCTCGGCAAAGACTTCGTGCAAGGTGAGATTCAGGGCCCTGGCGGAGGCCAGGTCGTGCCCGAACGGCTTTTCGATGATGATGCGCGCACCCTTGGCACAGCCGGATCTCGCCAGGCCCTGGACCACCGTGCCAAACATGCTGGGCGGGATCGCCATGTAGTGGAGAGGATGGCTGGCGTTGCCCAAGGTCTGCTTCAGGCGGTCGTAGGTTGCCGGGTCGTTATAGTCACCATCGATGTACTGCAGTCGCGCGCAAAGGCGGCTGAAAGCCTCCTCGTCGATACCGCCGTGCCCCTTGAGGCTGTCGCGTGCCCGCTCCCGCAGCTGATCCAAGGTCCAGTTTGCATACGCCACGCCGATCACCGGCATGTCGAGCTCGCCGGCACGCGTAAGCGCCTGCAGTGCTGGAAAAATCATCTTGTGGGCCAGATCGCCTGTCGCACCAAAGAAGACGAAGGCGTCCGAACGAATGGCGTTCATCAAAACAATGCCTGTATCGTTGCCACACCATCTGGCAGGCGGGAACATCGAGCTTGGCTTAGATAACGTTAAGAGCGCGCAAGGACGACATGGCCGTGACGTGACGTGCATCCGAGGCGCCTAGACGGCGCGAGGGAGGCGCACGTCGACGTAGTGATCCCGGCCATCATCGAACAGCAAGATGCACTGGTCCACCTGCGGCCTGCCATCCAGGCTGAGCCTGATGCCGTCAATGAGATCGTCCGTGCGGGTAACGGTAATGTGGTAGTCGGTCTCGTGATGTCGGTAGTCCAGCTTGAACGAGGCCCAGTCGGGCGGCAGTACCGGCGTGATGCATAAGCGCTCGCCCTCCAGGCGAAGTCCCAGCAGCGACTCGACGATCAGGCGATACATCCAGCCAGCCGAGCCGGTATACCAGCTCCAGCCGCCCCGCCCCACGTGCGGAGGCACGGCGTAGACGTCGGCCGAGACCACATAGGGTTCCACTTTGTAGGTGTCGATCGCCTCGCCGGTCAATCCATGATTCACCGGATTGATCATGCGCAATAACTCCCACGCACGGGCACCATCACCGAGCTTGGCGAAGGCCATCGTCGCCCAGATCGCTGCGTGGGTGTACTGACCGCCGTTTTCGCGCACGCCAGGCACATAGCCCTTGATATAGCCCGGATCGAGCTTCGATCGATCGAAGGGCGGATCGAGCAGCTGTATCAGGCCCTCGTCGCGACGCACCAGGTGCTGATCCAGCGATTGCATGGCCTGCCTGGTACGCGCCTCGCCTGCTGCACCCGAAAGCACCGACCAGCTTTGTGCGATCGAATCGATTCGGCACTCGTCGTTGCCGGACGAGCCCAGCGGTGTGCCGTCGTCGAAGTAGGCGCGCCGATACCATGCACCATCCCAGGCGTGGGACTCGAGATTGACCTGCAGCTTGGCTGCTTCGGCCTCGCAATAAGTCGCGAACGGCACGTCGCCCCTGCGCCGCGCGATGGGTGCGAAGCGCAGCAGCACGTCGTAGAGGAAAAAGCCAAGCCAGACACTTTCGCCGCGGCCATGCTCGCCGACCTTGTTCATGCCGTCATTCCAGTCGCCGGCACCGATCAGCGGCAGTCCGTGGACGCCGCGTGGCGCGGCGTGCCGAATGGCCCGCACGCAATGCTCATACAAGCTCTCGTGCAATTCCGAGCGAGCCGGCAGGTCGTAATAGGACTCTTCATCCGGATTGACAGGGCGCCCTTCCAGATAACCGGCACTTTCATCGAGCACGCCATCGTCGCCCGTCGTAAGGACATAGCGGCTGGTTGCCAGCGGCAGCCACAGATAATCGTCGGAACAGTGTGTGCGCACGCCCCGATCCAGTGGCGGGTGCCACCAATGCTGGACGTCGCCCTCGACAAACTGGTGGGCCGCACATAGCAACAGGTGCTGCCGTACACGATGCGGACTGGCGTAGATCATCGCCATCGAATCCTGCAACTGATCGCGAAAACCAAACGCGCCGCCGGACTGGTAGTAGCCGCTGCGTGCGAAGAACCGGCATGCCATGGTCTGATACATCAACCACCCATTGGCCAGCACATTCACCGCCGGATCGGGCGTCTGCACCTGGACCTTGCCCAGCGTCCAGCGCCAATGCATGCGCACCGCGTCGAGCGCTGCGGTTGCCGTGCCCTGTCCCCGCAGTCGCTGCACCATGTCGCTCGCTGCCTTCGCATCACTGGCAACGCCCAGTCGAAAAATGATTTCGTACTCATCGCCATCGTCCAGCTCGAATGCCAACTGCAAGGCAGCGCACGGGTCCAAGCCTGCGCCGACCTGGCCCGAGAGACGCGCGTTCGCCATCGCCGCCGGGGCGTGGCGATGGCCATTGCGGCCGAGAAATTCCGTCCGATCGCCGGTGAGAGTCCGCGCATGATGGTGCAGATCAAAGAACGCCACCCGCCCCGAAAACTCCATGTTGTAGGCATTGCGGGCGAAGATGGCGCCCGTTACCGGATCCGTTTCGGTCACCACATGCATGGCCGTGCGCGAGCGCAGATCACCCAGCACCCATTCGACGTATCCCGTGGCAGAAAGCCGCCGTGCCCGACCGGACTTGTTGCGTATCTTCAGCACGTTGAACTTGACCGGGGATTCCAGATCGACATACGTCCACAGCTCGGTATGGATACCGCGCTCGTCATGCTCGAACACCGAATAGCCAAAACCGTGACGGGTCCGGTAAGGCCCACGGCCACGTCGCGGCAAGGGCGTGGGTGACCAGTAGTGGCCCGATTGTTCATCGCGCAGGTAGATGGCCTCGCCACTGGCGTCGGTGACTGGATCGTTCGCCCACGGAGTGAGGCGAAATTCGTGCGCGTTCTCGGCCCAGGTGTAGCTGCCGCCGCTTTCGGATACCACGCAGCCGAACTGCGGGTTGGCCAGCACGTTGGACCAGGGCGCGGGGGTGGGCTTGCCCTCTTCCAGGTCGATCACATACTCGGAGCCATCCGCGCTGAAGCCGCCATACGGATTGGTCAGCGACAGCGCTTCCTGCGTTGACGAAGGGGGAGATTCAAGCTCCGGCGCGTCGCCATAGCTGCCAGTGATTCTCAGCGGCGCCGGGCGCGTGCGCAGGCGTCGACGGCCCACCTGCTCCGCCAGGTTGCCCGCATTGTCGAACAGCACGAGGCGCGCGGCCGCCTGCACCAGGATGCGATCTTCATTGGATATCTGCTGGACCGAACGCACGAAGATCCCGCCCGGACGATCGATCAGGCTCGCTTCCACGCCCGAGGCGATCAAGCCCATGATCATGTCCTGCAGTTGTTGACGGTAGCCGGCGTGGTCCTCGTTCCAGACCACCAGATCCACCGTCAACCCCTTGAGCCGCCAATAGGCATGCGCCTGCACCATCTGGCGTACCAGTTCGATATTGGACAAGTCGGCGATATGCACGAGTGCGATGGGCAGGTCGCCCGAGATCGACTGTCCCCATAGTCCCGATTGGCCGCGACGGTTGGCGCGCAGGATGCCCGTCTCGGCCCGCAAGGTGGGGTTCGCGTAAATGATGGATGTGGCCATCTGTTCGTAGAGCTGCGCATCGGCCAGGCTCGCGTTGAGTTGGCGCAGCAATACCTGGCTGTGGGTCCAGGCCAGGTCGAACACGCGGTCGGCCAGATGTCGATCGCGATATTTCGCGATCAGCGCCAGGCAGGCATCGCGCGACTGGCCTACGCCAGTCACCATATCCACCACCGCCGAACGACCAGGTTCCAGCGAGATGCGACAACGGATGGCCACGATCGGATCAAGTACCGAGCCCTGGCTATTGGACAGGCGACGGTAGTTGTCGCCCTGGCCTCTCATCACCTGGGGGCGGGCCACGCTGCATCCGCGCCCGATGAAGCGGGCGCGATCTGTCTCGTAGGAGATTTCGTCGACATCGGCGTCATGCACCGCTATCAAATGGCACATCCACGGCACGGTCTCCTGGCTGGATCGCGGGCGCCGCGTGCAGATGATGGCCTGCAAGGCCGGTACCAGCTCGGTCTGCACAAACAGGTTGCTGAAGGCGGGGTGCATCGCGTCGGAGATGGCTGGAGCGAGCACCACCTCGGCATAGGTGGTGACTTCGATGGTCCGTCGTGTTCGGCCGCGATTGGTGAGGCGTATGCGGCGAAGCTCGATGTCGTCCTCAGGCGACACCACGATCTCGGTATGCGCGTCGAAGTCGTGCTCGCGCACGCGAAATTCAGCGCGTGCATCAGAGAAGATCGCCTCGTAGTGCTCAACGTCCTTCAGCGCCGGCTGATGCGAGCTCGACCAGAACTCGCCGCTGGCCACGTCGCGCAGGTAGCAGAACATGCCCCAGTTGTCGCAGCTGATGTCTTCCTGCCAGCGGGTGACGGCCAGCTCGCGGCAGCGGCTGTAGCCGCCACCGGCGCTACTCACCATCACGTGATAGCGACCATTGGAGAGCAACTGCAGCGCCGGGCGCGCCCGATCCGGATCGGTAAATACGCGCAACGTCGGCTCGGGCGATGGCGCCGTCGTGACCACCGAGGGGAATTCCGTGGCGTGCACGAACTCCACCGCCGCCCTGGGTACGCGTTCCTGCAACAGCAGCAGGGTCGCCTGAAGCGAGGGGTCGGACTCGAATCGCTTCTGCATCGGCCGGTGCTGCAGCAAGTAGTCCAGGGCCAACAAACTCATGCCCTGGTGATGCGCCATGAAAGAGCGGATGACCGCAGCCTCCTGCCCGCGTGGAAGGCGCGCAGGCGTGTAGTCAACCGCTTCGTATAGCCCGAAGCGTCCTTCCATACCATCACCTACGAGCCTGCGCAGGTTGGCACTCGCTGCCGCGGGCGCAACCATCAACGCCAGCACCGTGGCATAAGGCGCGACCACCAACTCGTCACCCAGACCCCGCTTGAGGCCAAGGCCGGGCACACCAAAGGCACGGTATTGATAATTGAACTGGGCGTCGAGCGTGTTGTAGCCCGATTCGGAAACGCCCCATGGCCGGCCCAGTTGCGCACCATATTCGATTTGTCTTGCAACGGCGACCCGGCAGGTCTGGTCGAGCAAGGTGCCGCCATAGCTGGGCATCACCAGCATCGGCATCAGGTATTCAAACATCGAGCCCGTCCAGGACAGCAGCACCGGCAGGCCCGCCGCCGTGGTCAGCAGCCTTCCCAACGTGAACCAGCCCTCCTGCGGCAGCTGCTCTTGCGCGATCGCCACGAAACTAGCCAGTCGCGCTTCCGACGCAAGCAGATCGTAGAAGCTGGTATCAAGCCGACGCTCGTCGACGTTGTAGCCGATGGAGAGGAGATCGCGCTGACCGTCGTACAGAAAATCAAACTCCATCACCGCCATATCGCCGGCCTGTTTGGCGAGCCGATCGATGGCGGCCAATAGCGTGATGGCGTGCCCCTGCGCGTCGCCGTCGCTGTCCGGATCGATCAGTGAAGCCTGGCGCAAGGTCGGCAGTCGGGTTTGCCCTTCCACCATGTCGATCGCAGGCAGCAGCCTCAGTTGGCGCGTATGGCCATCGATATCCCGGCACTGCTCCAGCAACGCCTGTGTCCAGAATTCGACCTCGGCGTTGTCCCGCGCACGGAAAGATGCCGCGACGGCTTCCGTCTCCGCCAGCAATTGCCGAGCAACCGCCTGGGCCTCGTCCATGGTCAACGGCAACGCTTCCAAGGCCGCGCGTAGCGCGAGCCGCAAGCCATCTAGCGTGTCGGTCGCCCCACCCGCGGCCAACACCGCCCTGCGCAGGACATCGAGCGTGTCTTTCAGGCCTTCGAGCAGGCGCACATCGAACAGCGCGTCATCGGCCAGGGCCAGCAAGCCCGCGCGCAACGTGAGCAGGTGCCCGGCGAGGTTTCCACTGTCTACCGAAGAGATGTAGCCCGGCGGCAACGGCCTGAGGGTGAGCGTGTCGTACCAGTTGTAGAAATGCCCTCGATAGCGCTCCATCGACTGCATCGTGTGCAGCGCCTTCTCGGTACGGTCGAGGAGCCGGGTCAAGCTGACATAGCCAAAATCGTAGGCCGCCATATTCGCCAGCAACGACAGGCCCATGTTGGTGGGCGACGTGCGGTGTGCCACCACGGCGACCGGCTGTTCTTGCATGTTGTCCGGAGGAAGCCAATGGTCCTCGGGGCCGACATGGGTCTCGAAGAACGCCCACGTCTTGCGCGACAGCCTGCGCAGGAAACGCAGCTCGCCAGCCGTAGGAGTAAACGCCACGCGTGCGATGGGCCGGCTGATCCACCAGGCAAGCGCCGGCGAGACAAACCAAAGCAGCAGGAAAGGACTGGCAACGGAAAACATGGTCGGTTGCCACCGAAAAAGCGCTGCAGCCACGGCAATGGACAGTGCCGGCGCGATCCACATCAGGCGGCAGAACACAGCCAGGCTCCCCGCGCTGGATCGCTCGGTGTCCCTGGAGACGCTCCACTGAAGCATGCGACGTCGGCTGACACAAATGCGCCACAGGGTGCGAACGATCGCGTCGAGGCTGTAGAGCGCCTCGTGCGGCAGCCAGGCCAGCAATACCAGCGCATGCAGGAAGTGCTGGCCGCTGGACTGAAGCGCGACGCGAACATGCTGACCGAGCCGCATGTCGCGCGACTTCCTCAACAGGTCGACCAGCGAGGCAAACAGCGGCGGCACCAGGACGACCGCCAGAATCGCAGCAGTCCACCACGGCCGCCGGGGCAGCCCCAACCAGCCGACCAGAAAAAGGGCCAGCAGCGAAGCCGGCACCAGGCTTCGACGCAGGTTGTCAAAGATCTTCCAGCGAGAGAGTGTCGACAGTGGATTCCATTCGCGTCGCCCATCCTGCGTGGGCGTGCGCAGCATCAACCAGGGCAACAGTTGCCAGTCACCGCGAATCCAGCGATGACGACGACTCACGTCGGCGCTGTAGCGAGACGGATACTCCTCGTAGAGTTCCACGTCGCTGATCAGTCCCGAGCGCGCATAGCAGCCTTCCAGCAAGTCATGACTGAGAATGCTGTTGTCGGGGAAGCGCCCACCCATGGTGGATTCAAACGCTTCCACGTCATAGATGCCCTTGCCTATGAAGGACCCTTCACGAAAGAGATCCTGGTAGACGTCGGAAACCGCCCGCGTATACGGGTCAATGCCGGCGCTACTGCTGAACAATCGCGTATAGGCAGATCGCGTTGCACTGGCCAGACTCAGACCGACCCGGGGTTGCAGAATGCCGTAACCCGAGACGACGCGCCGGCGGCCGGTATCAATCACCGGTCGGTTGAGTGGATGGTCCATGGCGCCGACGAACTGGTGTGCCGAATCGCGAGGCAGCTGGGTGTCCGTGTCCAGCGTAATGACGTACTTCATTTCGCCAAGCAGGTCGCGGCGACCGACGATCATCAGGAACCGATCGGCGCTGCCTCCGCGCAAGAGTGCGTTGAGTTCAGCGAGTTTTCCTCGCTTCCGTTCGTATCCCATCCACAGCTTGTCGGCCGGCTCCCAGCGGCGAGGCCGATGTAACAGGAAGAAGCGGTCGCGCTCCGTTTCGGCATAGGTCGCATTGAGCGCCTCGATACGCTGCCGGGCTAATGCCAGCAACGAGGCGTCCTGCTCCAGGACCTCCTCCCGCGCATCGGCAAAATCGGACAGCAGCGCGAAATGCAGGAACCGGTCGCGGTTGGCCAGAAAACGCACCTCCAGTCCATCGATGAGGTCGTCCACGTCCTGCTGATTTGAAAACAGCGAGGGAACCACGACCAGCGTGCGCGCATGCTCGGGCAGGCCGGAGGAGTAGTCCATGCGCGGCAGCATTTGCGGCTTTATCGTGACGGTCACGAGCCAGTTCACCAGCGCAATGGATAACTGGCTGGCGGCCAACCCAAGAGGGACAGCCATGACGACGTATAGCCAGGTTCGTACGCCGGCCTGCTGCAGGGCCGACACCAGGGGCCACGTGAGCAGCACCGTAACGAGCAGGATCAAACCCAGGAAGAGCTTGAGCGGCGGCCGCAAAAAGAAGGGATGCCAGGCGACCGCCGAGGTTCGACCCGATCCGATACGCCGCTCCAGGCTGGGAAGGCCCTTGTCGACGAGAAACCAACCGATATGCGCCTCGATGGACGCCCGACCCGCCTGCGTAGCGCTGTCGAGCGACAGATCCAAGGCAGCTCGCGCCACCTCGCCTTCCGCAAGCGCATTCCGCCGGGCAAGCCGTTCCACCACGTGGCGGTAGTGATCTCGCGTAGCGAAATCCATCTTCGGATAAACGCCCGCTGGATCCAGACGTAGCGTGTGCTCGACAACACTCGTGCTTTCCACGAATTCGCGCCAATCCGTGGCCGACAGCATGCGAAGGCTGCCGATGCTGTTGCCAATGGAAACCTGATCAGCTGCTTGCTGCTGGGCCTCCATTTGCACGAGATGCTCAATGCTCAGGCCTGATTCGGCGAGCCGTTGCTCAATCCAGTTCAGCGGTAGCGCCAACGCCGGCCCTTGCCCTTGCAGTCGTCGGGTCAGTTCGGCAACGAAGGAACTGGACATCGATGGATCCGATCGCGCCATGTCGGCAACCGCGAGCACAACGCTTTTGGGATCTCGTTCGGTAATTTCGGTCATCCGGTCAGCCCATTGGGCCGCCAGGTTTCGGTCATTCCACTCGACCATGACGCGGGCGGCCACGCGGCGCAGGTTCTCTATCAAGGCCAGCCGCAGCATGATGGGAATGGCCCAGAGCTCGCCCAAGGTCAGCGGCGACACTGTCTGATAGGAGGCGATGAAGAGCCCGAGGCTCTCGTTGCCCACCCGGCCGTCGCCGTGCGAGATCGTCTCGAGCGCGATGTCGTAGACGCGGGGAAGTCCTGCCGACGCACCGCTCAAGAGACTCGGAAGCTCTCGGCTATAGCCCCTGGGCAAATGCCGCTGCGCAATGCGCACCTGCTCTTCGACCAGGTAGTAGTTGTCGAGCAACCACTCGCCCGCCGGAGTGACGCGACGACCACTTCGAATGGCGTGCGTCAGCTTTTCGCAAGCGCGCGCCAAGACCAGCTTATTGTCCGCGAGACGCGCCAGCAGGGAGTTTGCCTTCGACTCGGCAATGGTTCGATGCCTGCCCGCCAGAACCGCTCCGTACAGATCCATTTGATCGGCACTGAATAGCTCCGATCGAAGTGCCGGTTGCTGTTCGATGCTCTCGCGAGACGTGGACGGTCGACGTAGCGCGACCCAGGGCGGACGAATCTTGACGGAGGCGAGTGGGTTGCTGATCTTCAAAGTTCGCTGTCCCATCGGGAGATCTTTCGGTGCGGCAAGTGCCCGCAAGAAGATGCCGATGCTGGCATGCGTTAGCCCTACGCCGGGAACGCCAGGCTGTTGTAACCCACGCCTAGGGACGGTTGCGTGAAAGCCTCCGTCGCCGCAAGCCACCCTTCGTTACCCATACGCCCCGCGTTCACCGCGACGCCAGCCGCACGTTTCCAGCGCGCACTCATCAACTGTCACTCGCGCCGAGACGTCGCTCCTTCGCGGCCGATTCACGCCATGACGTGCACGATCACGGCACCGCCTGGGCTTAGGAGGACCACCGACTTTTCGGTGGAGTCCAGCCGCTACCGGCGAAAATCAGCCTGCCTTGCCCCTCCTAGAGAGTGGTAACGATGAGCATCCCTTTGATCCACTATTTTCGCATCCTCGTTGCTGGCGAGCAGGCCGAGGAAGTCAGCAGCATCATCGAACAGGATCTGCATTTCAGGACCATGGTGGTGCCGCCTACGGGCATCGCCGAGGCGATCCGCTCCGGCGCCGACCTCGGCGCCATCGTGGTGTCGCGCGCACTGGCGCCGGCCGCGATTGTCGCGCGCGACGAGCGCGGCCTACGCATGCCTATTTTCATGATCAGCGACCGTCATGACGAAACCTTCGCCGATCCGTTTCTGAAATCCCTTGATGGCATCGTCATCGCCGATCTGGAAAGCCGCGATTTCTACGAAAAGCGCCTTGTGTCCTCGGTGGAACAGTACGTATCGAGTCTGTTGACACCGTTTTTCGGGACGCTAATGCAGTACGACTTCGACGCGAACCGCACATGGGCCTGCCCCGGACACCAGGGCGGCCAGATGTTCATGCGCCATCCGGTGGGCCGCCTGTTCTACGAGCACATGGGAGAAAACGTCTTTCGCGACGACATCTGCAACGCCATGGTTTCGCTCGGCGACCTGCTGATTCACGAGGGACCCGCACTCGCCGCACAACAAGCGGCCGCCCGCGTGTTCAAGGCGGACAGGACTTATTTCGTGCTGAACGGCACTTCGGCCTCGAACAAAGTGGTCAACACGGCGCTGCTCACCAGCAGGGACATCGTCCTGTTTGATCGCAACAACCACAAGTCGAACCATCACGGCGCGCTGGTCTTCGCCGGCGCCATACCGATCTATTTGGAGACCGATCGCAACGGCTTCGGCATGGTAGGTCCGATCGATTGGTCAGCCTTCGACGAGGATGCCATACGCAAAAAGATCAAGCACCACCCGCGCCTCAAGGGTACCGACGCGTGGAAACGCGAGCGCCCCATCCGCGTAGCCATCATCGAGCAATGCACCTACGACGGTACCGTGTACAACGCCAGAAAGGTGCTGGAGAAGATCGGCCATCTTTGCGAGTACATCCATTTCGACGAAGCCTGGGCGGGTTTCGGCGCTTTCCATCCGCTGATGAAGGATCACTTCGGCATGAGCCTATGCGTGACCGACAAGGACCCCGGGATCATCGCCACGCAGTCGACGCACAAGCAGTTGGCGGGTTTCTCGCAAGCCTCGCAGATCCACGTTAAGGACGCACACATTCGCCAACAGCGCTTTCGCCTGAACCACAAGCGGTTCAATGAGATGTTCATGCTGCAGGCGTCGACATCGCCGTTCTATCCGTTGTTCTCAAGTCTCGACGTCAACGCTCAGATGCATGCCGACAAGGCCGGACGCGTGCTCTGGGACGACATGGTGAAGCTGGGCATCGAAGCCCGGAAGGCGATCCGAAGGCGCTTCACTGGCTTTATCAATCCGTTCGTGCCCGATACGGTGAAGTACCAGGGCGAACGCACGAAATGGGAAGACGTGCCCACCGAGGTACTCGCCGCCGAGCAGGAGTATTGGCAGCTCGACCCGAACGAGAAGTGGCATGGCTACAGCCACCTTGGCCCGGATGTGGCAATGGTGGACCCGACCAAACTCATGCTGACCACGCCGGGCATCGACCCCAGAACGGGCGGCTACGCCAGCACCGGCATACCCGCCACGATTCTCGCCAATTACCTGCGCGAAAACCACGTCATTCCGGAGAAGAACGATCTCAACAGCATCCTGTTTCTCATGACGCCGGCGGTGGGCGAAGGCAAGATGGCGATGCTGCTGGCTGCCCTGGAGCGCTTCCGGGATCACTACGATGCGGACAACCCGCTGACCGAGGTATTGCCGGGTGTTTCACAGAAGTATCCCAAGCGATACCGAGGCTACACGGTGCGCCAGCTTGCGCAGGAGATGCACGATTTCTATGCATCGAAGAATGTCAAAGAGCTGCAGCGGCTGAGTTTTCGGCATGAGTCCTTTCCCGAACAAGCCATGTCGGCGCGCGATGCCAACGAAGCACTCGTTGGCGGCCATATCGACTTCGTGCCCATAAACGAAGTGTCGGGACGGATCGCGGCCACGCTGGCGCTGATCTATCCCCCTGGCATTGGCATAGTCGTACCGGGCGAACGCTATGACGAACGCGCCAAACCCATGATCGACTACTTCCTCGCGTTCGAGGAAAGCTGCAATCGTTTCCCAGGCTTCTCCTATGAGGTACAGGGCGTCTATCAGGTGTCCGAGGGCGGCAGAATCCGGTTCTATACCTACGTGGTCAAGGAGGCCTGAACCGGTCGTGCGAGAGGAACAGCTAAAGCCGAGGGAGGGCTCTCGAAACCAGGCGCGGAGGAAGTGAATCCGTCACTTTTGCTGCGGCGATGCCGAGCCATTTGCCGGCATCGCAGTTTCGGGCGCCTTGTTGGATGCCACAGATGCATGGTCCACCGGCCATCCGTAGCCGAACGCCTTGTAGACGTTCACGACCTGGATAAGGCGTGATGCTTGCAGACCCGATTGCGACAACTGGGCGTTGAACAAGCTGCGCTCGGCGTCGACTACCTCCAGGTAGCTGGTATAGCCACCTTCGTTTAGCGCGCGCGACAGCGACGCATACTGCTCCAGCGCCCTGACTTGCCGATCGACGGCTGCCAGCTGTTCCCCGGTTTGTTGTTCGCCTACGAGCGCATCTTCAACGTCGGCGAATGCGCTCTGTATCGTTGACTGATAGGAGAACAGCGCTTCCTGTTGGCGTGCCTCCGCCTGCTTGACCGTGCCCGCAATGGCCCCGGCGGTGAAGATCGGCACGGACGCCGCGCCGGCATACGACCACAGTTTCGCCGGCCCACTCCATAACGAAGACAGCGCGGTACTCGCCGCACCGAACACGCCCGTGAGGCTGATGGTTGGAAAGTATTGTGCTCGCGCAGCACCGATCTGCGCATTCGCCGAAACCAGGGCCTGCTCTGCCTGGCGAATGTCGGGACGCTGATCCAGCAGCGACGAAGGCAGGCCCGCCGGAATGCTCGGCACGAGGATCTGGTCGATAGGCTTGCCGCGAGGGATCGGCCCCGGGTTCTGGCCGAGCAAGAGCGACAAGGCGTTTTCCTGCTGGGCAATCTGCTGCACGAAGTCGTGCTCCGACGCGAGGGCAACCGCGTATTCGGAGTCCGCCTGGCTGACCTGGACCTGCGATACCACGCCGCCCTCAAAGCGTTCCCGGTACAGCTTCAGCGCCTCGGCACGGCTTTCGACCGTGGCGCGTGAAATGATCAGGCGCTGATCAAGATCGCGCAGGCTGATATAGGCCGTCGCGACACTGGCCTCCAGCGAGATCAGCGTCGCGTCGCGCGCGTACTCCGTACCTAGCAGGTCGGCGCGGGCCGATTCGCGCAGGCGGCGCAAGCGCCCAAACAAATCAATCTCCCACGAGGCCATCACGCTCGCCTGCACTTCCGTAGCTTCATACTCGCGCGTCAATGGCGTGGCCGGTTGCCGCTCGCGACCACCGGAAAGGCCGGCGGAGAGCTGCGGATAGAGCGCCGAGCGGGTGGTCATCAAGCGGCCGTAATACTCGTCCACGCGCGCTGCGGCGACCAGCAAATCCTTGTTGTGCTCAATCGCCTGCTGAATCAGCGCATCCAGCACGGGGTCATTGAATTGGGACCACCACGCCGCCGTGCTCGTCTGCATGGCCTGGACATCCGCATAGCGATACGTGACAGGCGTCTCGACGGTCGGCCGGTGATAGTCGGGCCCGACAGCGCAGCCATAAAGGGTCACGCTGCATGCCACCCAAGACCAGCATAGCCACGAGCGTCGCATCTCATCCCTCCTGACCGACCGAGGGATGATCGTCGTCGGGCTTGGACGGCTCCGTCCCGGACGGCGCGGCTTTGGCGGGCTTCTTGCCGGCCGACATCGTTTCCAGTCCCCAGAAGAACATCGGGATGAACAGCAATGCGATCACGGTGGCGCCCAGCATGCCAAACACGACACCGGTGCCCAGTGAGCGGCGGCTGGCGGCAGAGGCCCCACTAGCAATCGCCAACGGCACGCAGCCGAGAATGAAGGCCAGCGATGTCATGATGATGGGGCGCAGGCGCAGCTTGGCCGCATGCAGCGACGCGTCGTAGGCGTTCAGCCCCTCCTTCTCGCGCATCTCGACGGCAAATTCGAAAATGAGAATCGCGTTTTTCGCTGCCAGTGCAATCAGCACGGTCAGGCCGATCTGGAAATACACGTCGTTTTCCATGCCGCGCAGCAAGATACCGACGAGGGCGCCAAACAGCGCGAACGGTACGGCCATCAGCACGCCGAGTGGCAGCGACCACTTTTCGTACTGGGCTGCAAGAATGAGGAAGACCATGCCAAGCGCGAAGGCGAACACGGCAGCGGCTGTCGATCCCGCGGTCTTTTCCTCGAACGCCTGGCCGCTCCAGCCGTAGCTGTAGCCGGCACCAAGCACTTCTCGCGCCGTGTCTTCCATGGCCGCAATGGCCTGGCCGGAGCTGTAACCCGGGGCGGCGTCGCCGGTGATCTTGGCGGCGGGGAAGTTATTGAAACGGGTAACGATATCGGCGCCCGCCACATATCGACTGGTGGTCATGGACTTGATCGGGACCATGTCGCGGCGCTTGTTCCTGACATAGAGCTGCTGGAGATCCTCTGGCCGCATGCGATATTGCGGCTCCGCCTGCATGATCACCTGGAACAGTCGACTGCTCTTGGGAAACTGGCTGACATACAGCGATCCAAACATGGTCTGCAGGACCGAGTAGACGTCCTGTACGGCAACCCCCTGCGATTCGGTGCGCTCACGATCAACCTCCACCAGCAGCTGGCGCGAGCGTGTGTTGATCAGTGAATTCACCCCGCGCAGCTCCGGTCGCTGCTTCGCCTTGGCGATAAACGCACGGGTGGTCGCCTCGAGCATCTGGTAACTACCGCTGCCGGTACTCTGCAACCAGAATTCGAAGCCGCCGGTCGTACCGAGACCGGGAATCGATGGCGGATTCACTGCCACCACTGCACCTTCGGTGAACGCGGCGAAGGCCTTGTGTGAGTCTTTAATGAGGTCGGCCGCACCCTGCCCTTCGCCACGCTCCGCAAAGCTCTTCAGCGTCACGAACAAGGTGCCCGCGTTGGCCTTGTACTGGGAGTCGATAAGGCTGTAGCCGACCGGCGCGGCGATCGACTGCACGCCAGGCTGCTTGGCAAACCAGTCCTCCGCGCGCTTGGATAGATCGCTGGTCCGATCCAGGCTGGCGGCATCAGGGAGCATCACGGCGGCAAAAATATAGCCCTGGTCTTCGGTCGGCAGAAATGACGTGGGAATGTGCCTGAACAGCCCCACCATGATCGCGATCATGCCCGCGATGATCAGCAAGGAAGCGACCACCCGCTTGATCGCCAGCTGCACGGCGCGACCATAGCCTTCCGTGAAGCGGTCGAACTGGGTATTGAACCAGGTGAAGAAGCGGTTCTTCTTGTGGCTACCCGGCTTGAGCAGGATCGCCGCGAGTGCCGGCGACAGGGTCAGCGCCACGATGCCCGACAAGAGGACGGACACGGCGATCGTCACCGCGAACTGCTTGTAGAGTTGCCCGGTGATGCCGGAGAGAAACGCCACCGGGATAAACACCGCGAGCAGGACCAGTACGATGGCAATCACTGGCCCACTGACTTCGTCCATCGCCTTCTTGGCTGCTTGCTTGGGCGCCAGCTTGAACTCGGTCATATTGCGTTCGACGTTTTCGATCACCACGATCGCGTCGTCCACCACGATGCCGATCGCCAGAACCATGCCAAACAAGGTCAGCATATTGATCGAGAAACCGAGTGCGCTCATGCCGATAAAGGTGCCGATGATCGATACCGGCACCGCCAGGATCGGCACCAGGGTGGCGCGGAAGCTCTGTAGGAACAGGTAGACGACGACGATGACGAGGAGCACCGCCTCACCCAGCGTGTGCACCACCTCGCCAATCGAGTCCTTCACGAACTCCGTGGTGTCGAGCGCGACTTCGTAATCGAGCCCCGGCGGGAAGCTCTTCTTCAGCTCGGCGAGCGTGCTGCGCACCTTCTTGGAGACATCGAGCGCATTGGCGCCGGACTGTTGATAGACGGCAATCAGCGTCGCCGTCTTGCCGTTGAATCGCCCGCGTAAGGTGTAGTCCTTCGAACCCAGTTCAGCCGTGGCCACGTCCTTCAGGCGCACCAGCGCGGCGGCGTCGCCGGTCCCTCCGCGCAGGATGATCTCTTCGAACTCCGACGGCTGGGTCATGCGACCCCTGGTGGCAATCGGAAACGTCTGCTGGACCGGCCCCGGCGTCGGCGCCTGGCCAATGCGTCCCGCGGAAAACTGCTGATTCTGCTGGGCAATCGCCTGCTGGACATCGCCGACGGTGATGCCGAGTTTCGCCATGCGGTCAGGCTTGAGCCAAATACGCATGGCGTAGTCCGCGGAACCAAAGATCGCCGCCTGGTTGGCGCCGGGAATCCGCTTCAGGGCATCGAGCACATAGACGTTGGCGTAGTTGGCGACATAGGCCTGATCGAACGCGTTGTCCGGTGCATAGACGGCGATCACCATCATGAAAGCCGACGAGCGCTTCTGCACGGAAACACCTTGCGCCGTGACCGCATCGGGCAGGAACGGCAGCGCCAGGTTCACTCGGTTCTGCACATCGACCTGGGCCAGCGCCGGGTCGGTGCCGATATTGAAGAAGCCGGTAATGGTCAGGTTGCCGGTCGATGAACTCGTCGAGTTCATGTAGATCATGTTGTCCGCGCCGTTGATCTGTTGTTCCAGCGGCGCGGCGACGTTTTGCGCGACGATCTCCGAGCTGGCACCCGGATAGGTGGCGGTCACCGTGATCGTCGGCGGCGCGATATCAGGAAACTGCGCGATCGGCAGATTGACCATCGCCACCAGACCGGCGACGACGAGGATGATGGACACGACCGACGCGAAGATCGGCCGGTCGATGAAGAAGTGCGAAAAATTCATTGCGCTTCTCTCGCTGCGGCCGGTTTTCCTGCGGGAACCACCGTGACCTCGACCCGGCGCGCTTCATCCTTGGTCCCGGCGGTGATATCCGCCGGTGGACGCAACTCGATCCGGTCCTCCGCAACGCCAGCCACGAGCAAGGCCGAGCGCACGGCCTTCGCGCGGGCCGCGGCCAACTTGAGATTGGCCTCATGCGAACCCGACGCATCGGCGTAACCCGAGATCACGGCACGTGCCGACGCAGCGCCATGCAGCTGTGCTGCGATCGGCGCGAGCTGCGAGGCCGCATCTTCCGAGATTTGCGCGCTGCCGACCTCAAAGAGCAGCGCAGCCTTCGCCCCAGCATGCGCTTGCGCGGATGGGGCGCCGCCAGGGGAAGGCGTCGTGTTGGCAGCGCCGCCGTTACCCTGCTTTGCGACTGCTTTCGGCGCCGCTACGGCGGGCAGTTTCGCGGGATGGGCCTTCACCGGCGCGCCAGGCGCGAGCCGGATGAAGTTATCCACGATGACCTGGTCCCCCGCATGCAGTCCTGAGTTGACGACCCAGTCCGTGCCGTTCCATTCGCCGGTTTCCACCAGCCGCGGCTGCGCCTTTCCCTCGGCCGTCACCGTCCATACGAACGAGCCCTGCTCGCCTTGTTGTACGGCTTCCTGCGGCACCGAAATCGCCTTGGCTCGCTCCGCTCCCGACACCTTCACGCGCACGAACTGACCGGGCCGCAGAAGACCTTCTTGATTGTCGAACACCGCGCGTACGAGATACGTCCCCGTTTCGGTATTGAGCGAGGCATCGGAAAAGGTGATGCGGCCGCGCAGCGGAAACACGCTGCCATCGGCAAGCACGATCTCCACTTCCAGCATGCCTAGCGCCGGCAGCTTGAGCGCGCCCGATGTCGTCTGCTCGCGCAAGCGCAACAGTTCGTTTTCAGAAAGGGCGAAATTCACCCACATCGGGTCCAGCTTCGCGACATAGGTGAGCAGGCTGTTGGCGGAGTCGATGTACGAGCCATCCTGCTTCTTGGCAAAGCTGGAGAGCCCCGTCACGGGTGAGGTGATGGTGGTGTATCCGAGATTGAGCTGTGCACTGGTTACATCGGCGCGTGCCTGCTCAACCGCAGCAGCGGCGGCCTGTTGCTGGCCGGTCGCGTCGTCAAGATCCTTCTGGCTCAAGGCATTCTTGGCCGCGAGCGGACGCACACGATTGAGGTTGGCCTGTGCGGTATCGAGCCGGGCACGCTGCTGATTGAATTCGGCCTGCGCCGCGTCAAGCGCCGCCTCGAACGGCTTTCGATCCATGCGGAACATCACGTCACCCGCGTGCACCATGGAACCTTCCTTGTAAACCCGCTCCTCAAGGAAGCCATTCACGCGCGCGCGTATCTCAACCTGCTGGGAACTCTCGGTCTGCCCCACATATTCAAAAATGACCGGTACATCGCGAAGCGACACCGCCATGACACCCACCTCGGTGGGAGCCGCGGCAGGCGGACCTTCCTTGCTCCCGCCGCATCCGAACAACGATGCAGACAAAAGAGCCGCAGCGACCAAGGCATGTAGTCTGCGCATCATTCAGACCTTCTCACCGGCAAGCACTGCTGACGTGCCACGACACGCCTCCTGGCCTCCCTTTGGCGTCGGACAAAGGGCTGATGACCACCATGACTCCGTGAAACGCGGCGCCCCGCATGTCCGTAGTTCTACGTAGGCCCGCGTGCGTTCCATTACTGGTCAACCCGACTTTCTCGTCATGCATGGCTTGCCAACCGACATCGACAAGCTGTGGGCAACGAAGCCCCTGACCGACAGGTTCGCTGCCTATATCACACCATTCGAGTGACCTTGAGAATCGTAAATTTACTGTCTGACGGTACGCGTCTCTCTGTCGCCAAGCACACCGAATGGGCGGCCTTATACTCGCAACCATGCGAGACGATTCATCGACGCGTACTGCGGGTCGCCGCTTGCCGGTGCTGGACTGGCTTCGCGGCTATCGCCGCGACTGGATCAAGCCGGACCTCATCGCGGGAGTAACGGTTGCCGCAATCGTCATTCCCAAGGCCCTGGCCTATGCCACCGTGGCGGGACTGCCCGTGCAAGTCGGGCTTTATACGGCGTTCCTTCCGATGGTGATCTACGCGCTGTTTGGATCCTCACGGCCACTCAGCGTGAGTACCACGGCAACGCTCGCGATCCTCACGGGGGCCGCCCTGGCCCGGGTGGCGCCGGGCGCGGGGGACGCGGAGCTGCTACGCGCCTCAGCAACCTTGACCTTGCTGGTGGGAACCATGCTCACGCTCGCCGCGCTGCTACGCCTGGGCTTTGTGGCGAACTTCATCTCCGATCCCGTGCTGACCGGTTTCAAGGCCGGTATCGCAGTTGTCATCGTGCTCGACCAGCTGCCGAAGTTGCTCGGCATTCATTTTCCCAAGGGCGGCTTTTTCCACAATGTACTGGCGCTCGCCAGTGGCCTTCCGCACGCGTCCTTGGCGACCATGGTCGTGGGACTCGCCACCATCGTTATCCTGGTGACGATGGAACATTTCGCGCCGCGGGCCCCGACGCCACTGATTGCCGTGGCTTGTGGCATTGCTGCCGTCGCGCTGTTCGGCTTGCCGTCGCATGGCGTCGAAATCGTCGGCCATGTGCCGACCGGCTTGCCTGCGCTGACCAAGCCGGACCTGTCGCTCGTCGCGTCGCTGTGGCCCGCCGCCGCGGGCATTGCCCTGATGAGCTTCACCGAGACGATCGCCTCCGGACGGGCCTTCGCCACACGCGAAGAACCCACGCCGCAGCCCAATCGGGAGTTGGTGGCAACTGGACTCGCCAACGTCGGCGGCGCCTTGCTTGGCTCCATGCCGGCAGGCGGTGGCACCACCCAGACGGCGGTCAATCGCCTGGTCGGCGCGCGCAGCCAACTGGCAGCGTTGGTCACCGCCGCCATGACGCTCGGCACCATGCTGCTGCTGGCCCCGTTTATCGGTCAGATGCCGGAAGCCACACTAGCGGCGGTGGTCATCGTGTATTCGATTGGCCTGATCAAGCCCGCCGAGTTCCGCGCCATCATCACCGTGCGGCGCACGGAATTCGTATGGGCACTGGTGGCGTGCGCGGGCGTCGTGCTGCTCGGTACCTTGCAGGGGATTCTTGTGGCCATCGTGGTGTCACTGGCGGCACTTGCCCACCAGGTATCCAATCCTCCGATCTATGTGCTGGCGCGAAAACCCGGCACGACGGTATTCCGACCCGTATCCGAGGATCACCCCGACGACGAGGTGTTCCCCGGCCTCCTGCTATTGCGGCCAGAGGGGCGCATTTTCTTCGCCAACGCCGGCAACCTGGGTCACAAGATCCAGCAGCTTATTGTCGAAGCAAATGCCCGCGTCGTCGTGCTGCACCTGCGCGCCGTCTTCGATCTTGAGTACACGGCGCTCAAGATGCTGATCGATGCAGAGAAGAAGCTCTCGGACCAGGGCATAACGCTCTGGCTGGTCGGCCTCAACCCAGGTGTGCTGACCATGGTGCAGCGGTCTCCGCTGGGCGCGACCTTGGGGGAAGAACGCCTGTTCTTCAATCTGGATCAGACGGTGGCCGCATGGCTGGCACATCGAGGTCCAAGCCAAGCCTCGAGCACGTTGCGCGAATCACGCTGAATCTTTCACCGTTCCATTTGCCTACGAGGGAGCGGCCGAAAGATAACAGTTTAAGTAATTTTACTTACGCAAGCCAAAACGAATGATGTCACTTTTGTTGCGCCATTCGTTCGATCGCTACGGTGCGACAGCGTCAGCTATTTCCGCCTACGTGAAACGCACACGCGACACTCACCACATGAATTGTCTAGATGCAGCGTCGATCAAGCGATTTGTCCATCAGACTGATTCACACGCTCTTGATCGAAGCCAGCGCAAAGTCCCGATCGCTATGGGGACTCAGCGATTGCTTTTGCAGGTGCGACAAAAACGGACCGGCTAAGGATCGCGCGTCCTTGTGCCGGACACGAAACTCCTTGACATCGAAGGGTGTGGGAGGAATCCGATGGCCGGCACCAAGAAGATGACCATGATGCAGCTGACCCTTTTGGTCGCTGTGAACATGATGGGCTCCGGCATCATTATGCTGCCAGCCAATATGGCCCAGGTTGGCGCCATTTCACTGCTCTCGTGGGGGGTCACGGCGCTCGGATCGATGGCCATCGCCTACGGCTTTGCCCAGGCGGGCCTGTTCAATCAGCGCATTGGCGGCATGGCCGCATATGCCGAAGACGCCTATGGAAAGGGCGGCTATTTCCTGACCTTCTTTCTTTACTTCCTTTCCCTGGCAATCGGCAACGTGGCCATCGCCATTTCTGCCGTTGGCTACCTCGCGGTGTTTTTCCCCGGCATGTCGGTGACGCCCATCGCCACCTGCATCAGCGTCATAGGTGTGCTCTGGCTGACTACCATCGCCAACTTCGGTGGGCCAAGCATTACCGGTCGCATTGGTTCCATCACTGTTTGGGGCGTGATCATTCCCGTCGCCGGCTTGTCCATCATCGGCTGGTTCTGGTTCAAGGGCGCCACGTTTTCGGCTGCCTGGAATCCCAAGGGATTGAGCCTTTTCGAGGGCATCGACTCCAGCATTTCGCTCACGCTATGGGCATTTCTTGGCATGGAGTCTGCCGCACAAAACTCAGACGCCGTCGAGAATCCGAAGCGCGATGTTCCGCTCGCATGCATGCTTGGGACGCTTGGCGCCGCCGCCGTCTACGTGCTGTCGACCACGGTTATCCAGGGCATCGTACCGAATGCACAACTGGCCGAGTCGACCGCGCCGTTCGCGCTCGCCTATTCGGAAATGTTCAACCCCACGATCGGCGCGGTCATCCGGGCACTGGCCATTCTCGCCTGCCTGGGCTCCCTGCTTGGATGGCAGTTCACCATCGCCCAGACCGCCAAGACGGCCGCCGAAGGGCGGATGTTCCCGAAGTTCTTCGCGAAGACCAACCGCCTCACCGCACCGGTGATCGGGATGATCGTCATGGGCATCGTGCAGAGTGCGTTGGCGTTATCGACGGCCTCCCCAAGCCTGAGCAAGCAATTCGCGGTACTGGTCAATTTGGCCGTGGTCACCAATGTCGTGCCATACATCATTTCCCTGTCGGCGTTGATGATCATGATGAAAAAGGCCGGGGTTGGCGAACACACTTATCGTCTGAATGCCTTTGTCGTTGCCGTTGCGATGCTTTACAGCACCTATGCCATCTACGCTTCCGGTAAAGAGGCCGTGCTCGGCGGCACCATCGCGTTGGCTCTCACCTTTGTGATCTATGGCTTCCTGGCACCGCGATTCCCGCCGCCGTTGGTGGTCGACGAAGCGCGAACTGCCTGACGCACTGGCAGGCGAAACTGAGGAGAGGCACATGCAGATCGCCCGTTTGATGGCAAGCAAAAAATTTACCTGGCCGCTGATCCTGCTCATCGCAGCCGTGATGGCGCCATCGATGCTGTTAGCCCAAACGCAGGCGCCGGCAGCGAGCACGCTGGATCGCATCCGCGCGGCGGGGAAAATCACGCTCGGCTACTACGCGAATGCCAAGCCGGTCTCCTTCAAGGACGACTCCGGCAAGATTGATGGCTACGCCATCGCCCTCTGCCGCCTGATCGCCGCAGACGTGCAATCAAAGCTGGGCCTGTCGAATCTGCCCATGGACTTTGTGGCCGTCGATGCCAACGAACGTTACAGCGCGGTGAAAGAGGGACGCATCGACCTGGTCTGCGGGCCGTCAGAGGCCACGCTGGCGCGTCGCGCGGACGTCAGCTATTCGATACCTGTGTTGAGTAGCGGTATCGGGATCCTGGTTCGGCGCGATTCTCCCGCCGCGTTCCGCGACTTGCTGGAGGGCCTCGGAGCATCCACGCGACCTGTATGGCGCGGATCGCCTCGGCTGCAGGTACTCGAGGAAAGGCGTTTTGCGGTTATCGGAGGTTCTTCGGCGGAGCGCTTATTGACCGAACGCAGGGCTGAGCTCAACGTCCATGCTTTCATCTCCGTCGTACCCGACCTCGCCACCGGCATTGGACAAGTGATCAACGGGAGAGCCGATGGCTTCGTCGCCGATCGCACCGTACTGCTCGACCTGGCCCAGCGTGATCCTTCCGGTAGCCAGGTGATGGTGCTGAATCGAATCTTCGATCGCGAAGCCCTTTCCTTCGTCCTGAGCCGCAATGACGACGATTTCCGCCTGCTGGTGGATAGCACGCTGAGCAGGCTGTACCGCTCAGGAAAGATCGACACCATCTATGCACAGTTTTTCGGTGCACCGGATGCGGCGATGCGCGACTGGTTCCACAACACCGCGCTGCCGGACTGACGCTCCCCGGATCCGCGTGAACACGCGATCCGGACCATTCAGATTGGCGAGGATTTGGTGATGCACAAGCGATCGCGTGATCTCTCGGGGCCGAGCTTGCCGACACGCCACTGGCTCGTATCGCTGGCCTTCGCGCTGTTGACATGCATGGCAGCGCCAGCGGCGCTGGCCCAGTCCACAGATTCATCCGCGGACCTGAAAGCAGAGATTGCGCAGATGCGTCAGCAAATGCAGGCGCAGCAGCAAGTGATGCAGAAGATGCAGCAGCGCCTGGATGAGCTGGAGGCGAAGGAGGCGGCGAAACCGCAGGCAACCGCGCAAGCGCCTAGCCAACCGGCCAAGCCGCCCGTGGTCACGCCGACCTCCGAACTTGCGGCCGCCAAAGCCACCGAGTATCACCCGCCGTCGGCGCCGGCCGGCGTGTCCGAACCGCTGCCCGGGGGCTATGTCCGCCTTGGTGATACAGGCAACCTGCTCAAGGTAGACCTGGTCGCGCAGGTCGATGCCATGGCGGACAACACCTACATGGGCGCCCAGGACTTGTTCGTGCCGTCCTCCATTCCCGTGCGCGGGGCGCCGTTTTACGCCACCGGCTGGCGCTCCAATATGAGCGCGAAGCAAAGCGTGTTCCGCATGGATTTCCGCCGCGACACCGATTACGGCACCTTGAAGATTGTCTACAAGAACAATTTCTTCGGTAGCGGTACCGGCGACATGCCATACAACCTCCAGTACTTCTATGGCGAGTTGGACAACGAGCACTTTACCCTGCTGGCGGGCTACAACATCTCGGCCTTTACCGACATCGACGTGTTTCCCAACACGCTCGACTACGAAGGACCGAACTCCTTCACCTTCAAATACGGCCCGCAGATCCGCTTCTCGCCGATTCTCTTTAAGCATGGCGATAGCTTGTTGACCTTGCCGTTGTCGATGGAGAAACCGAACGCCGACATCACCACCATCGAGGGCTTCAACACGTATTCCCGGCGGCCGGACTTCGTGTTCGGGCTACGCTGGGAAGCGCCTAGCTGGCATATTCAATGGGCCAACCTGTGGCGTGACCTGCGGGTGGAGAGCGCAACGGCACGCACCCGGGGAACCAACGGCTACGCCACCCAACTCACCGGCACCACCAAGCTTTTCGAGCGTGACAGCGTGCAGGGCTGGGTCAGCAATGGGCGGGGGTATGCCAACTTCCTGCAGGACATCTCCGGGCTGGGCCTGGATGCCGCTTTCAATACTCAGGGTGACCTGAGGGGGATTCGCGCCCGCGGTTGGGGCGCCGGCTACACCCACGGCTGGAGCAGTGATCTCAGCAGTAGCCTGTCCTACGGCTACCTGCGCATCAGCCCGCAATCCAACCTGTTGATCGACCAGACCCTGCCCAAGAGCACCAAGTTCGGGTCGCTCAACCTGGCCTGGCAGTTCAGCGAACGTGCCATGGTCGGTATCGAATACTTGTGGGGCCAGAACATCGACCTTACGGATGCGCGCGGCCAGGGCCAGCGCATCCAGACGACACTGCGCTATGACCTGAATCCGTGAACGTGGACGGCGGCGCCGGGTAGCTCAAGTGAATGGCCGACTCGGCTCCGCCTCCGCGAGCCATGCGAACGTCGATGACAAGAATTTCGTCCCCGCCACGGCACTTTCCGTGAACAACAAATTCGAGGTGTGAAGCCATGCTTGAACGTCGCAACCAGCGCCAGAAATTCCGCGTGCTTCTGGCTCACGCCCAAGCGGGAAACCTCGATAGTGCGGGTGGCAGGGCCTGCCGAACCCTGGCCGAGGAATTCACCGATCGCAATATCGAAACCGTGATGGCCTCGGCCTTGGAGGACGCGCGCGCGACCATCGTGTCGGACGCGGCCATTCACGCCATCATGATCGATTGGTCGCTGCCGGACGACAGTGGCAAGTCACTCGACAACCAGGCGGCCATCAGCCTGATCAAATTGATCCGCTCGCGCAACGAGAACGTGCCGATCTTCCTGTTGACCGAGCGCGACAAGGCCAAGACGCTGAATGTGGAACTGGTCGAGGCCATCAACGAGCTGGTCTGGCTGCTCGAGGACGTCGCCACCTTCGTGGGTGGGCGCGTCCAGGCCGCCATGCATATGTACTTCAGCAACATGTTCGGCCCGTTGACGACCGCACTGCAGTCGTTCAACCAGGTGCACGAATATTCGTGGCATACGCCCGGCCATACCGGCGGCACCGCCTTCCTGAAGCATCCGGCCGGCCGCGCCTTCTACGATTTCTACGGCGAGCATATCTTTCGCACCGACCTTTCCATCAGCGTCGGCGAGCTCGGCTCATTGCTCGACCACAATGGACCGATCGGCGATAGCGAGAAATACATTTCGCGCATCTTCGGTTCGCATCGCAGCTACACCGTGACCAACGGCTCGTCCACGTCCAATCGCATCATCTTCATGGCCTGCGTCGGGCGTGACCAGGTGGTCCTGTGTGACCGCAACTGCCACAAGTCGATCGAGCACGGGCTGACCCTGACGGGTGGCATTCCGCAGTACCTGGTGCCGTCACGCAACCGCTACGGCTTGATCGGGCCGATCTATCCCGAACGCTTCGTGCAGGCCACCCTGCGCAAGGAGATAGCGGCGAATCCTTTGGCGAAGGGCCTCAAGGACAAGAGCCCGGTCTTCATGGTGGTGACCAACTCTACCTATGACGGCCTCTGCTACAACGTCAAGCGCGTGCAACAAGAGGTGGGCGGCTGGCTGGATCGCGTGCATTGGGACGAGGCCTGGTACGGCTATGGCCGCTTCAATCCCCTGTATGCCGGGCGCCTGGCCATGCACGGCGAGGCGTCGGAGCACGATCCCAAGGGTCCCACGGTTTTCACCACCCACTCGACCCACAAGTTGTTGGCGGCGTTCTCGCAGGCCTCGTACATCCATATCCGCGACGGCCGCAATCCCATGCCGCATGAGCGCTTCAATGAGTCGTTCATGATGCACGGCTCCACCTCGCCGTTCTATCCGATCATCGCCTCCAACGAGATCGCCGCGACCATGATGGATGGCATCAGCGGCACCGCGTTGACCCGCGAGAGCATCGATGAGGCGGTCACCTTCCGCCAGGTGGTGGGCCGCCTGCGCCGCGATTTCGAAAAGAAGAAGGAGTGGTTCTTCCGCACCTGGAATCCGGACAAGGTCAAGGACCCCAAGAGCGGCAAGCGCATTGCGTTCGAAGATGCGCCGCAGGAATTGCTGGCGACGGATCCGGAGTGCTGGGTGATGCATCCGGGTGATACCTGGCATGGCTTCGACAAACTCGAGGACGGCTATTGCATGCTCGACCCGATCAAGGTGTCGGTGCTGACACCTGGGGTCGACGACGATGGCTCGCTCGCCAAGACGGGTTTTCCGGCATCACTGCTCACGGCCTATCTGGATGCGCGCGGCATCGAAGTCGAGAAGACCAGCGACTTCGCCGTACTGTTCCTGTTCTCCATCGGTATCACCAAGGCGAAGTGGAGCACCTTGCTGACGGCCATGCTGGACTTCAAGCGCGACTACGACCGGGATGCCCCGCTGTCACGGATCATGCCTTCCCTGGTCAAGAGTCATCCGGATCGCTACGAGGGGCTGGGCCTGCGCGGCCTCGGCGATCAGATGTTTGCCGAGCTGAAGAAGGGCGGCCAGACCGCCCACCTGCAGAAGGCCTATTCGCAGTTGCCCGCGATCAAGATGTCGCCTGCCGATGCGTACCAGTTGCTGGTGCGCGGACAGGTGGAACGGGTGGCGCTGCCTGAGCTTGCGGGACGCATACTTGCCACCAGCATCGTGCCCTACCCTCCGGGCATTCCGATGGTCATGCCGGGTGAGTCGGCCGGCGCGGCGAACGGGCCACACATCGGCTATCTGAAATCCCTGCAGGGCTGGGACAAGCGCTTTCCCGGGTTTGGACACGACACGCACGGCGTCGAAGCAGAGGATGGCGAGTATTACGTGCAATGCCTGAAAACGACTTGATATCGGGCATGCCTGACAAGGAAACGCATCGGTCGAGCGGTTGCCAAACGCCTATCGCCCACGCGTTTTCCTCATCACCGCTTCGCGACGGATCTTCCGTTATTGAGGATAGAAACCATGTCGATGAACAATCCCTGGTTGCTTTACATCACGAGCGATCCGCCGGATGAAGGCTCGGCCTTCCGGCTTGCGTTGGAGCGCATCGGCAAGGCCATCCAGGACCGCGGCATCGAGGTAGTGCGCGCACTGACTTGCGAGGATGGACTCGCCATTGCGCAAGGCTCCGCGACTTACTCCTGCGTTGCCGTCGACTGGGACCTCGGCGAAACCGCTGAGATGAGCGAAAGCGAGGTGCTTAAGATCATCCGCGCGGTGAGAGAGAAATCACTGAGGATTCCGATCTTTCTGCTCAGCCGCGGCTCGACCATCCAGGACATTCCGTTGAGTGTGATCCGCGAGGTTCGCGAATACGTGAACCTGGTGGGCGAGACGCCGGACTTTCTCGCTCGTCGCATTCAATTCGCCATCGACAATTACCACTCCGATCTGCTTCCGCCCTACTTCAAAGCGCTGAAGAAGCTGACCGAGGAAGGCACCTACCAATGGGATGCGCCCGGCCACATGGGCGGCGCCGCTTACCTCAAGCATCCTGCCGGCGCCGAGTTCCATCGTTTCTTCGGCGAAAACATCATGCGAGCGGATATCGGCATCTCCAATGCCGAGCTTGGCTCGTGGCTGGACATCGAAGGTCCGCCCGCGGATTCGCAGCGCATGGCCGCCCGCATCTTCGGCGCCGACTGGACGTTGTATGTACTTGCTGGATCTTCGGCATCCAACCGCATCGTCGTGCAGGCGTCGGTTGGCGCGAACGACATGGTGATCGCCGACCGTAATTGCCACAAATCGCTCAATCACGCGATGACGCTGTCCGGAGCGCGACCCGTGTATTTTCAGCCGAGCCGTAATGGCCTCGGCATGATCGGCCTGATTCCACCCAAGCGCTTCACCAAGGAACACATTCGCTCCCTGATCGCCGCATCCCCGCTGACGGCGGGCGCGAACTCCAAGGAGCCGGTCTACGCCGTGGTTACCAACCCGACCTACGACGGCATCATGTACAACGTGGACAAGGTGGCCGAATGGCTGGCGGAGAGCGTGCCTCGCGTCCACTTCGACGAGGCGTGGTATGCCTACGGCAAGTTTCACCCGATCTACAAGCATCGCTATGCGATGGGCATACCAAAAGACATGAAGAACCGCCCGACCGTGCTGGCGGTACAGTCGACGCACAAGATGCTGCCCGCGTTTTCCATGGCTTCCTATATCCACGTGAGCAATAGCAAACGTGGCGAGCTGGCGTGGTCGCCGCTCAAGGAAGCATTCATGATGCATGGGACGACGTCACCGTTCTATCCCTTGATCGCATCGCTGGATATCGCCACGGCGATGATGGACGAGCCTTCCGGTAGCGCCCTGCTGCGCGAAACCATCGGCTACGCGGTGGAGTTCCGCCAGGCGGTGGCGTCGGTGGCCAAGCGCCTGAAGAAGGATAACGAATGGTTCTTTTCATTGTTCCAGCCTGACACGGTCAAGGTCGGTGGCAAGAACGTGGAGTTCTCCTCGGCACCGGTGGATGCCCTGGCGAACGATCCCAAATGCTGGACGCTTCGCGTTGGCGAGACCTGGCACGGCCTGCCGGATGATGTCGTGGCGAATGATTTCTGCATGCTGGATCCGACCAAGGTCACCATCGTGTGTCCCGGTACCGATGCGCAGGGCCGGCTCGCCAAGCGCGGCATTCCAGGCGCCATACTCAGCAAGTTCCTGGATGCGCGCAGGCAGGCGATTGCCCGCACCGGCGACTACACCGTGCTGGTGCTGTTCTCGGTGGGCACCACGCAGGGCAAATGGGGTACCCTGCTCGAGACCCTGCTCGCCTTCAAGCGCCTTTACGATCGCGACGCGAGTCTGGAAGAAGCGTTGCCGGATCTCGTGCAGGCCCATCCCGAGCGCTACCGCGGCGTGACGTTGCCGCAGCTTTGCGACGAGATGCACAAGGTCATGACGGACCTCGATCTGCAGGCGATGGCCAACGAGGCTGGCGAAGTGCTTTCCGAACAGGTGCTGACGCCATCGGAGGCGTATCAGAAACTCATACATGGCGACACTGAAGAGATTCGCATCGGTGACCTGCCGGGCCGCCTCGCCGCCTTGATGATCGTGCCGTATCCACCCGGCATTCCCGTGCTGATGCCTGGCGAACGCGTCGACGCCAAGGGCGGGCCGATCCTGAAATTCCTGACATCGGTGGAGGAGTACGGCAGGCGCTTCCCCGGTTTTGGCCGCGAAGTCCAGAACGTCCACGCCGATGCCCAGGGCGACATGTGGGCACGCGTGATTGCGGAGAAGACGGCGCCCGCCAAGGCAGCCAAGACGCCCAAGAAAAAGTGAACACCGCTGTACCCGCTGTCACGGACTTATCTTGATCGAGACATCGGGCAAGGTCGCCTTGCGCTGGAGGTTGGAGGTCGTGGCGTCACCGCTGCGATGACGCCCAATCCGCCACCAGCAGTGCATGAGCGGGACCCTGCACGGAGCACGCAAACGGGAGTGAGCATGGCGGCGCTACAGCCAAAGAAGATGGGTTTGGTCGGCGCATCTTCGCTCGTCGTGGCGAACATGGTCGGCACGGGCGTGTTCCTGCTTCCTTCCAGCCTGGCCAGCATCGGCAGCATTTCGATCTATGGCTGGATCATCTCGGCCATTGGCGCCAGCGCGCTAGGCCTGGTGTTCGCGCACCTGGGCATGGTGGAGCCGCAGGCCGGTGGACCTTATGCCTATGCGCGCGACCATATGGGCCCGTTCGCCGCCTTCCAGACCAACATGCTGTACTGGGGCGCGAACGTGATCGGCAATGTCGCCATCGCGATCTCGGTCACCGGTTACCTGGCGGTGTTCTTCCCGATCCTGAAGAGCCCGTGGTTCGCGAATGGCTGCACGGCCGCCGTGATCTGGCTGTTTATCTGGCTGAATTCGCGCGGCGCGAAGACGATCGGCCAATTCACCAGCATCACCACCATCGCCGGCATCCTGCCGATCGCCTTTGTCGGCGTGCTTGGTTGGCTTTGGTTTAAGCCGGAAGTCTTCAGCGCCGGTTGGAACCCAGGTTCCTTGCCCACGCATTCCGCCGTGGCCCAAAGCGCTTCCATTGCGTTATGGGCGTTTCTCGGCGTCGAGAGCGCGGCCGTCTCGGCCGGCGTCATCGAGAATCCGAATCGCAACGTACCGTTGGCGACGATTATCGGGCTCGTGGTGGCCACGGTTATCTATGTGTCCTGCTGCACCGCCATCATGGGCATCCTTCCCAACGACCAACTCAAGAATTCGGCGGCTCCGTTCGCCGACGCGGCGCGCCTCATGCTGGGGCCATGGGCGGCCGAAGTGATCTCGGTGGCCGCCATCCTGAAGGCGGCCGGTGCCCTTGTTGGCTGGATCCTCATCGTCGCCCAGTCGGCCCAGGCCGCCGCCACCGATGGCATGTTTGTGCGCCGCTTCGCCGTGACCAACGATCATGGCATGCCCACGCACAATCTCGTCATCACCGGCCTGCTGATGACAGGGCTACTGGTGCTCACCGCATCCCCCTCTATCGCCAAGCAGTTTTCCATCATCACCAACGCGACCGTGGTCTTGATGGCGCTTCCTTACATCTACTCGGTGATCTCGATGTGGCGCCTCAATCAAACCATCGAGCTGCCAAGGTCAAGACGCCGTGCGCTGCTTATCGCAGGCCTGATTGCATGCCTGTATTGCGTAGGCGTGGTCGTGGGTCAATCCGATCTCCTGGGCCGCAGGGCGCTCCTCGTCCTCTTGTTGACGGCGCCCCTCTATGCGTTGATGAAACGCAAGCCGTGAACGGAACTCAACGACCCAGGCCACCGCGCATGGGTTGCCTGGGTCGTTCGTCCAATACCTCTCCGAAGCTGCCGCCCTCAGGCTATCGAACGCACGACTCCGCCATCGACGCGCATGGCGGCGCCGGTCGTCGCTGAGGCTTGTTCCGAGGCGAGATACACGGCGAGGTTAGCCACCTCTTCCACCGTCGCCAACCGCTGGATCAAGGACGATGGACGATGGGTCTGGATGAAATCGCGCTCCACCTGTTCCTGCGATACGCCTTGCTCCGCCGCGATCTTGCCGAAGAAGTCGCCGACGCCCTCCGAGCGCGTTGGCCCCGGGAGTATCGCGTTCACCGTCACACCGGTTCCCGCCAGCGACTCGGCCAGCCCACGCGAAACGGCAAGCTGCGCCGTCTTGGTCATCCCGTAGTGCACCATCTCCGCGGGAATCTGCAGGCCCGATTCGCTGGATACGAACTGGATGCGCCCCCAGCCACGCTTGGCCATGCCCTGCGCGTAGTGCCGCGACAAGCGAACGCCGCTCAACACATTCACCTCGAAAAAGCGCAACCAGTCCTCGTCAGGAATATCGAAGAATGCCTTCGGCTCGAAGATGCCCAGGTTGTTGATCAGGATGTCCGCATCGGGAATCGTCGCGATGAGCCGCTGTGCGCCATCAAGCGTGCCCAGGTCAGCAGCCAGGCCCGTGAGAGTGGCGCCGGCGACGAACGAGCGCACACTGGCGAGGGCCTCGTCAACACGGGCCTGGGTGCGGCCGGTAATGACGACATGAGCGCCTGCGGCAGCGAGACCTTGCGCGATCGCCAAGCCGATGCCAGCCGTCGAACCGCTAACCACGGCCACCCGGCCGGTCAAATCAATATGCATGGGAATACTCCTGATGGACAGTGGATGCACCTTTGCACTCATTCGCAAAGGTGGCGACGCTAGTCCGCGATACAAGGGAGAGAGACCTTCTCGCGGGCGAGTCGCAGCGAGTTGCCGTGCCCAAGTGAATGCGCGCTAGCCAGGGCCCTTCACGGCCTCGCGACGTTCACGCGCCAGGTAAGAAAATTCTGACCCAGATCAGAGCGCCACGCAGAGCGGCATCGCCAAACTATGGCTCTCCGTTCCCGGCGCTCCTTGCGCAGGCACATCTCCATGCGATCCGCGAACCCAGCTCCTCCGTTAACCCAGCCGCTGACGACGCTGCTTGAGGCTCCGCATCGGGCGATGTTTTTTGTGGGTGCCACGGCGCTTTTGGCCAGCATGGTCTGGTGGACGTGGGCGCTGCTGGCTTCGTGGCGCGGCTGGCCGTTCGTGCGCTATGCCATGCCGGTCGGCTGGGCCCATGGCTTGCTGATGCAGTACGCCACCCTCGCTCCCTTCGTGCTCGGCTTTCTGCTGACGGTGTTTCCTCGCTGGCTCGATCTCGCCGCGGTGCCAAAGCGAATCTACGCCGCGGTCTTTGGTTTCACGTTCGCCGGCGCCGCGCTGGTAATTGCCGCACAGAGTGGCGCCCCCATCGTGCTGCCCGTCGGCCTGGCCGCCATGTTGCTCGGTTGGCTGACCGCGATGTTCGCGCTCGGCTCACGACTGCATCGCCATGGTTATCGGGATGTTTGGTCCGTTTCCGCTTACGCTGCCTTGGTCCTGGGTGCGCTGGGACTTGCGCTAGCCCTGCTCTATGCCGTGGGTGGATCGCCAGCATTAATGCCGATCGCCATCGGCATCGGCACCTTCGGTTTGCTGGTGCCGGTGTACTTCACGGTGGCGCATCGCATGGTGCCGTTCTTTTCGAGCAATGTCCTGGCCGGATATCGCGTCGTACGCCCTGCCTGGTCGCTGCTGGGCGTGTGGATACTTAGCCTTGCCCACCTCGCCTTCGACCTGCGCGATGCCCACGCCTGGCGCTGGCTTGCCGACCTGCCGCTGACGGCGCTGCTGTTGTGGCAATGGCTGGCCTGGCAACCGTGGAAAGCACGCGGACCAGGACTCCTGACGGTGCTCTATATCGCGCTGACCTGGTTGCCGCTGTCGTTCGGTTTGTTCACGGTCGACAGCCTGAGAGTACTGGCGACCGGCGCAGCCGGCTGGCCGCTGGCACCCTTGCACGCGCTCACCATCGGCTTCTTCAGCTCGATGCTGGTCGCCATGGTGACCCGCGTGACGCATGGCCATTCCGGCCGGCCACTGGTGATGGGGCCACTGCCGTGGATGGCGTTCATCGGCATGCAGTTGGTGGCGGTGATTCGCGTGCTGGCCGAGTGCTCGGCGCGTCCCTTGCCGTACTACGTGCTGTCTGCCGCACTGTGGTTGCTGGTGCTGATGCCCTGGGTGGCGCGCGCGTTGTGGATTTATCTCACGCCACGTCGTGACGGCAAGCCCGGCTGATCGATTGCCCTATTCCCGGAGAACGCCATGCCTCTTTTCGCCACGGCCACCGAGGTAGGTATTGCCACGCTCGTCGATCGCTTCTACGCCAAGGTGCGTGCGGACGAGCAGCTAGGGCCGATTTTCAACGGCGTCATCGCGGACTGGACCGCGCACAAGCGCATCCTGCGCGACTTTTGGTCGTCCATCGTGCTGCGCTCGGGCCGCTATCGTGGCAATCCCATGGGCGTCCATCGTGAACTGCCACCGTTTCCGCAAGCGTTCCGTCAACGCTGGCTGGCGCTGTGGCGGGAAACCGCCCATGAGGTATTCGAAGCGTCGACCGCCGAGCTTTTCATCGGCACGGCCGAACGTGTAGCCCAAGGCCTCAGTCTCGGGATGAAGCTGGGGCGGCTGTCGCTGGAGCACCCATCGCGCATTATCGAACCGCTGCATTTCGTGTCGTAGTGCCGCGGAGGCTTACGGCGTGTCGCCGCCCCCTTCCATGCAAGCGGGTCGCAGGCGCACACTATACAAATGAGAACCACTCGCATTTTTAGACGATTTGCGTTGACCCTCGCGCTGACGTTATGGGCCTGCCTCGCCATGGCGAGCGTGCTGCACGCAGCGGATGCGCCAGCAAGCGTGTCGCAAACATGGCAGATGCTCGATTACCTCGCCACCGATTACGCCGGTGCGGTAAACAACGGCGCCGTGGTCAGCGCTTCCGAATATGACGAGATGCGCGAGTTCGCGCGTAATGCACGCGACCAGATTCGCGCGCTGCCCTCCTCTCCCGGTTCAGCCGCGCTGCAGCAGCAGGCCGATCACCTGGTGGCATCGATCGACGCCAAGGCGTCGCAGGCGCAAGTGGCGCGCGAAGCGCACGCCCTGGCCGATGCGCTGCTACAGAGCTATCCCGTGCCTACCGCTCCCGCGCACGCGCCCGATCTTGCGCGCGGCGCCGCGCTCTACCAGGCCCAATGTGCGGCATGTCATGGCGCCGGTGGCCGCGGCGATGGCCCGGTAGGACTCCGCCTTTCGCCACGCCCGGTGGACTTCACTCAGCAGCAGCGCGCCGACCAACGTAGCGCGCTGTCGCTCTATGAAGTGATCACCCAGGGCGTGGAAGGTACGCCCATGGCGAGCTTCGCCACCACGCTGTCCAGCGACGATCGTTGGGCGCTGGCGTACTACGTGGGCACGCTTGCTTACCCCGACGCAGCCAGCAAGGGTGTGCGCGCCTGGCATGACAATGACGCCGCGCGCAGCAATATCGCCTCACTCAGCGAGCTTTCCCGCGCACGCGTCACGCAGTTATCCGACACGCTCGGAACCGAACAGGCCCGACTGATCATCGGCTATCTGCGCGCGAACCCCGGTGCCGTTCAACAGGCGTTGACGGGTATCGCGCTCGCACGTGCCCGCCTCTCCACCAGTACGGCCGCCTTTCACGCCGGCAACGTGGACGAAGCCCGCCAACTCGCGTTGTCCGCTTATCTGGATGGGGTCGAGCCGGTGGAGGCTCAGCTCAATGCCCGCGACAGCGAACTACGTGCGCGTATCGAGACCGCCATGGGTGCGTATCGCAGCGCCTTGTCGAACGACACCTCGGGCGATGAGATCGCCGCGCAGGCATCGTCCATCGACACCCTGCTGGCGCGTGCCGGCCAGGTGACGTCGGAGGCGGCGAGTAGCCCGCTGACCATTTTCCTTGGTGCGCTGACCATTCTCGTTCGTGAAGGACTGGAAGCCCTGCTGGTCGTGGTGGCGCTGCTCGCCTTTCTGCGCAAAGCCGATCGGCACGACGCCACACGCTATGTCCATGCGGGCTGGCTGCTCGCCCTGCTGGCCGGCGCACTCACCTGGGCCGTGGCCAGCTACGCCATTTCGATCAGCGGCGCGAGCCGTGAACTGACCGAAGGGCTCTCGTCACTGTTCGCCGCGGCGGTGCTGCTTGGCGTCGGCTTGTGGATGCATCAGAAAAGCATCGGTGGGCGCTGGCAGACCTACCTGAAGGCCAAGATGGCCACGGCACTTGATCGCAAGTCCGCCTGGTTCGTCTTCGGCCTGACCTTCATCTCGGTTTACCGCGAGGTGTTCGAGACCATCCTGTTCTATACGGCGTTGTGGAACGAAGGCCAGGGGCATTGGTTGCTGGCTGGCATCGCCGCGGGCGCCCTCATCCTTGGCCTGATCGCGTATGTGCTGCTGCGGACCAGCCGGCGACTCCCGCTCGGCGTGTTCTTCTCGGTCAGCTCCTTGATCATCGCCGCGCTGGCCATCGTGTTGACCGGCAAGGGGGTGGCCGCGTTGCAGGAGGCGGGCTGGACCGCCGTGACGGTGGCGCCGGTTCCTTCCATCGAGTTGCTGGGCATCTATCCCACCTGGCAATCGCTGCTGGCCCAGCTGGCGGTGGCGCTGATGCTGGCCCTGGGTTTCGCCATCAACCGGTGGCGGGCGCGCGCCGCGTGACCATCGGCGTCATGGAGCGGACGTCGCTCATCGGATCAACAAACGCAACTTGTCCGGCTTGCCGTCCCATTCGGCGGCATCCGGCATCGCGGGTATCTTCGTGGCGATCACCGGCCAGCTCTTGGCCAGCTCCGCATTGAGGGCCAGATAGGGCTCCTGCCCCGCCGGCACATCGCCCTCGGCAAAGATCGCATCGACCGGGCATTCCTCGACGCACAAGGTGCAGTCGATGCATTCGTCCGGGTCGATCACCAGGAAATTGGGGCCCTCATGAAAGCAGTCGACCGGACATACCTCGACACAGTCGGTGTGCTTGCAGTTGATGCAGTTCTCAGTGACGACGTGGGTCATTCCAGCGCTCCCGCGACCTGCTGGAAGCCTGCCAGTTTGCAAAAGTTTTCGCGCTGATCCGGGTCAATAAGCCAGCGAGTCGTCACGCCATCTTGATCAAGGCCGGCCTCCCAATCGAAGGAAGACTGTGGCAACACACCGCGGACCTGTAAGGCTATCATTGGGAAAATTTGATCCAAGTCATCGAAGTGCGTCGAATGATCAGAGCACCATCCATCCATTGAAAAGGTGGGGATTGCATGTCTGTGACCGAGTACTACGACGACAAAGTCGTCCGCCTGTTCCTGCTTGGAGCGGCCGTTTGGGGGATCATCGGCATGTCGGTAGGGGTTTACGCCGCGGCCGAGTTGATGTGGCCCGCCCTCAACTTCGATATTCCCTGGCTGACCTTCAGCCGTATCCGCCCTGACCACACCTTTGGTGTGATTTTCGCTTTCGGCGGCTCGGCCCTGATGGGCACCTGCTACTACGTCGTGCAGCGCACCGGCCACACTCGGCTCGCCCTGCCGCGCCTGGCTGAACTCACGTTCTGGGGTTGGCAGCTGATCTGCGTGCTGGCCATGACGACCATGCCGCTGGGCATGACGCAGAGCAAGGAATACGCCGAGCCCGAATGGTTCATCGACATCCTTATCGCCATGGTATGGGTCTCGTTCGGCGTCGTGTTCTTCGCCACCCTCGGGCGCCGTCGCATCCGGCATATCTACGTGGCCAACTGGTACTACGGTGCTTTCATCATCGCGGTGGGCCTGCTGCATATCGTCAACAACATCGCGCTGCCGATCAGCCTGACCAAGTCGTATCCGGTTTACTCCGGCGTGGTGGATGCGATGGTGCAGTGGTGGTACGGCCATAACGCGGTGGCGTTTTTCCTTACCGCGGGCTTCCTCGGCATGATGTATTACTTCGTGCCGCGGCAGGCGCAGCAGCCGCTGTGGAGCTACCGCTTCTCCATCGTCAATTTCTGGGCTCTGATCTCCGTCTACATGTGGGCCGGTTCGCACCACCTGATGTATACGGCGCTGCCCGACTGGGTGCAGTCGGTGGGCATGGCGTTCTCGCTGGTGCTACTGATGCCGAGCTGGGGTTCGGCCGCCAACGGACTGCTGACCTTCAACGGCTCCTGGCACAAGCTCAAAACCGATCCTGCGGCGAAATTCATGGTGATGTCGCTGGTGTTCTACGCCGCCGCCACCTTCGAAGGCTCGATGATGGCGATCAAGACGGTGAACTCGCTGTCGCATTACACCGACTGGACCATCGCCCACGTGCATTCGGGCTCGATCGGCTGGGTGGCGATGATCACCATCGGCTCGCTCTATGCCATGGCGCCGCGCGCCCTGGGCCGGCCGGCGATGTATTCGAACACGGGCATGGAAGTGCACTTCTGGCTGCACATGACGGGCCTGTTGCTGTATGTCGGCTCGATGTGGACCGCGGGCGTGACCGAAGGCCTGATGTGGCGCGCCACCAACGCAGATGGCTCGCTCACCTATTCCTTCCTCGACAGCCTGATCGCGATCAAGCCGATGTACCTGATCCGCTGGCTGGGCGGCTGCTTCGTCCTGTCGGGCATGGTGGTGATGGCCTGGAATCTCTGGCACACCGCCGCCGATGCGCGGGCCCACCTGATCAAGCCGATTCCGGTGCCGATTCCCGAGCCTGAGCCGCACCAGGTACCCGCCCCACTGCCGGCGGCAGGCTGAGGAGCGCACCCATGGCCTACAAACATTTCGAAACGATCGAGAAACACGCGCCGCTGCTTGCCGTCCTCACCGCCGTGATGGTGTCGATCGGTGGACTAGCCGAGATCACGCCACTGTTCATGGAAGCCCATTCGGTGAGGGCGCCCCTCGGAGTCAGGCCATACGACCCGCTGCGGCTGGCCGGGCGTGATATCTATGTGCGTGAGGGTTGCTATCTCTGCCATTCGCAGATGATTCGCGCGCTGCGCGCCGAGACCGAGCGCTACGGTCATTACTCCATCGCCGAGGAGTCGGTATACGACCGACCCTTCCAGTGGGGCTCCAAGCGCACCGGGCCCGACCTCGCCCGCGTCGGCGGCAAATATTCCGACCAGTGGCACCAGTTGCACTTGATGGCCCCGCGCAAGGTCGTGCCGGAATCGAACATGCCCGGATATCCATGGCTGGCGCAAACCAAGCTCGATGCTGCCGACATCCAGGCGCGCATGCGTGGGCTGCGCAAACTCGGCGACCCGTATAGCGACGCCGACATCGCCAGTGCACCCGACGCACTCAAGGACAAGACGGAACTGGATGCCCTGGTCGCCTACCTGCAAGGCCTGGGCGTCAAGAACGAACCGATGGCGGCGAACGGCCAACCGGCCAGCGACGGAGGCGAGCCATGAACGAGATCTGGGGTCACCTCACCGGCGTGATCATCGTCGTGATGATGTTTACTTTCATCTGCATCTGGGCGTGGGCGTGGAGCGGTCGACATAAAAAAGCGTTCTTGCGCATGGCCGAGCTTCCGATGGAAGACGAGCCGACTGCTGAGAATCCGCAGACGGATGCCGACGCGAAGGATGCCCAGCCATGAGCCTGTTCTGGTCGTTGTGGATCATGTTCCTGGTGGTGCTCAACCTGGGCATCACGCTGTTCCTGTTCCTGTGGGCGCCGCGCGCCAAGATTCCCGTTCAGCAGGACGGCACCAGCGGCCATGTGTGGGCGCACGGCGTGTTGCGCGAAGGTGTGCACAAGCTGCCACTCTGGTGGATCATTTTGTCGGCCGCCATGTTTATCTGCGGCTTTGCCTACCTGGCGCTGTTTCCAGGCTTTGGTCGCTTCAAAGGACTGCTTGGCTGGACCTCCCACGGTGAACTGGCCGCCAACGTCGCCTCCAACAACGCCCGGCTCGACGAGCTGATGAAGCGGTTTTCGCTGTATCCGATCGAGCAGCTTGCCGGCGATCCGGCCGCCCAGCAGCTGGGCGGCCGCCTGTTCCTGGACAATTGCGCGGCATGTCATGGGCGCTCGGCTACCGGCAATCCGTTGCTTGGCGCTCCCGACCTCACCGACAACGACTGGCTCTATGGTGGCGATGGCAAGGCCATCTTCACCTCGATCCACGACGGTCGCGCCGGTGTGATGCCGCCATGGGCGAGTCTGGGCGAGGAAAACGTAAAGAACCTCGCGCAATACGTCTTGAGTCTCTCCGGCAGGCCGCACGACGAAAAACGTGCGGAGGCCGCCAAGCCCTTGTTTGCGACTTGCGCCGCCTGCCATGGTCCCGATGGCAAGGGCAACCAGGCGCTGGGCGCGCCAAATCTCACCGATCAGATCTGGCTGCACGGCGGCACGCCGGCCGATATCGAAACCACCATCCGCGATGGCCGTCAGGGCCATATGCCGGCATGGAGCCCGCGCCTGACCGAGGACCAGATTCGCGTGCTGGCCGCCTACGTTTATCACCTGTCGCATCCGGATCATGCCTACCCGCAGTAAGCCCTCGGCCAGTGCCACTTCGGGCTGGCATCGGCAGCCGATCGTGTGGCTTGGAGTGATGGTGTTCGGTGCGTCCTTGGCGGGATGCGTGTGGATGATCATGCTTGGCGCAAGACATGCCGATACACCGGTGGATGCACCGCATGCGGTTTTCGGCGTGCCTTCGAGCACCCATGAACATCGGGGTGCCAAACCTTGAACGCCTACGAAGCATGGGCGCATCCGTTGCTGGCAGCCCAGGTGCTGCGCGCGCGGCGCGATGGGCAGAGCGAAGTCGCCTTGCGTGTCGATGGCTTGCAAGGTGCGCGTCAGGTACTGCGGCTGGAACAGGTGATTTATGCCGTCCCCGGCGTGCGACGAGTCAGCGTCGACGCCTCGTCGCGGCGCGTGCGCGTCATCTGGGATCGCGATCGCACTTCCCTGCCCACCCTGCTGCAAACGCTGGCCGCCATGCACTGTGCCGCGCAACCGCTGCGCAGCGACAGCATCGACGATGCGCGCTCGCGCGAGGCGCACGACTTGCTCAAGCGCCTGCTTGTCGCCGGCATGTGCACCATGCAGGTAATGACGTATGCCTTCGTGATCTATATCGGCGTGGTGGATTTCGTCGACTTCACTACGCGCAGCCTGTTTCGCTGGCTGAGCCTGATATCCACCGCACCGATCGTGTTCTATTCGGCGCACCCGTTCGTCCGAGGCGCGTTGCAGGAACTGCGCAGCCGACGCCTGGGTATCCATCTTCCGGTCGCCGCCGCCGTCTGGCTGGTGTTTCTCGCCAGCGCGATCAACACCGTACGCGGCCAGGGTGAGATCTATTTCGATTCGGCAAGCATGTTCGTGTTTCTGCTGCTGGCAGCCCGCTATATCGAGCTGCGCGCCCGGCATCGCAGTGGGGCCTTAGGTGACGCCGTGATCGACGGGACGCCCTTGCTGGCAGAGCGTGTGCGCGCCAACGGGGCATTGGAGACGGTACCGGCCATCGAACTACTGCCCGGCGATCGGGTGCATATCGCCGAGGGTGGCACCGTACCCGCCGACGGTGTGCTGGAGAGCGAGTCGATCCAAGTGGACGAAGCCTTGCTCTCAGGCGAATCCTGTCCGGTCACGCGGCGCCGCGGTGACCCACTCGTGGCCGGCAGCGTCCTGGTCGGCGGACCGGCGCGCCTACGGGTCGAGCGCAGTGGCGATGACACCGCAGTCGCACGCGTCGGCGCCCTCAGTACGCGCACGCGCCTGGCACGTGAAGCCGCCACGCAAGTGGATGACGCGGAACTGGGCCGTTTCGTCGCACGCGTGTTGTTGCTTACGCTGGGAACCGCCGCGGCGTGGCTACTGATCGATCCGTCACGGGCCTTCGAGGCGGCCGTGGCGGTGCTCGTCATCGCCTGCCCTTGCGCCTACGCGCTCACGGCACCCAGCGCCATGGTTCGGGCGCTGGGCATCCTCGCCCAGCGCGGCGTACTTGTAGCCGACAGCGCCGCTCTGGCGACTCTCGCGCGCGTCGACGTCGCTGTCTTCGACAAGACCGGTACGCTGACGGTGCCCCACGTCGATCTCGACGAAGCCAGCCACGTACGCGCTGACCGCGCCACTGAGTGGCCGGCGCTCGCGGCTGCGCTTGCCAGGGAGAGCTCACACCCGATGGCACGTGCCGTGGCGCGGGCCACATCGGGGTATCGGCCTGCTGCGGCGACACGGGTCGAAGTGACGCTTGGTTCAGGCATTTCCGGGACGATCGATGGCCACTCGCTTCGGCTGGGGCGCGCTGGGTTCGTGCTTGAGGGCGTCGAACCACCACGCTCTTCCGACGACTTGTGGCTTGCCGACGCACAAGGACCCATTGCCGCGTTCCGTCCGCGCGAAGTCGCGCGCGACGATGCTTCAAAGACACTCGATGCGCTGCGGGAACGAGGCATGGCCACGGTGATCGCCAGCGGCGATGCCGAGGGACGTGTCGCCCATACGGCCGCGGCCCTGAGCGTGGGCGAACACTACGCACGACAGACCCCCACGGACAAACTCGCCCTGCTTGAGCGCAAACGCCGCGAAGGCCACGTCACGCTCGCCGTAGGCGACGGCAACAACGACGCGCCCATCCTCGCCGGTGCCGATGTATCCGCCGCCCTGGCTTCCGGCACTGAGCTCGCCCAGGCGCATGCCGACTTCCTGCTGCTGCACGGTCAGCTACACGGACTGGTGGTGGCGCGTGATGTGGCGTGCAAGGTTCGCGACGTCATCGCCCAAGGCCGGCGCTGGTCGCTGGCATACAATCTTTGCGCCATTCCCTTTGCGGCGCTGGAATGGGTGCCACCCTGGCTGGCCGCCATCGGCATGTCGGCGAGTTCCCTCGTCGTGGTTCTCAACGCCTGGCGTATCGGACGCGATGGTCCGCCAGCACCCGCGGTGCGCGCATGAACATCCTGCTGGTGCTGATTCCCGTCACCCTGCTGATCGTCATCGTGGCGGTCGCCATCTTCTTCTGGGCAGTGAACCACCAGCAGTTCGATGACCTGGACAGTCCTGGCGTGCTGCCACTCATGGAAGAGAGCGATCCCACCGAGCGGCCTGCAGACAACAGCGAGACACCGACGGACGCTGATGAGCCACACTGACGTGTGCGGCTTACGCCGCCGACGAAGCCTGCCATAGCGCAAAACCCGTATCGCGCAGCGCCTCGACATCACGCAACTGCACCCGCCGGCCCGCCACCGAGACCCAGCCCTTCGCGCGAAACCGACTGAGCACCCGGCTTACCGTCTCTGGCGCCAAGCGCAGATGACTGGCCACGTCGCTACGCGACATGCTGAGCTGGAAGACCGTATCCGACAGTCCGTGCTGCCCGTGACGATGTCCCAGGTCCAACAGGAACGCCGCCACCCGCTCGTCGGCCGTGTGATCGCCGGCGAGCCTGCTGGCCATGCCAAGCTCCCGACTCAACATGCGAAACAGATGCTGTTGTACCGCCGGTAGCGTTGCCGCGAGATCGCTCATGGCCGGAAACGAGAAACGACAGAAGGTTGACCGCTCCAGCGCGATCGCATCGCTTGGATAGCAGTCGGGATAAATGCCGTTGAGCCCCACCACCTCGCCAGGCAAATAGAAGCCGAGTACCTGCTCGCGGCCATCACGGCTGAACAGCGACGCCTTCACGCTGCCGGTGCGTACGGCGTAGATCGCACGAAACGGCTCGCCCCGCCGAACCACGTGCTCACCCTCGGCCAGCGGGGGGGCATGCTCCACGAGACATTGCAAAGCGGCCAGATCACGCTTGCCATAGCCCATCGCGCTGCACGCTCGAGAAAAGGCGCAGTTTGCGCATAAAGCCTGCGCGTCGACATGAGCGGTCGTCTCGGCAACGGATACTTGTGGAATGCACTGCATATCGATGCGCTGGCTGGCCTCTGGTGGAAAGCAGTCGTGACGGGACGACGCCATTTTATCCAGTGCTGCGCGCGGTTCTCGTCCTGCGGCCGCGTGCCGCAGCCGGCAAGGCGCGGCGGCATGACGGGCAATTGAGCCAAGCTATCGAAATTCATGAATCCATTGGTATCCGCCAAGTGGGTCTGGTCAGCCAGCCGAACGACCGGCTCATGGCACCTCCCCAGAGCGCCGCTCAAGACCGCCTGGCCCACCGTCCCGAGGGTCGTCGACCCGCAAAATGCGATTGACCCAATTTTCCGATACACAAATTGCCCGCCTCGGTAGAGAATGCGCGATCAATTTCTCCGGGGGATCGGGATCATGAGTCAGAGCAACGCTACGGCCTATCCCGTGACGCAACTGCTGACCGTTACGCGCAGCTTGGTGGAACTGACCGACCGTGCGGTGTCCGACAGCGAACTCTCGCATGCGGCAGCTGACGTACTGGTGTTCGCCGCGCGCCAGGCCGCCAAGCTGGTGGAAGACGTCATCGGTGCCCGCCTGCATGACGCCGTCGTTACGCATGCCTTCGCGCAGTGCCCCATCAGTACCGACCTGGATCGGGTCCATGCGGATCTCGAGTGCCTGGCCGAGGCCGCGGGCATGATCCGCGCCTACGGCATCGGTTCGCAGTATCGGGCGCACCTTGCCTACCTCATGCGGTACGCCGCCGAATCGGCGTGCAATGCCCTGGAACGTGCCGACCGATCGATGGCCGAGGCCAGCGTCATGGCCAACGTGGTTGACCTGCCCGCAGTCACTGTGCGCAACTGACCCAAGCCAGGGCGCGCGCGTTTGACGGCAACGCCTCCGGTTGCCGTCCTGCCCGCCTCAGTTCATCCGCCTTTCTTCGCCGGGGCGCCCGCCTGCTCCAATGGGCCCACCTGAACGTGACCGACCCAGCCGTCGAATACGTTGACCGCGGCGGCATCGACCGCCTGGATGACAAACTTGGCCGAGGGACAGCCGCTGGGCCCTGGTGCCTCCCGCGTGATCGCCCGATCGTCCTGCATGCAGTAATTGCCCCCGCTGTTGCTCAACCGGGTCAACTCGGCCATGCCCTGTGCATACCGCTGCTCCGCCCGCACCGCCGCGGTAGCGTCGCCATAGACTGGACGCATCGTGGCAAGCAGCGCGTCGGCAGCACGCCGCTCGTCCGTCGTTGCAGCGTTGTAGGCGGCGTCGTACGCGCGCTTGAAATCCGCGTTGGAACGCTCTGACGCCAGCGTCAGCCATGCCAGCGCCAGCGGGCGGTTCGCCGGCTGCTGATCGCCATTGAGCGCCATGACACCAAGCACGTATTGCGCGGGCTTGCTGGCCCAGCTCGCCGCCGTGGTGAAAAATCGCTGCGCGTTCTGATAGCGATGCGTGCCGTACGATTGCGTGCCGAGGCAATAGTAGTAATCGCCCGGCAAGAAACGCTCTTCGCCACTCGCGCAGCTCGTGTTGGCCAGGTCGGCAGCGCTAGGGACGACATCGCCGCCCTGTTCCAATGGCGTGCTCGGCGTCTGCGCCACTGCCGGCACCGGCGCCAGCGCTGCAAGGGCAAGACTGATCGCCAGCCGCATGGGCCATACCCGCTTCCATGGGTGCGTGTTCATGATGTTGCTCTCTCGATCGATGAGGTGAATGGCTATGACGATTCATCGTAACGGACAGTGCAACGGCCACGATGACAGCCTCCATGCCTCAACAGCGCTGCATATTCTTGCGCTTGCGCGCACGAACCGCTGCCTTGCTCAAGGCCGTGCTCTGGAAGCGACCGGTCCTCGCGTTGAAAGACGATGAGATTCGATGGCCATGCGCGCGTGCGCCAAGGCACCCGACCTGATGACGGAGCAAGTTCCGGCGAGCCGGGGAATTGGGTGGGCCGTCCCTCCTGGACGGATGGCCACCCTGCGCGTCCGCACTCCGTCGCGGACCCTAGCGCGTGCCTGGCGGCACGCTCCCCCTTGATGGAGGCTCCCTCGAACTCCCCACGACTCTGAGTGGTGACGGACCTCCGACCAGCGTCGCGACCCGCCATCACCCCAACGAGGCTGAGGGCAAGTGTGGGGCAGGCCATCGGGCGTCTCCATGAGAATGGTCTGAAATCACGTAAAGCCTGTCGCACTGGATGGGCGAAAGCCGGCACGCCCCATGCCAGCATTGGCGCTTGTCTTGGCAAGATCGGCCACGCACGCCAAGCGGCAAGGCGAACGTCGCCTTCCATCCCGACGTTCGCGTTCTCGAACGCTGAGAATGCGAACGGGCAGGATGCGCGACATCCTCCACCCGCTCGGCGAGAATGCCCCCCATGAGCCAAGCCGCCCCCTGCCTACCGTGAGCCACACCCTGGACTTGCCGCTTGAGTCGCCCATCGAACCAGGCCTGATGGTCATCCATGGCAACCGCATGGAGGATCTGCGCGACCTTCTGATGGCCTGGCTGGCCCGTGCACCGCTACGTCCGCTGGAAGACGAGCTGATGCTTGTGCAGAGCAACGGCATCGCGCAGTGGCTGAAATGGGCGCTGGCTCGTCCGGCTGGCGAGGGCGGCCTCGGCATCAGTGCGGCTATCGATGTGCAATTGCCCGGCCGGTTTCTATGGGCGGCCTATCGCAGCGTGCTCGGCCGCGAAGCCGTGGCAACGACGTCGCCGTTCGATAAGTCACGCCTGGCCTGGCGACTGTTGCGACTGCTACCTGAACACCTGCACGAACCCGATTTCGCCCCGCTACGCGAGTTTCTCAGCGACGACCCGGACGAGCACAAGCGCTTCCAGCTGGCCGAGCGGGTGGCCGACCTGTTCGACCAATACCAGGTCTATCGCGCCGACTGGCTCGCCGATTGGGAGCAAGGCCGCTATCAACTTCGCGACGACCTGCGCAGCCGCCACACGCCGCTTGGCGATGACCAGCGCTGGCAGGCCCGGCTGTGGCAGCTCGTATTGGATGACGTGGGCGAGGAACGCCACAACCATCGCGCGGCGGTACATCATGCCTTCCTCGATCGCATCGGCAGCATGACGTCGCGGCCTGCCTCCTTGCCCCGACGCGTCGTGGTGTTCGGCATGTCCTCGCTGCCGCAGCAGACGCTGGAGGCACTGACCGCGCTGGCTCGTTTCAGCCAGGTGATGCTGCTGGTCGCCAACCCCTGCCGCCACTACTGGGCCGACATCATCGAGGACCGTGAACTGCTTAAGGCGAACCAGCGGCGCCAGGCTGGGAAGCCGGGCCTACCGGCCGAGCCCCGCTACGAAGACCTCCATCTGCACGCCAATCCGCTGCTGGCGGCCTGGGGTCGCCAGGGCCGCGACTACATTCGACTGCTCGACGCCTTCGACAAACCGGAAGGCTACCGCCAGCGCTTCGCCGCCTGGAACCGCAGCATCGACCTGTTCGCCGATGCCGATGGCACTACGCTTCTGCGTCAGATCCAGCAGGCCATTCTCGATCTGGAGCCGCTGCCGCCCGCACCGTCGCAACGCAAAGCGTGGCGGACAAACGATGCTTCGTTGCGTTTTCACGTCGCCCACAGCCCGCAGCGCGAGGTGGAAATTCTCCACGACCAGCTGCTGGCGATGTTCGCGGACGCGGGCCGCCAAGGCACGCCATTGTCGTCACGCGACGTGATCGTGATGGTGCCCGATATCCAGACCTACGCCCCGCATGTGCAAGCGGTATTTGGCCGGGTGCCCGCCGACGATCCGCGGCACCTGCCCTACTCCCTGGCAGACCAACCGTCGCGTGGTGCAGTGCCTTTGATGGTGGCGCTTGAGCACCTGCTCTCGCTGCCAGACTCGCGCTTTGCGGTAAGCGATGTGCTGGACCTGCTCGATGTGCCTGCGCTGCGAACACGTTTCGATATCGACGAGGCCGGACTGCCAACGCTGAAACGCTGGATCGAAGGCTCTGGCATTCGCTGGGGCCTGCACGGCAGCCAGAAGCAGAGCCTCGAATTGCCCGACATCGAGCAAAACAGCTGGCGCTTCGGCCTGCAGCGCATGCTGCTCGGCTACGCCGTGGGCGATGCCGATACCTGGCAAGGCATCGCACCCTACGATGAAGTGGGCGGACTGGATGCGGCCATGATTGGGCCGATCACCGAGCTTTTCGATCAACTGGAACGCTATTGGCAGTTGCTGCGTGAACCGGGCACGCCGACCCAGTGGCATGAGCGGCTGCAGATGCTGCTCGCCGATTTCTTCGCGGCGGACGATCCCGCCGACAGCGACCGACTGGCGCGCCTTGGCGATGCCCTCGACGCCTGGCAGCAAGCATGTACCGAGGCGGCCTTCGCGCAACCCGTGCCCCTCGGCATCGTGCGCGAGCATTGGCTCAAGGCGATCGATGAAAGCCGCCTGTCGCAACGCTTCATGGGCGGTGCGGTGAGCTTCGGCACCCTGATGCCCATGCGTGCCATCCCGTTCCGCGTGGTGTGTCTGCTGGGCATGAACGACGGCGATTACCCGCGTCGCCAGGCGCCGGTCGACTTCGACCTGATGGCGCAGCCTGGCCATGCGCGGCCCGGTGACCGATCCCGTCGCGAAGACGATCGCTACCTGTTTCTTGAGGCGCTGATCTCCGCACGCGATGCGCTTTACATCAGCTGGGTGGGTCGCAACGTGCGTGACAACAGCGCACTGCCACCCTCGGTGCTCGTCGGCCAACTGCGCGACTACGTCGCGGCCGGCTGGCATCGAGACGGCGATGACGCAAACGATACTTCGACCGGCAAAGCGCTAATGGAGGCCATGACGACGGAGCACCCGCTGCAACCGTTCAGCCGACGATACTTCAGCGCCGATTCGAATGCTCACGTGTTCACCTATGCGCGCGAATGGCGGCAGGCGCATCGCACCCACGTCGCTGCGCATGGCGACAACGCGCTGGCGCGATGGGAACCGGATGCTGCGCTCGGCATCGGCCAGCTGCAAGGCTTCCTCAACCGGCCGGTGCGCTACTTCTATAACCACCGCCTGAAAGTGCATTTCGCCGACCTGAAAGAAGAGACGTCCAATGACGAGCCGTTCGCGCTGAATGCGTTGGAGCGGCACGTCGCCAACGCAAGCGTGCTACGTGCGGCAGTGCAGGCGGGCGATACCGACGAAGCGGTCGACGCTGCCGCTCGCCATCTCGCCGAACAGGGCTCCCTGCCGCCTGGCGGATTCGGCGAACTGCTGCGCGATACGCTGGCGCGGGAAACCCGCGAACTGGCCGCCACCTGGCTCGCGACCTGCCGGCGATGGCCGCAGGCTGCCGACAAGATCGAGCTGCAGTACACCGCGCACGGCGTTCGAATCGAAGACTGGCTGACTGATCTGCGTATCGGTGACGAGACCCACTTCGTTCGCCTGGAGCTTGTCACCGGAAAACTGCGGCAAAAGGATGGCGGCCTTCGCCATGACAAGCTGATCGGCGCCTGGTTGATCCACCTGCTCGCTCACGCCCACGGCTTGCGCCTGCAGACGCGCGTCGTCAGCGCGGATGCGCAAGTGCTGCTTCGCGTACTGGATAAGGCCGAAGCAACCCTGTGGACCGACAACCTGCTGGCAGCACTGCGCGAAGGAATGAACGCGCCGCTGCCGATAGCCCGCAAGACCGCCTATGCCTGGCTGCAGCATGCCAAGGACGAGGACAAGGCCCGCAAACAGGCCGAACTCGCCTACGCAGGCAGCGGCTTCAGCCAGATTCCCGGCGAAGTCGAGGAGGACGTCTGTCTCGCTCGCGCGTGGCCAAGCTTCGCCCGCATGGAGTCCGCCGGATTTACGGCTTGGCTGGAGCTCTACCGCCCCCTGATGGATGTTGCCTCGCCGGGAGATGTCGCGTGAGCGCAAGCGCACCGCTCCAACCACTGCAGCTGCCGCTGTATGACATCCAACTCATCGAGGCGAGCGCAGGCACGGGCAAGACGTGGACCATCGCAGCGCTTTATCTGCGCCTCGTGCTGGGTCACGGTCGCACTGACGGCGAGCCCTTGCTGCCCGCCCAGATCCTGGTGCTGACCTTTACCAAGGCAGCCACGGCCGAGCTGCGTGAGCGCATTCGCGAACGCCTGAGCGAAGCCGCCGAGGCTTTCCGTCACGATCACGCGTCCGATGACTTCCTGCGCGAGCTCATCGCTGCCTATCCCGATGCCGATGCGCGCGCACGCGCCGCCAGGCAACTCGAGCTGGCCGCGCAATGGATGGACGAAGCGGCCATCCACACCATTCATGCCTGGTGCCAGCGCATGCTGGGCCAACACGCTTTCGATAGCGGCCACGCTTTCGTGCAGGACACCGAGATCGACGAAAGCGAGCTGCTCGCCGAAACCGTCCGTGATTACTGGCGCACGTATTTTTTCCCACTCGACCGCCATGGCGCGGCGGTCGCTTCGCACTGGTGGAATAGTCCGCCGTCGCTGCTGAAGGCACTTCGTCCCCTGCTTCGCCGGCCGTTGCAAAACCTGCGCCTGGATGGCAAGCCGCTGCCCGATCCGCTACGCGCGCTCAGTGAATTCAGCCACAGCGTCGACGCATCGAGCACAGCCGAAGCCACTGCAAGGCGGCGCTGGCTGGAGAACGTGGAGCCGATTGAGAGCATGTTCGCCACTGCATTGGCTGCAGGTGCACTCAACGGCACCAAGATGAAGCGCGACAAGGTCATGGCGGAGCTGGTCCTGCTGCGCCAATGGTCTTCGGGACTAACCGATGCCGGCGAGACCCTGAAGCGCTACACCCAGTCCGCGCTGGCCGCCGCCAAGAACAAGAACGCCGAACCGCTCGTCCACGACGCCTTCCTGGCCGTCGAAGCTTGCGTCGAGGCGCAGGCAAGACTTGTCCCGCTGCAGGCATCCATGCTGGCCCATGCCACCACCTGGGTAAGCCGGCGACTGGAACAGACCAAGCAACGTCGCTCCCAGCTCGGCTTCGACGACATGCTCAAGCGGCTTGACGGCGCATTGCACAGCCACGCCGGCGGCAGACTGGCCGACACCATCGCTAAGCAATACCCGATCGCTTTGATCGACGAGTTCCAGGACACCGACCCGCTACAGTGGCGCATCTTTCGCCGCATCTACGCCGGACGCGGGCCAACCGGCCTGCTGCTGATCGGCGATCCCAAGCAGGCCATCTATGGGTTCCGCGGGGCTGACATCCATACCTACCTGCGCGCCCGCGCCACCGCGCAGCAGCCAACCTGGACGCTCGACACCAATTACCGTTCGACCCAGGCGCTGGTGAGCGCGGTCAACCGCATCTTCGAGCACGCCGACACCCACGTCGAGGGCGCCTTCGGCTTTGGACATGGCAGCAGCGCGTTGCCATTCCATCCGGTCGCCGCGCGTGGGCGGATCGATCGGCTTGTGCTTGATGGCCAACCGCTTCCACCGATGCATCTGGCCGTCGAAGACAAACCAGAAGCCATCAGCGGTTCGGCCTATGTCGACTTGATGGCTCGGCACGCCGCTGCCTACCTCGTGCAATTGCTGACAGCGGCACAGCAAGGACGCTGCGGCTTCATGAGCCAGGACAACCAAGTCACGCCATTGAAGCCAGGTGATATCGCCATCCTCGTGCGCAACGGCACCGAAGCCGCGCGGGTACGTGATGAAATGCAGCGGCGTGGTCTCAAGAGTGTCTATCTATCCGATCGCGATTCAGTGTATGCCTCGGCCGAGGCCGCCGATCTGCTGCGCTGGCTGCAAGCCTGTGCAGATCCAGGGTCCGACCGCAGCATGCGCGCGGCCTTGGCCACACCGACACTGGGGCAAAGCGACGCGGAGCTGGACCGCCTCAATCTCGACGAGCATCACTGGGAAGCCTGTGGCGAGCGCTTCCGCCAATTGTATGACACGTGGCAGCGCCATGGCGTGCTGGCCATGCTCCACGATCTGCTGCATGCCTTCGATCTCCCCGCTCACTTGCTCGTGCAGCCCGACGGCGAACGCGCGCTGACCAATCTGCTGCACTTGGCCGAACTGCTGCAGCACGCAGCCGCAAGCCTGGACGGCGATCATGCGCTGATCCGTTACCTGGCCGCGCAGATGGCCACGGCAATCGACCCGCTGGCGGAAACCGCGGAAGAGCAGATCGTGCGCCTGGAAAGCGAGGCCGCGCTCATCAAGGTGGTGACCATTCACAAGTCCAAGGGACTGGAATACCCGCTGGTACTGCTGCCCTTCATCTGCTCCGCACGCGAGGTGAAACGCGATGACAGCTTTCTGTGGCATGACGCCGAAGGCGAACCCCAGATGGATCTGCGCGCCGACGACGCGGCACGCGCGCTCGCCGATCGCGAGCGCCTGCAGGAGGATCTTCGCCTGCTCTATGTCGCACTGACCCGCGCGCGCTATGCCTGCTGGCTGGGCATCGCTGGCGTGGGCGGCCCCAGGACAACGCCTCTGCACAAGTCCGCTTTTGGCCATGTGCTGTCCGGTGGCGAGGCGATCCAGCCGGGCGAGCTGATGCGCCGCCTCGATAGCTTGCGTGGAGGCCATCCGGACCTGCACATCGAGATGTTGCTGCAGCCCGAGCAGCATCTTCTCAGGACCGCCGAGGAAGACATTACCCCTCTGTGGGATGCGCGCATCTATACCGGCGGTGCCCAGGAACGCTGGTGGGTCGCAAGCTACAGCTCGTTGCGATATGCCGAGGCGGAACGGGTCCCGGTGCCCGCGCCGGAGACGGCAACGCAGGACGTTCTTATCGAGCTGGGCAGCAAGCAACCAGCCATGGCAGAGTTCCTGCCCATCCACGCGCAGGGCATGCACGCCTTCCACGCCGGCGCTGAGGCCGGCACCTTCCTGCACGACCTGCTCGAATGGGCGGCCGACGAGGGTTTCGTGACGGTTGCGGGTGACGCCAGCGGATTGGAAAAAGAAATCGCCCGACGCTGCCAACGGCGCGGCTGGCAAGCCGACATTCCCCTGCTGTCGCGCTGGATGCCGGCCTTGCTTCGGACACACCTCGCCTTGCCCGATGGCGCATCGGCCAGCCTTGCCGGTGTGGATGGTTACTACGCCGAAATGGAATTCTGGTTCGAGGCCCAACATGTCGACACGCTCGCGCTCGATCGGCTGGTCACCGCGCACTCGCTCAACGGCCAATCACGTACACCGTTGCTGCCCGAACGCATCAATGGACTACTCAAGGGCTTTATCGACCTGGTGGTCGAGCATCAGGGGCGTTACTACGTGATCGACTACAAATCGAACAAGCTCGGCAACGACGCCAGCGCCTATACCCCGGCGACCATGCGCGAATCAATCCTGCGCGAGCGCTATGACTTGCAGTACGCCATCTACACGCTGGCCCTGCATCGCCAGTTACGCGCGCGCCTCCCGGGTTACGACTACGACCGTCATATGGGCGGCGTAGCGTACTTGTATCTGCGCGGTATCGACGACGCCGGCCATGGTGTTCATCAGGAGCGTCTGCCCTGGGCACTGATCGACGCGATGGATCGCCTGTTCGCCACGGGAGTGCACGCTCATGCGGCATGACCCCAGGCTCGACCTGCTGGACCAGGCCACCGAGCGCGGTACCTTACGTGCTCTTGACGTCGCGTTCGCCCGCTTCCTCGCAGCGCAGGACGCCCATGCCCCGGCCGTGCTCCCCTTGCTCGGCGCGCTGGTGAGTCGGCAACAGGCCGACGGGCATCTCTGCCTCGATCTGGCATCGTGGGAGCCACTGGCCGAAGAGTTCGCGTGGCCATCGAGCTGGCGTGCACTGATCGCGACTGCCATCGCCGATCCCAGGTCATTGACGCACTCGATCCTCGTCGCCGTGCCTGACGTGGGTGATCGCGCTGCCTCACCCCTGGTACTCGACGGTCATCGGCTCTATTTGCGCCGTTATTGGCAACATGAGCAACGTGTGGCGCAGGCCATCAGCCTTCGTTTGAGCCAGTCACCCAGTGCGCCGCCACAACTGGCTGAACAATTGGCGCGCCTGTTTCCCGCCAAGGTCTCCCACCTCCCCGACTGGCAACGTATCGCCTGCGCATTGGCAGCACGCGGCGCCTTCACCGTCATCACGGGCGGCCCGGGCACGGGCAAAACCACGACCGTCGTGCGCTTGCTTGGCCTGCTGCAGACCCTGCAGCGCAACCACTCCCCCCGTCCGCTGCGCATTCGCCTGGCCGCGCCCACGGGCAAGGCATCGGCGCGACTGCAGGCATCGATCAGCGCGCAGATCGCACAGCTCGATGTCGACAGCGACGTGCGCGCAACGATTCCCAGCCAAGTCGATACCCTGCATCGCCTGCTGGGCGCACGGCCGGATACGCGCCGCTTTCGCCACGACCGTAGCAATCCGCTGCACCTGGATGTACTGGTCATCGACGAAGCCTCGATGATCGATCTGGAGATGATGTCGGCGGTGCTCGCCGCGCTACCTGATGATGCGAAGCTGATCCTGCTCGGTGACAAGGACCAGCTCTCGTCCGTGGAAGCGGGTGCCGTGCTGGGCGACCTCTGCCGCCGAGCAGAAGCCGCGCACTACAGTCCGACAACCGCCGACTGGCTGCGCCAGACCACCGGCGACGATGTCGATGCCTGGGTGCGCACAGATGCCGCCCCACTGGACCAGCATGTGGCGATGCTCCGCCTTAGCCATCGCTTCGGTGCCGAAAGTGGCATCGGCGTGCTCGCTCAAGCAACGAACGAAGGCGACGTCGCAAAAGTGCGGCAGCTGTTAAGGCGGCCGCATATCGATATTGCATGGCTGAACCCTTCCAGCGAAACGCAACGCCTTGCCGAACTTGTCCTCGACGGTGGCGCCAATCGCTTTTCTGCGCGCAGTGACGATGCCTCGCCGCAAGGCTATCGTCACTACCTTGAATGGATGCGCCAGGAGCGCCCTCGCGCCGATGCCGACGCGGCGTTGTTCGACACATGGGCCCGTGGCGTGCTGCAGAGCTTCGGCCGCTTCCAGCTGCTATGCGCGCTGCGCCAGGGCCCGATGGGTGCCGACGGGCTCAATCGCCAGGTGGCCGACATCCTTCACCGAGCGGGACTGATCGACGCGAGCCGCGAATGGTACGAAGGCCGCCCCGTGCTGGTGACTCGCAACGACTACAGCCTAGGCTTGATGAATGGCGATGTCGGCATAGCACTGCGCGTTCCCGACGAACATGGCGTGCTGCATTTACGCGTGGCCTTCGAGGTAGCCGGGGACGCCGGCGATACCGCGACGCGCATCCGCTTCGTACTGCCCTCGCGCCTGGGCGAGCGCGAAACGGTTTATGCCATGACCGTGCACAAATCACAGGGTTCCGAATTCGACCACGCCGCGCTGGTGCTTCCCGATGAGCCCAACGCAGTCCTCACTCGCGAACTGCTCTATACCGGAATAACGCGTGCGCGAAGGTGGTTCAGCCTGTGGGCAGCCATGTCCATCGTGGAACAAACCGTCGGCCAGCCGGTATATCGACACTCAGGGCTGCATGCGCATTGGCAGGTGACCGGATAGCCGGCCCCACGCCGGCGATCAAGAGCAGTTGCTGCCGGACGGCAGCGGGCCGAGCACAACGCTCCCGGAACTGATCAAGCCGACCTTGATACCTGGTACGGCAGCTGAAGTTTCCGCTTGGGCGCCGCTCGACGGCCGCGAGCAGACGATAAGAGCGAACGAGTCACGCCTCCCCTCCCCTTGCTGGCCGTACGTGAAAGGAGCGGCATCCAACGCCGCGATGGCCACACCTTGCTGCATCCCCGTGGCTCGCAGCAAGGCAAAGTCCGCCTTGCTGGCGTCGTACAACTGATTCGCGCCATCGCCCCCTGTGGGATAGACATAGACGATCCAACCGGACGCGTAGTCCAACGATTCGCTACAGGTGCCGCCGTCGCGGCTGGCGCAGATCGATACGTATTTTCCGCGCGTAGCAGCCTCAGCTCGTGCGTAGGTGAAATCCGCCAGCAATTGATTGGCCACCGAGGCCACGCGATGACGGCGCGTCAGGCTGCCGAAATTGGGAACGGCAATCATGGCGAGAATCGCGATGACCGCCAACGTCACCATCAGTTCCACCAACGTAAAGCCGCGATGCCTGGAACGGTGCTTGGCCATGATCATCACCAACAATTGCCATTGCTGCTGACGTTGCCCGCCGCCGCCGATGTTTTCGTGCCCATGCCATCGAGCTGCAACGATCCGCACGCATCGCTTTGCTGAGCGCTGCGAGGAGTCGCCGTGGCCATGTACGTCGAGGTTGTCTGGTTCGACAGCGACACGGAGTAAAAGCCGTTATCGGATAGCGCGGGATCGGCGAAGCCCAGGTCTGCAAGTGCACCGTACTTGTTGTACGTGGCGTAGTAGCGCTCCTGCGCCGTGGCGATGCGCAATAGCAACTCCTGTCCATCGGTTCGCCGTGCGCGATAACCGTAACGGCTATAGGCCGGTACGGCGAATGCTGCAAGTACGGCGATGATCGCAACCACGACCATCAGCTCGATTAAGGTAAAGCCGTGCACACGCCGCATGATGCGCTCCCGGTTAGTCCGCATTGTTGAGCACTCGCCAGGATCGCCGGCGCCAGACGGGAATGCCGAACGAAGGCGCCTTGCCATCAAGCGCCTGATTGCCCGTGTCCGCGATCAAGCCGGGCACGTAGGCAAGACCACCGCCCATCGACGAGGACACCGGCAGGAAACCACCTGTCGGCGGATTTTTTACGCGCAGTCCTGCTTGCGCATAACCGTCGGGCCAGCCCGCAAGGCTTCCGTAGCTGCCGCCAAGATTGGCTTGGCCCGTCAGCGCATCGAGTATCAGCAGCGCGCCGCGCGGCGCGGGATCGCAGGGGTCGTTGTTCTGCGGTATCAACGTCGTGACGATCGCCTGATTGGTGGTGAAGATCGCCGTTGCGTCCACCACCACCCGTTCGCCCTTGGCCGAGCTGATATCGAGATCGATAGACCAACCGCGAATGGCCGTGCCGCCAGTCGTCTTGGCCGGAACCGGATTGCTGGTGAGGCCTCGTATGCCGGAAGACTCGACCATCGTCTGCTTCACCAGGGGGCTCGACGAGCTGCCGCCGATGATCGGCACCTGCCCCGCGGAACCTGCGTCGCGCATGCCGTAGATGGACTGCACCCTGGTATTGGCGTCGATGACGTTGTCGATGCCGCCGAGATATTTGCCCGTGCCGAACAACACCATGAAGCCACCCGCAGCGGCATCGGGAAACAGGCGCGGCATCACCGTGATGGGCTGATAGCCCGGGTTCTGGGGACGGTAGAACAACTCGGTTTTCCAATTCGCAGGATTGCTATCCGTCAGATCAAAGCGCCATAGATTGCCCAGCAGATCGCCCGCAAAGGCGACGTCATCGATCTGGTCGCTGTTGTAATCGCCCACTACGGGCGTGGTCAGGCCGTAACTCTCGATGGAGCCAGCCAGACCGCTGACGCTGGTAGGCGTCCTCAGCTCTCGGAGCAATTCACCCGTTTGCGCATCAAGCACGAACAGCGAACTGAACGCGTTGCTTGCCGCAGGCTCGGTGCTCCCTGTCGGGAAATAGCCAGCCGGCACCATGACGACCCACTTGCCATTGGCCAGCCTGCCGATATTGGGCCTGCCATAGGTGTAACCCAGATTGGCGGGATTGTTGCCGCCACTTGCCGGAAGGGTGTGGTTGAATTCCCACAGCACTTTTTCGGCGGGTCCGATGACCTTGCCGGAAGTGCCGCCTTCAGTGGCCGACGGCTCCGTAATATCCAACGCGTAGACACCCCGGCCACCCAGCCGCAAACCGGCTACCAGGATGGTGTGCCAGCCCTGGCTGCTACCCGTACTGAAATAGACATCGCGACTCACAGGCGTGCCATCGACCGACGGCATGAACTTGAAATCGTCCAGTGATGACCAGCCGGACAGGCGGCTAAAAGCGGAATAAGGCACATAGGCCCAGCGCTCCGCACCTGGATTCGGCGTGACGTCGACTGAGCTGGCAAGCGTCGACGCGGTGGTGGCGTCAAACGCATGCAGCATGCCGTCGTTCGCCGCCACATAGACGGTGGGCGCACGCTTGGCATGATCGGCGCGGAACTTCTCATACGATTTACCCGAGGCGGCAGCCAAGGCTTCCGCAGAACCTGCCGGCCAGGTATTGCCGTACCCGCCGTTCGGCTGTGCCACATAAAGCGTTTGCGCATTGACGACCGCACCGAACACAGAGTTGCGCTGCCGGAAGCTGGTGCCATCTTTGCTCTGATCGCCACGCAACCAGCCTAGCCGGTCGCTGCCAGCAGGCGTCGTGGTCCCCGAGCCAAAACCCGCGTCCACCGCATTGATCGCGCTCACAACCGTGGCGCCGCGGAAGGCGGCACCTTTCCCCGTGCCAAGGCCTGTACTGGTAAGGATGACCCGGCTGTCTCCGGCCTTCGCCCGCGTGTCCAGCAAGCTGCGGCCATTCCATAGCGCAGCCGCTGAAATGCTTCCATCGGTATTGACCGTATTGGCCGTCAGGCTCCCTTTCCAGTCATTGGTGTCGTAGCCCGCCTGGTAGGTTACGGCGCCTTCGGTAAGAACCGCCGAGCTCAGGCTCCCCGACACCGACGTGGTGTTGCGCGAGACGATGCTGTTGATGATGTTCTTCAACGCATTGCTGAGTGTGGAAGGATTGCTGGCGGCAAAGAACACGCCGCGGCTGTTGAGCGCCGCGTGCCACATGTCATCGATCTTCTTGCCATCGTCCGTTCCCACGACGGGCACAGGCCAGGCGATGGCTCCGCTGCGCAGGCTCTTATAGGTCGTCGCATTGTTCGACAGCGTGCCCGAAGCGCCGAAGCCAATCATGTACTGCACCAGGTGCGGCCAGGTGGCCGGATCGTTGGCCGGGTTCCAGTAGATCTCCTTGTTCGTGCGCGGATCCGCATCCGGCGCCAGTGGCTTGTTGAACAACGTGGTGGATTGGTCGGGAATATTGGACGACACCTTGAGCCGATTGGCTGGGGTCGCGAACAGACTGGCGCCCGTCACGCCCGCCTGCAAGTCGGTGGCCCAGTACCGGAAGGCGATATCAGCCATCGTCTCGACGCTATTGCTTTCCTCGTTCCACACGACCTTGCTTTCGCTATCCGACAGGGAAAAGCTGCCGATCCCGTCAGGCAACCGGCTGATGGCAGCGCGATCGTTGATCGCCCCCTGCGTTGGCGTATCCCCATTCCACATGCCGTCGGTCATCTGAATGTGGTAGTTCTGGCGACATACCAGTTCCTTGCCGACATCGCGGTCCCAATACGGATTATTGTCGGTCGCGCCCGTGCGGTTCTTGAAATATTCGCCCACGCGCAACGCGGCGGTGCGATTCGGCGTGCCGCCTGCATCCGGCATGGCGAACAGCCAGTTGTAGAAGCGCGTACGCATATTGCTCGTCGTCGTGCCGTCGACAAACTTGTAGATCGACGTCGCCGTGGTCAGCCAAGGATTTGTCGTGGTATTCGCATTGATGTTCTGCCACGCGACGCGGACGTTGTCATTGAACGGCTGGAAGGCATGCGAAACGGAAGATACCGACGCCATGGTGCGGGTGCGGTAGTACGAAAACCAGTTGGCGAAGTTCTGCTGTTGGGCCGCCGGCAGCGGTACCCAGGTCCAGCTCCCGGCGGTGTAGAGATTGGCTATCGCCTGCGTCGTGAGCTGGCCCGAACTATTCACCGGCAAGGTACTCGCCGCGCCGGTGTACCTGTAGTAGCCCGCTCCCTTGTTTCCACAAAAGCTGAGCGTGGCAAGGTTCTGCGTGTAATTCGTTGCCGAAACGGGGCTGGCGGGCCGGTTGACCTTGAACCCATTGACCCAGGCTGCGGTGAACACCGCATTGGGCATGCTGGTGCCGTCGGCCTTCACCGGTGGCGCATAGGTATTGTCGGGATTGAAATAGACACCATTCATGCTCCAGGAACGCGGATCACTGCTGTCCGTGATGCCTGGAGCAATCACGCCCGCGCAAAGATAGGGACCAACGGCGGTCCCGCTCGGATAGGCGTAATTCTCCGCCTCCGTCTGCCCGTTCCCAGCGCCCCAGCTAACGTTGCTATAGGGGCGCGTATCGGGCATATGGCGCCAAGTCATCGAGCCGGAATCGTCGAATGTCAGCACCAGATTAGGCGCCACCGAGGTGGTGGCTGCTGGTGGTCCTGGACTGAGTTCGACCGTGCCGGCCATGGATACGGCAGAGGTACCGGCAAACACGCCCATCGCCAATCCGATGAACGCGGGCTGCAGCCGCTGACGTGCAAAATTCGCTTTAGGCATGGTCATTGTTCCGGGTGTCAGTTGCTCTTCGCGCCGAAGGTGGACTCGAGCACCCTCACGGCGTTTTCATTGCCACCGACACCACGCGCCGTGATGCGATAGATATGCGTGCCTGGGTTGGATGCTCCCGTGCCCGTGCTACTGGTGACGCCGGATTCGTGCTGCCCGCCCGCACCTGGCGGCAACTCCGGGCCGAGATCCTCGATCAGGTAGCGCGGATTGCGTGCCAATGCGGCAATCAACTTATGCTCCGCGGAGAAACCGACCGAACTGGGGCTGGTGTAGTCATGCCCCCCGCTTTCACCCTTGTATTCGGTCGAGCCAGCCGTCACCCATCCACCACTCGTGCGGAATTCGACGACGTCGTTGACCGGACTCGCCGCGTCGAACACGTAGCACTCGGAGATCACGGAGGTGCCACAGCTCACGCCACCCTGCCCGCCGGCTTTCCACAATTTCCACTCCGCGCCGCGCAACGCCGTTTCGGCTGCCATCTCGGCCATCTGGTTGTTGCGCAGGCCGCCCGCCATTCGCTCCTGCAGCAACGAGCGACCGGAAGCACTGATCGCAAGCATGGTCAGCAGCAGCAGAAAAATCAGCGCCACCACCAGCACCACGCCGTGCTGAGCGTGCGGGCCGGAACGCGTGGACCATCTGGAGAAACGTGACGTCATCATGGATTCCTCATCGCGCCCTCGCGGCCACGCGCAAGCTCAGGGGTTGTAATTGCGAAGCGCGACGAGCGCACTGAATTCGCGCCGAAGCATGCGATCGTCAAATCCCTGCTGGGCGGGCGTGACGGAACGGCCAGCATCACCAGGCAGCCTGGGCTCGGTGATGCCGTCCGACGCATAGGTGTACCTGGTGTCGCTCGCGGCCAGCGTCGGCAGCGCTTGCTGGCCGCTCATAAGAATGCGCACCTCAATACTCTTCACACCGCGCCACAGGCAGCCCGGATCGGTGCCCAGCTTTACCGGCACCGACGGCGGACAGTTCGTTCCGCTATCGATCTGCGTGGCGGTGAGATAACTCGTATTGCCGTTGCTGTCCTCCACGCCGTAGAGGAAATCCAGTCGCTCAACACCGCGGACCAGCTCGCTGTCCCTGCCATTGAGTCGACGGATCAGTGCTCCGGTGGTGCTGCCATCGTCGTTCGCCACCACCTTCAGGTAATAGGTGACGGTGAGGAAATCCTTCTTGAAGTCGAACAGGCGCGGCGCGGATTGCGGCTGCAACGCCACTGGCTTGCCGGTGTTGCCATCGAGTGCCGTGCTCACCGCCACAGGTGAGATCCGGGCACCGCCACCGTCGACGGCAAAGACTGCCGCACTGGAACAGTTCGCCAGCATCGCCAGATCACCGGTTTCGAAATCGGTGACGGGCGGCTCGCCCCGACCTTGCTTCAGATCGATGGCGGCCACCGTGCCATCCGCGTCCGTGGTCACCGTGCTGTTGGTGCCGCCCAGCGCCCAACCCTTGGACGAATCGAGATAGCGCAGGGTGAGGACACTCGAGCCAACTACGCGGCTGTCGACGTTCGTGCCCATGTTGGGAACCTTGCTTACCGCCGGCGTGCAGCTCGTACGCGTGCAGTCATAACCACGCATGGCTAGAAACGATGGGAAGTAGTAAGGCGACGTCGGCTTGGCGGGATAGGGAGACGCGCCCCAGTTCGTGGTCACGTCGCTCATCGCGCCCACCAGGTTATTGGCGTACACCATGGGTGAACGCAAGCCGTCGAGCAGCAGGCCACTGGATGTCTGGTTGGCGAGGCCACCGGTGTTCGCGCAGTAGTGGCCATTAGCCATGCGTAGATCGCCGACCAGACGACCCATCGCATACCGCCCCTCCTCCTGCAGCCGCGCCAGCTGGTTCTGCACGCGATTGCTGTGTGAAGTGGTCAGGAACACGGTGATGATGCCGCCAGACACGAGCAGGCCAAGCACCATGGCTATCATCAGCTCGACCAGCGTCACGCCGCATTGATCAACGCGCAAGCGTGGCCTGATCATGGCTGGAACTCCCAGGCAAACGATTGCGTCGGCGGATCACTGGCGCCCGTGGCGATCACCTTGCGCTCGGTCCAGGTGATGGTCATGGCGCAGATACCGCCATAAGGTGGTCGCATGCCCATCTGCGGCGTCGGGTCGTAGCCGAGACCGGCCGTGCCCGTGCAGCTGATCGTTGCGTGTGCATCGGGCAACAGTGTCTTGAGCAGCTGACTCCACTCATATTGATCACGCACGGCGACCTGCGCGGGCGAGCATGGCGAGGCCTTGCTGCACGTCTGCTTGGTGGATGTCGGGTAGCCGGTGGCGTTGTACGCGCCGTTCCACAACCCCATCGGATTGGCTCGCATCCGATCGGCCATGTTGCCGGCGAGAAACGTCACCTGGGTGCGCAGGTAAGCCGCGTGATTGGAGCGCGCCGCCATCACCATCAGGCCAGCCAATCCAATCAGGCCAACACTGAAGATCAGCACAGCCATGAGCACCTCGATGAGCGAGATGCCGCGCTGTCGCGAACGTGCCTGCATATCGGGTCTCCCTGGTGCCGTCAGGGGACTTTAGTCAGATGAATTCGCGCGTAAATATTTGCGATGACGAGCGGTATGAAACGTCCGACAAACGGCATGTTCTTGCGATTCAACCGAGACAAAGATCACACGAAAGGACAAACATGATTTAAATCAGTCAATTGCGACCAATTGCATAAAAAGCCTACGCGCCAAATTCGCAACATGTTGCCGATCGTGTGGTGACACGCACGTGCCGTTCGCACTCCGCCGCCAAGCAGAACCAGGTCGACATTTGTGCCGCTTGGACGAAAACACAAAGGCCCGCTTGCGCGGGCCTTTGTGTTGAAGCTGGTGCCGGAAATAGGAATCGAACCTACGACCTACGCATTACGAATGCGCCGCTCTACCAACTGAGCTATTCCGGCGAGGAACCGCTAATTCTACGGAGCTGAGGGAAACCGTGCAAGCCGTTCGCGCTTACAGACTCGCGGAAGAACTGCCGACCATGCGCAGTTCCTTTGGCAGCGCGAAGGTGATGGTTTCCGGTTCGCCGTCCAGTTCGCGCACCGCGCCCGCGCCCCAGGACTGCAGGCGCGCGATCACGTCGCGAACGAGCTTCTCGGGCGCCGAGGCGCCGGCTGTCAGGCCAATGCGCGTGACACCATCGAGCCAACTGCGCTCGATGTGTTCGGCGCCGTCGATCAGATAGGAGCGCACGCCCTGCTTCTCAGCCAGCTCGCGCAGGCGATTGGAATTGGAACTGTTCACCGAACCGACCACCAGCATCAGATCCACCGCATCGGCCAGGCGGCGCACGGCATCCTGGCGATTCTGGGTGGCGTAGCAGATGTCGTCCTTGCGCGGTCCTTCAATGTCCGCGAATTTCTCGCGCAACGCGGCAATGATCGCCTTGGTGTCATCCACCGACAGCGTGGTCTGGGTGACGTAGGAAAGCTCATGCGGGAACTTCGGTTCCAGCGCAGCCACGCACTCCACCGACTCGACCAGCAGGATTTCGCCCGTATTGGCCGGGTTCCACTGCCCCATGGTGCCTTCGACTTCCGGATGGCCGGCGTGGCCGATCAGCACGACGCTACGTCCCAGGCGTCCCAGCCGCGCGACTTCCATATGGACCTTGGTGACCAGCGGACAGGTGGCGTCGAATACGTTGAGCTTGCGTTGGTCGGCCTCTTCGCGCACGGCTTTGGAAACACCATGGGCGCTGAAGATGACGGTGGCGCCATCGGGCACCTCGTGCAGCTCTTCCACGAACACCGCGCCATCGGCGCGCAGCTTGTCGACCACGTAGCGGTTATGCACCACTTCATGCCGCACGTAGATCGGCGCGCCATAGGATTCGAGCGCACGCTCGACGATGGCGATGGCGCGGTCCACGCCGGCGCAAAATCCACGGGGGTTGGCGAGCAGGATATCCACGGAGGCTCCGAACCTGGAATTGGTCGACTGACAGGCCCGCATTATCGCACGGCCCGCCCGGGGGCACGTTAGGGGGCGCTCAGGCCTTGGCCTTGCCCGTGAACAGGCCGAACACGATCAGCATGACGGCGCCCACGGTGATGCCGCAGTCGGCCAGGTTGAATACCGGGTAGCTCCACTCGCGGTAGTACACCTGGATGAAATCGGTGACTTGGGCCGCATGCAGGCGGTCGATCAGGTTGCCTAGCGCGCCACCGACAATGAGACCGAGCGGCAAGGCCGTGCGCCAGTCTCGGCGCGGCGTGCGTGCCAGCCACACGACCAGCACGCTGGTGATCACCAGGGCCAGCAGTACGAAGAACCAACGCTGCCAGCCCGCGCTGCTCGCCAGGAAACTGAAGGCCGCACCGGTATTGAAAGCCAAGGTCCAGTTGAGCAGGCCCAGAATGACCGGATGCGGCACACCCGCCGGCTGCAACGCACCCAGTGCCCACCATTTGCTGAGCTGGTCGAGCACGATGACAGCTAACGATAGCCACAGCCAGGAAAGTGCGTTGGGTTTGGGGTTCATAGGCGAGTCGTTAGGAGGAGTTGAATCCCTCTCTCCTCCGGGCAAGTCCCATCGGAGAGAAGGCTGGGGTTAGGGGCCAATCCTGCGACAAGAGAGAGCCAAGCGACTTTCCTTGCAAGCTCGTCGCGAGCACCCGCCCCTCACCTCGGTCCTCTCCCCGGAGGGGAGAGGAAGAAAGCTAACTAGAACCAGCGGCGGTCTTCGCCCGGGCCTTCCACATTGCTGATGCAGCGATCGCACAGCTCCAGATGCGCGGCGTGCGTGCCGACGTCATCACGGCGGTGCCAGCAGCGCACGCACTTGGCGGCGTCGCTCACCGTGGCCGAGACCCAGACGTCGGCGCCTTCCAGCTCGGTCAGCACGGCGTCTGCTGGCTGGCCACCGGCCAGATCCATGCGCAGCTCCGAGGTGATGAAGAAGAAGCGCAGCTCGGAGGCCACTGGTGCATAACGCGACACGATGGCCTGATCGGCGTGGATCGCCAGCTTTGCTTCCAGCGACGCGCCAATCTGCTCGCCCTTGCGCATGCCTTCGAGCACGCGCGAAGCGGTGTCACGGATGGCCAGCAGGTCGGACCAGTAGCGACGCTGCTCTGGCGAACTCTGCGTGGCGCCAAGGCCGTCGTACCAGGTTTCGAACAGCACGCTTTCGCTGCGCTGGCCCGGCAGGTTCTGCCAAATCTCCTCGGCGGTGAACGTCAACACCGGCGCCAGCCAGCGCACCAGCGCTTCGGCGATGCGGTACATCGCGCTCTGCGCGCTGCGACGACCATGGCTGTCGGTCGGCATCGTGTAGAGGCGATCCTTGGTGATATCCAGATACAGCGCACCGAGTTCGTTGGTGCAGTAATTCTGCACGCGCTGCACGATCTCGGGGAAGTCGTAGCGGTCGTACGCCGCTGCGACTGCCTGCTGCACGTCATACGCCTGCTGCACCGCCCACTGGTCCAGCAGCAGGCTCTGCTCCACCGGCACCAGGTGCTTGCTCGGATCGAAGCCATCCAGATTGCCGAGCAGGAAGCGCGCCGTGTTGCGGATACGACGATAGGTATCGGACACGCGCTTGAGGATCTCGTCGGACAGCGACATCTCGTTGCGGTAGTCGGTCGAGCAGATCCACAGGCGCAGGATGTCCGCGCCCAGCGTCTTCATGATGTCCTGCGGCTCGATGCCGTTGCCCAGCGACTTGGACATCTTGCGACCCTGCGCATCCACGGTGAAACCGTGAGTGAGCACGTCCTGGTACGGCGCGCGCGCAAACATGGCCGCCGAGGTGAGCAGCGACGACTGGAACCAGCCACGATGCTGGTCCGAGCCTTCCAAGTACATCACCTTGTAGCTGTCCGCGTTGCCCTGTTGCAGCTCGGGACGCTGGCCAATCACGGCGAAGTGGCTGACACCGGAGTCGAACCAGACGTCGAGCACGTCCAGGACCTTCTCGTAGTCCTTGGCCTGGTCGCCCAGCAATTCGGCTGGCTCCAGCGCATACCAGGCGTCGATGCCGCCCTGCTCCATGCGCTTGGCCACCTGTTCCATCAAGGCGACGCTGTCCGGATGCGGTTCCTGCGTCGCCTTGTGCACAAACAACGCGATCGGCACGCCCCAGGTACGCTGGCGCGAGATGCACCAGTCGGGACGATCGCTGACCATGCCGGCAATACGTTCTTCACCCCAGCCTGGCACCCAGCGCACCTGCTTGATCGCATCGAGCGCAGTCTGGCGCAGCCCCTGCTGCTCCATGCTGATGAACCACTGCGGCGTGGTGCGGAAGATCACCGGCGTCTTGTGGCGCCAGCAATGCGGATAACTGTGTTCGATCCTGGCGAACGCCAACAGCACGCCCTGGCGGCGCAGCAGGTCGACGATCGCATCGTTGGCCTTCCACACATGCAGGCCGGCGATGACCGTGCCATCCACCGCGGCCGGTGTGTCGGCACGATAGGTGCCGCGACTCTCGATGTAGTTGAGCGTCTCGATGCCGTACTTGCGCGATACCACGAAGTCTTCCACGCCGTGGTCGGGCGAGGTATGCACGGCGCCGGTACCGTCTTCGGCAGAGACGTGCTCGCCGAGCAGCACCGGCACTGCGCGCGGGTAGAACGGGTGCTGCAACAGCACGCCTTCCAGCGCTTGGCCGGCGGCGTGGCCGAGCACGTTCGCCTGCTCCAGGCCATAACGGTGCGAAGCCTTCTCGGCAAGGGCACTGGCGACCACCAGCAACACGCGGCGGCCGTCGCGCGGCTGGACTTCGATCAGCGCATATTCCAGTTCCTCACCGAGCGAGACGGCCAGGCTTTCCGGCAGGGTCCACGGCGTGGTGGTCCAGATCGGTACGGCCACGATGGCCTCGCCCGCATCGACGCCGAATTTCTGCGCCAAGGCCTTGGGATCGATCGCGTCATAAGCGACGTCGACCGCCGGCGAAACCTTGTCGGCGTATTCGATCTCGGCCTCGGCCAGCGCGGAGCCGCAATCGAAACACCAATACACCGGCTTGGCGCCGCGCACGACGTGGCCGTTGGCGACGATCTTTGCCAGCGCACGCACCATGTCGGCCTCGTACTTGAAATCCATCGTGCGGTACGGATGGTCCCAGTCACCCAGCACGCCCAGGCGCTTGAAATCGGTGCGCTGCAGGTCGATCTGCTGCTGCGCATATTCGCGGCACTTCTGGCGGAACGCGGCAGCGTCAAGTTTGTCGCCCGCCTTGCCGAATTTCTTTTCGACCGCGATCTCGATCGGCAGGCCATGGCAGTCCCAGCCGGGCACGTACGGCGCACGGTAGCCGGCCAGTAGGCGCGACTTCACCACCACGTCCTTCAGCACCTTGTTGACGGCATGGCCCAGGTGGATGGCACCGTTCGCGTACGGCGGGCCATCATGGAGCACGAATACCTTGTCGCGCTCGGCAGCGCGCTGCTGAATTTGCGCGTAGCGGCCCACCTGCTCCCAATCGGCCAGCCATTTCGGCTCGCGCTTGGGCAGGTCGCCGCGCATCGAGAATTCCGTCTGCGGCAGGTTGATGGTGTGCTTGTAATCCTGAGTCATTGCCTGAATGCCGTCGGGTTGTGCCTGGCGCGGACATGCCGGCGCCGTTGCTCATTGCTGTTGGGGTCGCCATCGACATGGCGAAAGCGCCAACGTTACCGGATTTGGGGCGCTTACGCCTCGCTGAGGCGCGGATTCATGCCCAGCAGCTCGCGTGCCTGGCGCGAGTCGTGCGCCATCTGCGCCTTTAGCGCGTCCAGATCATCGAATTTCAGCTCGTCACGCAGCTTGGCCACGAACTCCACCGCCATGCGCTGGCCGTAAAGATCGCCATCGAAATCGAACAGATGGACTTCCAGCAGCGGCTCGGCGACTTCATTGATGGTCGGCCTTATGCCGAGGCTGGCCACGCCGGGCCAACTGCATTCGCTCTCACCCAGACCCACGCGCACGGCGAAGATGCCATGCACCGGGCTGGTGCGCTCGCGCAGATGAATATTGGCAGTGGGGTAGCCCAGCGTTCGCCCCAGCTGGTGACCGTATTCCACCTTGCCCTCGATCACGAACGGACGGCCAAGCAGCGGGGCCGCGCCGGCGAACTCGCCCGCCGCCAGCAGCATGCGCACGCGCGTGGCGGAAATCCGTGCACCATCCAGCAACACGGGCGGCATCGTGCGGGCAACGAACCCCTTTTCAGCACCCAGCCTTTGCAACATGGCCACATCGCCGCCACGCTTGTGACCGAAGCGGAAGTCGCCACCAACCCAGACTTCACGCGCGCCAATCCGGTCAACCAGCACGCGCTGCAAGAAATCCTCGGCCGACATCTCCGTCAACGCATGATTGAAACGCAGCAGCAGGACGTGCTCCATCCCGGCCGCGTCGAAACCAAGCAGCTTCTCGCGCACGCTGGAAAGCCGTGGCACCGGCTCAGGCGAAAAGTAGGCCCGCGGCAGTGGCTCGAAGCTCACCACCACCGGCGTCAGCTTGCGTTCGGTCGCGCGGGCGCGCACCTCCGCCAGCAAGGCCTGGTGGCCTCGATGCAGGCCATCGAACGCGCCGACCGCAACCACGCTGCCGCCGGGAGCCAGACAGGTGCCGGCAACATCCCTGGAAAGTCTCATCATTCAGCGAGTATAGCGGCTGCAATGCCCGCCCCGCCTCGCTTAACTGTCACACGCCGCGAAGTTCACGCATGCGGAATCCGGCAGCAAACAGGGTGACGACATAGGCGCCGCCGCCCGCCGCTACCAGCACCGCCAGACGCCAGACGCGGGTCCATTTCGAGGCGGCGGTCCAGTCCGGCCAGATCCACATGCCCAGCAGCAAGACGGCAATCATCACCGCGCAGGACAGCGCCAGGCGCAGCATGTGTCGGGCCCAGCCCGGCTGGCGCTGATACACCCCGGCGTGGCGCAGCCAGCGCCACAGCAGGCCCAGGTTGATGTAGCTGGCCAGCGCACTGGCCATGCCCAGCGCCATATGCAGGCCAGGCACCGCGGCCAGCGCCGCCAGCCATGGCAGTTGCTTCTGCGCCGGCGTCGCCCACAGGCTAAACAGCAGCAGCAGGAACAGCAGGTTGAACACCATGTTCGCCACCAGCGAGGCCACACCAGCGCGCACCGGCGTCCTGGTGTCCTGGCGTGCGTAGAACGCCGGCAACACCACCTTGACCAGGGCAAACGCCGGCAAGCCGAAACTGAGCGCCGTGATGGACAGCGTCGCCATGCGTGTATCAAACGGGGTGAACTGCCCGTGCTGGAACAGCGTCGCCACCAGCGGCTTGGCCAGCAGCATCAGCGCAAACATGGCGGGAACTGCGATCAGCAAGGTCGTGCGCAAACCCCAGTCCAGCGCCTTGGAGAAACCATCCCGATCCGTGGTGACGTGGTGGCGCGACAGCGACGGCAGGATCACCGTACCCAGCGCCACGCCGAATAGGCCCAGAGGCAATTCCAGAAAGCGATCGGCCTGCGACAGCCAGCTCTGCGAGCCCGTCATCAAATAGGCCGCAATCACCGTATCCAGCAACAGGTTGATCTGCGCCACCGAGGACCCGAACAGGGTCGGCACCATCAGCCTGAGAATCCGGCGCACATCCGGATGGCTCCAGCCCCAGCGCGGCAAGGTCAGCAGATCCAGGCCACGCAGCGCAGGCAGCTGAAACAGCAGCTGCAGGATGCCGGCCGCCAGGATCGCCCAACCCATCGCCATGATCGGCGGCTCGATCCGCCGCGACAACCACAGCGCACCGCCGATCATGCACAGATTGAGGATCACCGGCGTCAGCGCCGGCAAGGCGAAACGGTGGAAGCTATTGAGCGCACCGCCCGACAAGGCGGTCAGGGACACGAACAGCAGAAACGGGAAGGTCAGCCGCAGTAGATCAGCGGTCAGCGTGAACTTTTCCGGCGTATCGGCCGCACCCTGTGAAAACAGCGTGGCCACCTGGGGTGCAAAGATCACGCCCAGCGCGGTAACCACCAGCAAAACGGCCCCAAGCGTCCCTGAGACGCGAGACATCAGCTGCTTGAGATCCTCGTGGCTGCGCTTTTCCTTCACCTCGGTGAAAACCGGCACAAAGGCCGTGGAGAACGAACCCTCGGCGAACAGGCGGCGCATGAAGTTGGGAATGCGGAATGCCACCCAGAATGCGTCCGTCGCGGCATTCGCGCCGAATACCGCATTGATGGACATATCCCGGACCAGACCGAGTACGCGCGAAATCATGGTCATGCTGCTGAACGACAGCAGCCCACGGAACATGCTGGGAGACTTCATGCCTCTGACGGTGCCTTTGCTTGAATGGGAGCCAGGCCGTGTCGGAACTCGACCCCCTGCCCGGGAAGGCGCATAGTCTGACAGCCAGCGATGGCGAGATGACAGCTCAGACATGGCATAATGCGGGCCACCTGTTCACCTTTTTGCGCCTTTCAGAAGGCGCTACGCCAGGTTTGGCGCCTTGACAAACAGCTAAGCTGTTGACGCTACGGCGCATTGGCCGCATAATCGCCGTCTTTTTCCAACCCAGCAATTCCGGAGTTCTACCTTGGCCAACATCAAGTCCGCGAAGAAGCGCGCGCGCCAGTCCGAGCAGCGCCGCCTGCGCAACGTCAGCGCCCGTTCCATGGTGCGCACCGCACTCAAGAAGGTCGTCAAGGCGATCGAGAATAAGGACAAGGCTGCTGCCGTCGAGGCGTTTGCCGCCGCGCAGCCGGTCATGGACCGCTATGCCGCTCGTGGCCTGATCCACAAGAACAAGGCTGCTCGCCATAAGAGCCGCCTCAACGCCAAGATCCGCGAGCTGGCGTAAGCCAGCATTTAAGCGATTTTTGGGTTGGCGAAAAAGCCGGCGAAAGCCGGCTTTTTTGTGTTGTCTAAGCGCGGGGCCGGCGAAAGCCGGCTTTTTTGTGTTGTCTAAGCGCGGGGCCGGCAAAAGCCGGCTTTTTTATGTTGTCTAAGTGCGGGGCCGGCGAAGGTGCTGCTTTAGCTCCACTGAAACCCTCGCACGCAAATCAATGGCACCGTCATTCCCGCGGCTCTCAACAGCCGAAGGGCTGGTCAAGCGGGAATCCAGTGCCTTTGATGTATCGGGCTTGCGGATCCATCGCAATCACCGGGCCATCCGCGGCCTCACTTGGGGCTCCGCTCACTGGATTCCCGCTTTCGCGGGCATGACGAGCAAAAAGAAAGGCGGCCAATGGCCGCCCTTTCAATCATGAGGATGTGGCGCGATTACTCTGCCGCCCCTTCCCCGCGCAGGCGCACGTCACCCGGCACCATATCGCTGCGCTCTTGGTGCGCCAGGTGCTGCGCCTCGAGGAAGCGCTGCACCTGCTGGCATACCGGCATGGTGTTCTCGCGGGCGATGGCCGACACCAGGAACCAGGGCTGGGTCCAGCCCAGGCGCTGGACGATGTCCTCGGCCACGGCCTGGCGCTCATCTTCCGGCAGCACGTCCGCCTTGTTCAACACCAGCCAGCGCGGACGCTCGAACAGCTCGGGATCGAACTTGATCAGCTCCTGCTCGATCGCATGCACCTGATCAACCGGATCGGACTCGTCCAGCGGCGCGATATCGACCACATGCAGCAGCAGACGGGTCCGCGACACATGGCGCAGGAACTGGATACCCAGACCCGCTCCGTCCGCCGCGCCTTCGATAAGGCCGGGAATATCGGCGATGACGAAACTCTGGTCGGTGCCCAGGCTGACCACGCCCAGGTTCGGATGCAGCGTGGTGAACGGGTAATCGGCCACCCGCGGCGTCGCCGCCGACACGGCGCGGATAAAGGTCGACTTGCCGGCATTCGGGAAGCCCAGCAGACCCACATCGGCCAGCAGCTTGAGCTCCATCTTCAGTTCGCGCGCATCGCCCGGCGTACCCGGCGTGGACTTGCGCGGTGCCCGATTCACCGAGCTCTTGAAGTGGATATTGCCCAGTCCACCCTTGCCACCCTGCGCCACCAGCAGGCGCTGGCCGTGCTGGGTGAGGTCGCCGATGGTCTCGTCGGTGTCGACGTTGGTGATCACCGTGCCCACTGGCACGCGGACATAGGTGTCTTCGCCACCCTTGCCGTACATCTGGCTGCCCATGCCGTTCTGGCCGCGCTCGGCCTTGAACACGCGCTGGTGACGGAAGTCGATCAGCGTATTGAGGCCTTCGTCGGCCACCAGCCAGATCGAGCCGCCGCTACCGCCATCGCCGCCGTCAGGGCCGCCAAAGGGGATGAATTTTTCGCGACGGAAGCTGATGCAACCGTTGCCGCCGTCACCGGCCTGGACCTTGATGATGGCTTCGTCGACAAATTTCATATCAAGGACCGTAGTAGTGATCGGTTAACGGTAAAGGGTAAGCGCGTTGCGGGCCCGTAGGCGGTAAAACACCGGCAAACGCCAGCTCAACCCTCGCTATCCACTCTTGCCGATTTATCTGCAAAACAAACGAAAAGCCCCGCCGAAGCGGGGCCTTCGCTGCCGCATCGAAAGGACTTAGCCCTTGACGACGCTGACGAACCTGCGGTTCTGCGGGCCACGGACCTTGAACTCTACGGTACCGTCGACCAGTGCGAACAAGGTGTGATCACGACCCAGACCCACGCCGGTACCCGGGTGGAACTGCGTGCCGCGCTGGCGAACGATGATGTTGCCGGCTTCGATGGCCTGGCCACCGTAGATCTTCACGCCGAGGTACTTCGGGTTCGAATCGCGACCGTTGCGGCTGGAACCTACGCCTTTTTTATGTGCCATGACTTAGTGCTCCAGTTGCTCAGGCGTTGATGCCCGTGATCTCGACTTCGGTGAAATGCTGACGATGTCCCTGCTGCTTCTTGTGGTGCTTGCGGCGGCGGAACTTGATGATGCGGATCTTGTCGGCACGGCCGTGCTTACGCACGGTAGCGCTGACCGTGGCACCGGCCACGGTGGGCGCGCCAACGGTGATCGACTCACCGGCACCAACCAGCAGAACCTGGTCGAAATTGATGGCGGCGCCTTCTTCGGCGTTCAACAGCTCCACGCGCAGGACATCGCCCTGCTGAACGCGGTACTGCTTGCCACCGGTCTTGATGACTGCGTAACTCATGGGATTATCCCTTCTGTCGTTATTCTCTTGGGTTCGCCAGGCACAAACCGTCACCGGCGAACTGCGGATTATAGCGAGCCTATCCGGCGCTGGTCAATTACTGACCACCGACCGATCTGTGCACCGCGCACGCCGTTCACAGACCGTTCTGAGGCGCCGGCTGGGCCGGGGCCTTGGCCGGCGCTGTGCCGGCATCGGCCTTGGCAGCGGGCTTTGCATCTGCCTTGGCGTCCGTTTTCGCTTCCGTCTTGGCTGGCGTCTTGGTCACGGGCTTCTTGACCGGTACCTTGGTCGTCTTCTTGGCCGAGGGTTTCGCTTTCGCCTTGGTAGCGGCTTTGGCCGGAGCGGCCTCGGCAGCATCGTCCGTCGCCTTCGCCACGGCAGCTCCCGAAAGCCCGGCAACGCCTGCACCAGCGCCGGTGGAGGCAAGCTTGGCCGGGCAGCGGCCGCCGGCATCCAGGCTGCCCATCTGTTTCAGCTCGGCGATCATCTGGTCGCTGCGCTCATGACTCCACTGCTGGCCAGCCTGATTGGCCTCGGCCATCGTGGTAGGCATCTCGTTGATGACCTTCTGGCCCAGGGGGGAGCGGTAGAACTTCAGCATGCCGTCCAGTTCGTCAGACGTGAAATGGTGCTGGTAGACAGGCACCAGGCGGCCGATGAATTGCTGGGTCTGGTTGGCATCCATGTAGTTCTGCCAGAAATCGGCAGGCACACAAGGCATCGACTGCTGCATCGTGCTTACCGCCTGCGAGTTCATCTGGCTGAGCATCTTGCCCACGCCAACGACCTCCATCAGCTGGCGTACCTGCGCTTCGCTAGCCGGGGTGGTCGAAGCCATGGCCTGCCCCCCGCATATCGCCAGCGCCAGCGTGGCGCCCCATCGTGTCAACTTACTCATCCGCAACTCTCTGTCATTCACTAAGGCCTGGATCGGCCAAAAGTCTATTAAGCCATAGTCGGGCCGGCCCTCCCTGAAGATGGGGGCTTCGAGCCCAGTGGCAACTAACGGGCAGGTAATAACTAACCTGATTAGTTTGGTATAGTACACTTTTCCCCAAACCCCGGGCGTCATGGACACCATCCGCATACGCGGCGCGCGCACGCATAACCTTAAAAACATCGACCTGGACCTGCCCCGCGACCGGCTGATCGTGATCACTGGCCTGTCAGGCTCTGGCAAATCGTCGCTGGCATTCGACACGATCTACGCGGAAGGTCAGCGGCGGTATGTTGAATCGCTTTCGGCTTACGCGCGGCAATTCTTGTCGATGATGGAAAAGCCGGACGTGGACCACATCGAAGGTCTTTCCCCGGCGATTTCGATCGAACAGAAGTCCACTTCGCACAATCCGCGTTCCACCGTGGGCACGATTACCGAGGTGTACGACTACCTGCGCCTGCTCTATGCACGTGTGGGCACGCCGCGTTGCCCCGACCATGGCATACCGCTGGAAGCGCAGACGGTGAGCCAGATGGTCGATGCCACGCTGGCGCTCGACCCCGAGAAGCGCTTCATGCTGCTGGCGCCAGTGATTCGTGAGCGCAAGGGCGAGCATGTGCAGGTGTTCGACCAGTTGCGCGCGCAAGGTTTCGTGCGCGCCCGTGTCGACGGTACGGTCTACGACCTCGACGCCGTGCCGCCGCTCACGCTGCGCCAGAAGCACACCATCGAAGCGGTAATCGACCGCTTCCGTCCGCGTGACGACATCAAGCAGCGCCTGGCCGAATCGTTTGAAACCGCTTTACGGCTGGGCGATGGGCTGGTGATCCTGGCAGATATGGACGATGCGAAGGCGCCCGAGCAGTTGCTGTCCTCGCGCTACTCCTGCCCGGTCTGTGATTACTCGCTGCCGGAACTCGAGCCGCGCCTGTTCTCGTTCAACTCGCCCGTGGGCGCCTGTCCGACTTGCGACGGCCTGGGCGTCACCCAGGTGTTCGATGCTGCACGCGTGGTGGGCCATCCCGAACTGTCACTCTCCGGCGGCGCGGTGCGCGGCTGGGATCGCCGCAACGCGCACTACTTCCAGCTGATCCTGTCGCTGGGTGCGCATTACGGTTTCGACGTCGATGCGCCCTGGCAGAACCTGTCCAACGATGTACAGAAGGCCATCCTGTTCGGCAGCGGCAAGGACAAGATCGCGTTCCGCTACATCACCGAACGCGGCGGTCGGGTCACGCGCGAGCACGCCTTCGAAGGCATCCTGCCGAACATGGAGCGCCGGTATAAGGAAACCGAATCGCCTGCCGTGCGCGAAGAGCTGGCCAAGTACATCAGCGACCAGCCCTGCCCCGATTGCCACGGTCAGCGCCTCAACCGTTCGGCGCGAAACGTCTTCGTGGCCGATCATGCTTTGCCTTCGCTCACCTCACGTTCGATCGACGATTCGCTGGCCTTTTTCGAAAAGCTGACGCTGACCGGTTGGCGCGGTGAGATCGCCGTGAAGATCGTCAAGGAAATCCGCGAGCGCCTGAGCTTCCTCAACGACGTAGGCCTCAACTACCTCACCCTGGACCGCCAGGCCGACTCGCTCTCCGGCGGCGAGGCCCAGCGCATCCGCCTCGCCTCGCAGATCGGCGCGGGCCTGGTGGGCGTGATGTATGTGCTCGACGAGCCCTCCATCGGCCTGCATCAGCGCGATAACGAGCGACTGCTCGGCACGCTGACCCGACTGCGCGATCTCGGCAATACGGTCATCGTGGTGGAGCACGACGAGGATGCCATCCGCATGGCCGATCACGTGCTCGATATCGGTCCGGGTGCCGGTGTGCACGGTGGCGAAATTGTGGCCCAGGGTACGCTGAAGGACATCCTCGCCTCGCCGCGCTCGGTCACCGGCCAGTTCCTTTCCGGCAAGCGCGGCATCGAAGTGCCGAAAGAACGCCGCCAGCAGCTCGATCCCGATTCGTGGCTTCACCTCAAGGGCGCCAGCGGCAACAATCTGAAAAACGTAGACCTGGCGATTCCCGCCGGCCTGTTCACCTGCGTCACCGGGGTGTCGGGCTCGGGCAAATCGACCCTGATCAACGACACCTTGTTCTGTCTTGCGGCCGCCGAGTTGAATGGCGCCACCACGCAGCCCGCGCCGTACAAATCCATCGACGGCATGGAGCTGTTCGACAAGGTGGTCGACATCGACCAGTCGCCGATTGGTCGTACGCCCCGTTCCAACCCCGCGACTTACACCGGCCTGTTCACGCCGCTGCGCGAAATGTTCGCGCAGGTACCGGAAGCGCGTGCGCGCGGCTATACGCCGGGACGTTTCAGCTTCAACGTGCGCGGTGGTCGCTGCGAAGCCTGCGAGGGCGACGGCATGATCAAGGTGGAAATGCACTTCCTGCCGGACGTGTACGTGCCTTGCGACGTGTGCCACGGCAAGCGTTACAACCGCGAAACGCTCGAGGTGCATTACAAGGGCCACACGATTGCCGATGTGCTCGGGATGACGGTGGAAGACGCGCTGAAGCTGTTCGAGAACGTGCCGACTATCGCACGCAAGCTCGAAACGCTGCGTGCCGTGGGCCTCGACTACATCAAGCTTGGCCAAAGCGCGACGACCCTCTCGGGAGGTGAAGCGCAGCGCGTGAAGCTCTCCAAGGAACTGTCCAAGCGCGACACCGGCCGCACGCTTTACATCCTCGACGAGCCAACAACCGGCCTGCACTTCCACGATATCGAACAGTTGCTCGACGTGTTGCACCAGCTGGTCGAGCAAGGCAACACCGTGGTCGTGATCGAGCATAATCTCGATGTGATCAAGACCGCCGACTGGCTGGTCGATCTCGGCCCGGAAGGTGGCGCCGGCGGTGGTCGCATCCTGGTGACGGGTACGCCGGAGACGGTGGCCGCAACGCCTGGCTCGCATACCGGACACTTCCTGGCACCCCACCTCGACATGAAGCCGGCCAAGGCCGCCAAGGTCGAAAGCAACGGCAAGCGCAAAACCGCATTACGGAAGAAGACTGCATGAGTTCCAGCGACACGGCGCCCGTGAAACGCACGCGCGCCCGCAAGATCGAGGCAGAAGAACGTGCCTCGATCCCCTCCGAAGCCGAGGCGCCGCCCAAGCAACCAAGGCCGTTGTTCGTTGCGCCTATCAGTGTGCGTTGGCGCGATCTCGACGCTTTCAATCATGTTAACAACGCCAACTACCTCACCTACCTGGAAGAAGCGCGTCTGCACTGGCTGCAGCACGTGCCTGGCTGGTTCGACGAGCACTCGATGCCGGTGCTGGCCGCGAGCGAAATCAACTACCGCCGACCGATCGAATGGCCGGCACAGCTACTGGTGGAGCTGACCTGCGAACGTCTCGGCAACAGTTCGATGGCGCTGGCCCATCGGATCATCGATGCCGACAACGACGGCCGCGTCTACAGCGACGGGCGCGTGGTGATGGTGTGGATGGATCCCACCACGGGCAAGCCCGTGAGCTTGCCGCAAGCCATACGCGATGCAGCCCAAGCTTCCGCTTGAACGACACACGTCGATTTAGGGGTTAATCCCGTCATCCAACGGATGCCGCAGCTTCATATGGCATCCGTAAGATTCACGTCGACCACCCGAAAGGAGTTCGACCGTGAGCCCGCTTCCCCTCCGCCTTCTCACCTTCGCCATCGCGGCGACGGCGACTGCTGCCGCGGCATCATCGGCATCCACCAGCCTCACGCTCTATCGCAGCGATGATGCCGCGCTGTTCAGCGCCGGCGATGGCGGCAATATGCAAGCAGGCTACGCCGTCGCACGTGAGCCCCGCGAACTTCAGCTGAAAGCCGGTATGCAGGACCTCCGCCTCGGCGGCCTGCCGCAATATCTGGATTCCGAAGCGCTGGCACTGACCGTCGATGGCAACACCGCCACAGTCATTTCACAGCGGCTGCAGTTGGGCCAGGGCCAGAACGCCGCCCTGGGCAGCCTGATCGGTCAACAGGTGGACGTGCTGGCTAATAGCGGACAGCCGCTCGCCAGCGGCACCCTGCTGCGCGCCGGCGATGGTTTACTGGTACAGGACGCCTCAGGGCGTACCAGCCTGATCCGCGAGTTTGCCTCGGTACGCGCGCAAGGCAGTTTTCAGACCGGCTCCAGCCTCGAGCTGCACATCGACGCGAGCCGCGCGGGTACCACGCGCGCCACTTTGAGCTACCCCACCAGCGGCCTGGGGTGGCGCGCCGCGTACGTCGGTACGCTGCAATCCGGAAACAGCTGCAAGCTGCAATTCGAATCACGCGCCAGCATCGCCAACCGTAGCGGACGCGACTGGAAAAACCTGCAACTGACCCTGGTGGCAGGGGAACCTCAATTCGCCAAGCCATCGGCGCCTCGACCGATGGCCATGGCTCACGCGGTTCGCGCCAAGACAGACAGTGCAGAACTGCCGGAGCAAGCCGCGCTCGCCGACTACCGCACCTATACGCTGCCGGCCGCCGTCGATCTGCCCGACGGCAGCGTCAGTCAGGTGCCGCTGTACGCCACACGCACGATTGATTGCGAACGCACCGCGCTCTATGAGAACGGCGGCAACTGGGTTCCACCGCACCCCATGATCGGCCGCGACTATCTTCAAGGCAGCAATAGCGCAATTGTGAGCACGCTGCAGGTGCGCGCGTTCGACAGTCTGCCTGCCGGCTACCTGCGCGTGCTGGCCGTCGATAGCAACGGCACGCCGCAATTCATCGGCGAGGGTCGCATCGACGACACGCCGAAGGGCAGCGATGCACGCATCGTGCTCGGCAATGCCTTCGACCTGCGTGGCGAGCGCGAGCGCACGGCGTTCCAGGTGGACAAGGCTGGTCGCACGCTCAACGAAGCCTTCCGCATCACGCTGACCAACGCAGGCGACAGCGCCCGCACCGTCACAGTTCGCGAGCACCCGGTCCGCTGGCGTGAATGGACACTGGCGTCGTCAAGCATCAAGCCTAGTCAGCAAACGCCGGACAGCCTGGAGTTCCAGGTGAGCGTACCGGCCAGGGGCAAGGCCACGCTGGATTATGCGGTGCGTTACCAGTGGACGGCCGAAGAGCAACCGCAGTAAGGCAAACGTACGTGAAGAAGCGCGGAATGAAGCGGCAGACACCACGCGCTGGCGGGTTTGCTACTCTCACTTCCCGCTATTCACTCCTTCCAGGGCTCAGCCATGCTCAACCTGATCACCCACGACGCCATCACCGAAATCAACATGGCGCGCCCGCCTGTCAACGCGCTCAACGTGGATCTGCTGCGAGCCGTCCGTGGCGCCATCGACGAAGCGTTGAATGCCGGCGCGCGCGGCATCGTGCTGTCCGGTGCCCAAGGCATGTTTTCGGCGGGCGTTGACGTTCCGACCCTGCTGGGACGCGATCGCGCGGGCGTACGCGAATTCTGGCGCGAGTTCTTCCTTACCTGCTCCAAGCTGGCGCTGTCGCCCGTGCCCGTCGTCGCATCGATCACCGGCCATAGTCCGGCGGGCGGCGCGGTACTGTCGCTGTTCTGCGACTACCGCGTGATGGCCGAGGGCCCGTTCCGCATCGGCCTCAATGAAGTCCAGGTGGGGCTGGTGGTACCGGAGTGCATTCAGATGGCGCTACGCCGCGTCGTGGGAGCCTATCGCGCGGAACGCCTGCTCGTCGCCGGTGCGATGATCGAATCGTCCCAGGCACTCGCCTGCGGCTTCGTGGACGAGCTGGCAGGCTTGGAACAGGTCACCACGCGCGCCCTGCATTGGATGAATGGCATGCTGGCACTGCCTTCCCACGCCATGCTCACCACCCGCGCTCTGGCGCGAGCCGATCTCATCGAGGCATGGACTGACGTCGACGCCTTGCCGATCGACCAGTTCGTCGACGCCTACTTCCACCCGGAAACCCAGGCCGTGCTACAGCAGCTGGTGGCTCGCCTCAAGAAGAAAGACTGAGGCTCTTATCCCTTCGCCACAGGGCGGCTTGGGTCGCTGACCCAGCCGCTCCATGAAGGAGCGTACAAGCGCGAGCCGACCAGCCCTGCGTGCTCCATTGCCAGCAGGTTGTGGCATGCGGTAACGCCAGAGCCGCACATGTGTACGACGTCGTGTGGCGCGTGCGTGCCAAGGACCTCAAGGAATTCCCGGCGCAACGCTTCCGCCGACTTGAAGTGGCCATCGGCGCCCAGGTTCTCCGAGAACGGTCGATTGAGCGCCCCCGGCACATGCCCGCCCACACGATCGATCGGCTCCACGTCGCCGCGATAACGCGGCGCGGCGCGGGCGTCGAGCAACAGTTCTTCCGGCACGCCGAGCAGATGGGCGTGATCCGTCCGATAGCGACTGGTGTCGTAGTGCAGCTCGACCTTGCTGGGCGCGCGCGTCACGTTACCCGCTTCCACCGGCAAGCCAGCCGCCAACCATGCGGCATAACCGCCATCGAGCACGGCCACTTCCCGCACACCGACGAGTCGCAGCAACCACCACAGGCGTGCCGCCGCGAGCGAGCCGCCGGCAGCGTCGTAACTCACTACCTGCAAGCCGGGACGCCAACCCCAACTCGACAATACCGCAGAGAACGCCGATTCCAGCGGCAACGGATGGCGCCCAAGCCCTTCGGCCTGGCGCGAAAGATCGGAGAGATCCTTGTCGAGGCTTGCGTACACCGCGCCCGGGATATGCGCTTCGAGATAATCACGTTCGCCCTTGGCAACGTCACGCTCGCCATGGGCTGGCGCCATCAACTCGAAGCGGCAATCGACAACCAGAACGTCTTGCGGCGACAGCGCGGCAAGTTCGCTGGCTGCGATCAAGGTGGATTTGAGGGTCATGCCCGGCCCATCCTCTGCAGAAGGTTAAAGACCATGGCGGCGGTAGCGCCCCAGATGCGGTGACCGCCATGCACGAATTCCACCATGTCGCGCCGATGTCCGCGAAACTCCATGGTGTAGCGCCGCAAATTGGCCGGCTCCAGGAAGAATGACAGCGGCACCTCGAATACTTCCGCCACTTCATTCGGTGCGGGATAAAGCCGCGCGTCGGGATCGATGCGCGCCACTACCGGCGTGATGCAATAGCCGCTCACGGTTTCGAAGCGATCGAGGAAGCCCAACGGTGTGACCAACTTGCGCGCCAGGCCGATCTCCTCCTCACTCTCACGCAGCGCCGTCGCAATGGCGTCGGCATCCTCCGGATCCGTGCGGCCGCCGGGAAACGCCACCTGTCCCGCGTGATCATGCAGATGATCGGTACGCACCGTGAGCACCAGACGCGGCTGGACACCCTCCCGCACACCCACCAGCACAGCGGCTGGACGTCGTGGCGCGTTGCCCAGGAGCTCCGCCATATCACGGTGATTCCAACCCTGGCCGGTCGGCGGTGCCGACAAGGGCAACAGCGCCGAGTGGAGATGGGTCAGCACCTCGCCCATCACGGGACCTTGCGCGGCGGAAGCACCTCGCGCATGTAACGCAGGCGCTCGTTGTCGTTCATGCCACGCCAACGGGCGATCTCGTCGCCCGTACGCAGGCAGCCGATGCAATAGCCACGCCCATCGAGCCTGCAGATGCCAATGCAGGGCGACAAGGAGACGGTGATGGTTGGAGCGGGATCGTTGAGCATGAGCCCGCTAATGCTAGCTGATTCGGCATCGGCTAGCAGGGCATCCCTCGGTCACTGCTGGATATCGAGCAGCTCGATTTCGAACACCAGCGCCTCGTTCGGCCCGATGCGCGGCAAGGCACCATGCGTTCCATAGGCCAGCTGCGGTGGAATCACCACCTTCCAGCGGTCGCCCACGTGCATGCGTGGAATCACGTCCTGCCAGCCGCGGATCACCTTGTCGATCTCGAAATGAACCGGCGCACCGCGGGCCCAGGTACTGTCGAACTCGGTGCCGTCGACCAGCATGCCGCGATAATTCACCGTGACCATACTGGTGACGCCAGGACTGATCCTGCCCTCGCCTTTCCTGATCACCGCGTACTGGATGCCCGACGGCAGTTGGATCACACCCACCTGCTGGCGATTGCGATCCATGAAATCGGCACTCTTGCGCGCATTGCTTTCGGCGATGCGCTTGAACTCGGCGATCGCCGTCGCGTGCATCTGTTCGTCGAGCATTTGCAGCTGATCATGCATGTCTTGCATGGACACGCTCGGACGCTTCTTCGAGTAAGCATCCTGGATGGCCCGCTGAAGCGTTGGAATATCGATATCCGGATCGCCATTGGCAAACTGGCTGCCAATCTGGAATCCAATGGCATAGGAGAGCTTGCTCTTGTCGAGCCTGGTCGAAGCGGCATCGCGCGATGCCGCGTTGTCCTGCGCATGCACTGCCGCACCCCATAACAGGACGCCCAGAGCCAGCCAACGCAGTTGTGCCATGCCTATCTCCATTACAGCCGGAACTCCACCATCGTAAGCGGTCCGGGCGGATCGTGCAGCGAACACCGGCAAATCCGGCGTCCCTGCTGAGAACGCCGGCGGCGACAAAGGTTCCCACTGGTACTATGCCTGTTTTCCCCGCCGGATTTCCTCATGGCCTATCGAAATCTTGAAATCGCCAACCGCGGCGCGGTTCGCACGATCACCGTCAACCGTCCGGACAAGCTCAACGCGCTCAATCGCGAAACACTCAACGAACTGACCCTGGCCTTTAACCAGGCCGGCCAGGACGACGCCGTACGCGTAGTCGTGCTGACTGGCGCGGGTGAGAAAGCCTTCGTGGCGGGCGCCGATATTGCCGAGATGAATGGCTACAGCCCAATACAGGCTCAGGGTTTCTCGCGTACGGGACAGCGCTTGATGAGCTTGATCGAACGCCTCGGCAAACCGGTCATCGCGCGCATCCAGGGTTTCGCCCTCGGCGGCGGCATGGAACTGGCGATGGCCTGCCATCTGCGCGTCGCCAGCGAAAAGGCGAAGTTCGGCCAGCCGGAAATCAACCTCGGCCTGATTCCGGGCTTTGGCGGCACCCAACGCCTGCTTCGCCTTGCCGGTCGTGGCGCGGCGCTGGAGTTATGCCTGACTGGCAGCCTGATCAACGCCCAGCGTGCGTACGAGCTAGGGGTGGTCACCCGCGTGGCGGCAGCCGAAGCGCTGGATGAGTCCGTAAACAGCTTGGCCGATCAACTCGCCCAGGCCGCGCCACTGGCCGCCGCCGGCATCCTGGATGCCGTGTTGCAAGGTGGCGAAACCACGATCGATCAAGGACTTGAGTTCGAGACGCAGGCCTTCGCCCTCGCCTTCTCCACCGAGGACATGCGCGAAGGCACAACCGCTTTCCTGGAGAAACGCAAGGCCGAGTTCCAGGGCCGCTGAGCGCGCAAGAGCGGGGATGCGTAGTGGAGCGCCCCCGCTCCCCATCCCCGTTACCAGGCACCGTGTCAGTGTCCGCCGCGATAGTTTTTTTCGCCGGCGATCACGCGCAAATCCAGCCTGTTTTCCGGCGGCGCCAGCGGACAGGTCGCATACGGCGTGAAAGCACATGGCGGGTTATACGCCCGGTTGAAATCGAGCACGACTTTGCCGTCCTTGGGCAGATCGGCATACAGGAATCGCGCGGCGCCATAGGTCTCATGACCGGAAGTGCGATCAGCGATCACGAAGAACAGCGAGTCGGGCTCTTCCTGGATCGGCAGCAGCTCGTAGGTGTGGCCATCACGATGGAACACGGCCTTGCCCGGTACTTTTTCCTTGTTGATGGTGCCGAGTACGGAGCCCACTTCCAGCTCATGCGGTGGGTCGAACGGCACCCAGTCGGCGACGATGCGCCACGACGGATCGATCGGGAAATAATCGAGGCCGAGGAAATGGCTGCGCGTCTCGGCCTGACTGTCCTTGACGCGCAACCCCTTGCGCCCATCACGATCGATGACGAAGAAATTGGCTGAGCCAAAAGCCACGATCGTCGCCGGCGAGGCTGCGCTGGCGTGCATGTCGTCAACCAGATTGGCCTCAAGCACCGGCTTGCCATCGATGGTGGCGCCGCTGTCGTTGTCGAGCACGATGTGCATCGCGCCCTCCTTGCTCAGCGTCACCACACCAAGGTGCGCAGGACCGGCCTTGAGCACGATGTCGTTGTCGGCCGCGCTGCCGACCCGGTTGACACCTTCATTCAACCATTCCAGACCGATCAGGCTCAGCCAGCCGCTGGGTGCGGTGAGGCTGGCCAGGCGCTTCTGCTGCCACTGCAGGACTTGTTGCGAGACATCGGCCGGGGTTGCGGCGGAGGGATTCTGGGCATGCACGGCTGCAACTCCAAGGCTCAAGACGAAAGCAAAAACGGTGGTACGCAACATGGCAGGCCCCGTCGACATCAGGGTCCGAGTATGGCCGTCCATTTGTCGATGTGGCAAGCGCGTCATGGCAGGCTCAGCGACCGCGCAGGAACAGCTTGTCCAGCTCGGACAAGCTCAGCTGCGTCCAGGTCGGGCGCCCATGGTTGCATTGTCCCGATCGCTCGGTGGTTTCCATTTCACGCAACAAGGCATTCATTTCCGGAATGGTCAGGCGCCGCCCTGCCCGCACCGAACCATGGCAAGCCATGGTGGAAAGCAGCTCGTTTTCCAACTCCTGCAGGCGCCGCGAAGTGCCGTGCTGGGCCAGTTCGGCGAGCACATCGCGACACAGCTGGGCAACGTCAGCCCCTTCCAGCAAGGCGGGAATACGTCGCACGACCACGCCCGAAGGACCGCTGCGCGATAACTCCAGCCCCCATTCGGCCAGCGCATCCGCATGCTCTTCGGCAGCGGCAGCCTCCTTCGCGCTCACGGCCACGTTCAGCGGCACCAGCATCATCTGCGAACGCAGGTTGCTGCAGGCCCGACCCGCCTTGAGCTTTTCGTAGGTGATGCGCTCGTGCGCGGCATGCATGTCGACCAGGATCAGGCCATGCGTATTCTCAGCCAGGATGTAGATGCTCTTGAGTTGCGCGATGGCGAAGCCCAGGGGCGGCGCCTCGTCATCCGCCGCTTCGGGCATGGGCGAGTTCGCCGCATAAGCCAAGGGCGGCTGCGTGGCGGCCGGCTCGCCCAGCAGGGCAGCGTAGCCAGCCAGTGGCTGCTCGCGCACACCCAGACTGAGCCGGCTCTGGCTGAACGAGTTGGGCCATGCCGGTGCCGACAACGCAGGTGTCGACGACGATATGCCGAACGACGGTATCGCCACTGGAGCGGCCTCCTGCGGCGGCAACCCCACGTTGCCTGCACGCGTCTGCGCCAGCGCTTCATGCAGGGTGCGGAACAGAAAGTCATGTACCAGCCGCTGCTCACGGAAACGCACTTCGTGCTTGGCGGGATGCACGTTCACGTCCACGCCAGCCGGATCGAGCTCCAGGTAGAGCACGAACGCGGCATGACGACCGTGGAACAGCACGTCGGCATAGGCCTGACGCACGGCATGGGCCACGATGCGATCGCGCACCAGGCGCCCGTTGACGTAGAAGTACTGCGAATCCGCCTGCGAACGAGACGCCGTAGGCAACCCGACCCAACCCGACAAGTGCAGGCCCGCCGCCGCGTGATCGACACGCAGGCTCTGCTGCGGAAAATCCTCGCCCAGCACCTCGGCCACACGCTGCAGTGCGGCGCCCTCATCGCGTGCCGCCTTGAGTATGCGCACCGGCTTGCCGTTATGACTCAGGCGAAATTCCACCGAGCGACGTGCCAGTGCGAGCGACTTCAGCAGGTCGTCGATATGCGCGAACTCCGTTCGCTCCGCGCGAAGAAATTTTCGGCGCGCAGGAACGTTGTAGAACAGGTCACGCACTTCGACGCTGCTGCCCTGCGGATGCTGCGCAGGTCGCGCCGCCTGCATCTTGCCGCCATCGACCTCGATGCGGAATGCGGTGTCCTGTCCTTGCGCGCGCGAGGTCAGCGCGAAACGCGCCACCGACGACACTGAGGCGAGGGCTTCGCCGCGAAATCCCATGCTGGCGACATGCTCAAGATCGTCGAAGCTACCGATCTTGCTGGTGGCGTGCGAGGCCACGGCCAACTGCAGCTCGTCCGGTGAAATCCCGCAGCCATCGTCGCGTACGCGGATCAATCGCGCGCCGCCCTGCTCGATGTCGACCTCGATCCGGGTGGCGCCGGCATCCAGGCTGTTCTCGACCAGTTCCTTGACCACGGAAGAAGGGCGCTCGATCACCTCGCCAGCGGCGATCTGGTTGATGAGTTCGGGGGGAAGGGCACGGATGACAGGCATCGGCGAAGCTTAAAGCCTGCCCTGCCCGGGCGAAAGCAAAAGCGCCGCCTGGAGGCGGCGAGGTCGGTCACCTCAGGAAAGCGCTCAACTCGCAGGAATGGTCAACACCATGCCCACGCGTACCCCGCTGTCGCCATTGATGCGATTGGCGTTTTTCAGCGCATCGATGCTTACGCCGTACTCGCGAGCGATGCTGCGCAGGTTCTCGCCAGGCTCGACGCGATGCAGGTCGCGCACCCCATCGTCAGCGCTTGATCCATCGCCGCTGGGGCCCTTGCTGGACGAGGCCATCGCCTGCGCCACGGCCTTGTTGGCGCGAGCCGAGGTGTCGTCATCGCTGCCCTTCGACGTGGCCAGCGCAACCCCGCTGCGACGCGCCGCCTGGGCGGCAAACCAGCTGCCAGGCGGCGGCGTGGCTTCGAAGTAACCGCGCACGCCACTCATTACCGCCGTGGCGAGGCGCGCCTGATGCGAGGGATCGCGCAACTTGCGCTCCTCGTCCGGATTACTGATGAAGGCGGTCTCGACCAGGATCGACGGCACGTCGGGCGAACGCAGCACCACAAAGTTTGCCCGTTCCACATAGCCGCGATGGGTCGGACCGAGATTGCCCAGGGCGCTCAGCACGTTGCCGGCCACCGACTCGCTGGCCTGCATGGAATAGCCCTGCTGCAGGTCCAGCAACACGGCGGCCAGGCCGTCGTTCTTGTCGTCCAGCGTGACGCCACCGATCAGGTCGGCTCGGTTCTGGCCATCTGCCAACCATTGCGCGGCCATATTGGTCTTGCCGCGCGGCGACAACACCCACACCGATGAACCCTTGGCATCGCCATTGACGAAGGCGTCGGCGTGGATCGAGATGAAGAGGTCGGCGGAGTTGTTGCGTGCGATCTGGTAACGCTGCGCCAGCGGGATGAAGAAGTCCGTGCTACGCGTCAGCACGGCACGCATGCCGGGCTGCTGGTTGATCTGCTCCGCCAGCTGGCGCGCGACCGCGAGGGTGACGTTTTTCTCCAGCGTGCCGCTGGGACCATGAGCGCCCGGATCGTCGCCGCCATGGCCGGCATCGACGGCAATCACCACCTTGCGCTCGCCGTTCAACAGCGCCGCTGCTGCCCGAGTGGAGGCCATGCCGCTCTGGGTTGGCTTGAGGCCGGACTTGCTCCCGCTACGCGAGGGCGACGGTGTGTAGGTCGACGCCGGATCAGGTGCCGATACGGCTGGCGCGGCGACTGGCGCTGCGGCCACGGCCGCCGGGCCGTCGTCATCCGACCCGCGCACGACGGGCTTGGACGCCATGCCGCTAGCGGGATAAAGATCCACGACCAGGCGGTAGCCGTAGTCCGCCTGCGGTTTCAGCAGGAAGCTCTTGATGCTGCTGGAGGGGTCGATCTTGGCCGTGAGCCTGACATTGTTGCCCTGTCGCTCGCCACTGAGCCCCTTGTAGAGCCCCTGGGCCGAGGGGGAGCTGAAGTCGCTGCTGATGGCGCTGTCGCTTACGTCGACCGTCAGCTGGTCGCCATCCTGCTTGACCTTGTAAGTCACCGGGCCGGACACGTCGAGCACGACGCGGGTGTATTCGGGGCCAGCCCAGACGCGAGCGGACTTCACATCGGCCGCACGCGCGACGCAAAAAGGCACCAGAGCCATCAAGGCCATGGCACCAAGCAAAGCAGGATGCGTCCAATATCCCTTCATGGTGCGGAATTGAAGCCCACTCGCCTGCCGATTGCAAGAGGTTTTCCTTTGAATATCCATAACCTGCAGCTGTTTTGTCAGATCGCCTCCAGCTATCGGCCGCAAGCCACGCAAACTGAAGGCTTCCTGCCGATGCAAGCCTCGAAGAAAAATCTCAAGAAGTACCGATACTTAGCCAAAACACAGCACGAAAGGTGGTGCGCAGGCAGCCCTCAGGCGAGCCGGGACACCACGCGTGCGCCCCGCTCCGTACGCGCCTCCATGGCGGCAGCCCGACCGGTGCCGGCGTAGCTGAGATGCAGGATCAGATCGGGCGTCGGCAGGGCGCCCGTGCCTCGCTCAGGCCATTCCACCAGCACCAGGGCCGCGGGGTCTGACAGCGCATCCAGACCCAGCCATTCGAGCTCGCCCGGATCGGCAATGCGGTAGAGATCCAGGTGCCACGCGGCCCGATCCTGTGCGCGATAGGACTCGACCAGGCTGTAGGTAGGGCTTTTGATCCGCTCACCGACGCCCAGCGCCCCGAGCAATGCTCGCGCAAAGCTGGTCTTGCCGGCCCCCAGATCACCGTGCAGATAAACCACCAGCCCTTCATCGATCACGCCGGCCAGCTGTCGGGCCAGCGCGGCCGTAGCCGCTTCGTCGGCAAGCTCCCAGTGCTGATCCATCATGCGCCCTTTCCGTTCATGCGCCCTTTCCGTTGAGGAGGAGCCGCAGAGGCTCCAGCAGATCGCTGGCGAGCAGGCCGCGTTCGCCGCCCTTGCGGGCCGCAAGGTCACCCGCGCGCGCGTGCAAGCCCACGCCCAGGCAGGCCGCTTGCCAGGGCTCGCAACCCTGGCCAAGCAAGGCCGCGATGATGCCCGTCAGCAGGTCGCCCATGCCACCGGAAGCCATGCCGGGATTGCCCCAGGGACATACCGCCACTCGCCCCTCGGGTGCTGCCACGAGGCTGCCAGCGCCTTTCAAGACCACGATCGCGCCGAAACGATGTGCCAGTTCGCGCGCGGCCGCGAAACGGTCCGCGCCGATCGTCGCGGTATCGCAGCCCAGCAAGCGCGCCGCCTCACCCGGGTGCGGCGTCAGCACCGCGCGTCCCGCCAGCTGCCGTGGCTCACGCGCCAGCAGGTTCAGGCCGTCGGCATCGAGCACCAGGGGCAGCCCGGATTCCAGTGCGGTCAACCAGAGCGCGTGGCCCCAGGCGCCCTGCCCCAATCCGGGCCCTACCGCCAGCACGGTGGCGCGCTCCAGCAACGGCGCCAGCGCCTGCGGCCCATTCACCTCGTGCGCCATCATTTCCGGTCGAGCGCTATTGAGCGCCACCAGATGCTCGCCGCGCGTCGCCACACTGACCAGGCCCGCGCCACCACGCAGGGCAGCCTCGCTGCACAGGCGAATCGCCCCCGCCGTGCCGTGCTCGCCACCAATAGCGAGCACATGGCCGTTGTTGCCCTTGTGGGCCTGACGAGGGCGCGGTGGCAGGGCCTGCACCCGCAGCAGCTCGGCATCCGCGTGGCGTCCCTGCCACAGCGCCTCGGGTAAGCCCAAGCGGTCCAACTGCACGTGCCCCACATAACCCGGCGCCTGCCCCGTGTAGAGGCCGCGCTTGGCGGCAATGAACGTGACGGTGACATCAGCTTGCACGGACTCACCCGGCACCTCACCCGTATCGGCATTCACGCCCGACGGCACATCGAGCGCGAGAATGGGCGCGCCACGGGCCTGAATCTGGCGCACCAGCTGCGCAACGTCGGGTGCCAACGCGCGCCGCAGCCCGGTGCCGAACAAGCCATCGATCTGCACATCCGCCAAGGGCAACTCACCACTCCCCTGCCACAGATGCACCGTGCCACCGCCCTGTTCGAACTCGCGGCGCGCACGCACCGCGTCGTCGCCCTGGCTCTCGCCCAACGCGATCACGTCGGCATGCAAGCCAGCCTCAAGCGCCAGTGCGGCCAGCAGGTAGCCATCCCCACCGTTGTTGCCGGGGCCGCAATACACCGCGATGCGCCGCGCACGCGGCCAGTGCTGCCGAAGACAAACCAGCGCGGCCGCGGCGGCGCGCTGCATGAGTTCGTAGCCTGGGATGCCCAGTGACTCGATGGCGCGGCGATCGAGCGCACGCACCTGGTCGACGGTATAAAGCTCGTGGCGGTGGTCGTTGGCAGTCATCGGTGAATTATAGGCATGCCCGCCGCAGGACCTGGGCCTGCAGCACCTACAATAGGCACATGGCCGCGACTCCCCTGCACACGCCCGACTACGCTGCGCTCGCCCGCGATATCAAGCGCTGGGCGCGTGAGTTGGGCTTTGCCGATGCCGGCATCGCCGGGACGGATTTGGGCGAAGACGAGCTCCATCTCAAGCGTTGGCTGGATGCCGGTCACCATGGCGACATGGAGTACATGGCCCGTCACGGCGACAAGCGCAGTCGCCCGCACGAACTGGAGCCAGGCACCGTTCGCGTGGTTTCGGTGCGCATGGATTACATACCGCCAGGGACACGCAACGCGTGGAACGTGCTGGACGAACCCGAGGCCGCTTACGTGGCGCGCTATGCGCTGGGACGCGACTACCACAAGCTGATGCGCAACCGGCTCCAGAAACTTGCCGAGCGCATTCATGAGGTCATCGGCGATTTCGGTTATCGCGCCTTCGTCGACTCCGCCCCGGTGCTGGAAAAAGCGCTGGCGCGCAATGCCGGACTCGGCTGGATCGGCAAGCACACGGTGCTCATCAATCGTCAGGCCGGTTCGTATTTCTTCCTGGGCGAGCTGTATACCAACCTGCCTTTGCCGATCGACGAACCCGCCAGCGCGCACTGTGGCAGCTGTCGTCGCTGCATCGACATCTGTCCGACCCAAGCCATCGTCGGGCCTTACAAGCTCGATGCGCGCCGCTGCATTTCGTATCTCACCATCGAGCTGCGCGGCAGCATCCCCGAGGAACTGCGCGCGCCCATGGGCAACCGTATCTTTGGTTGCGACGACTGTCAGCTGATCTGCCCGTGGAACAAGTTTGCGCAGGACGCGACCGAGCCCGATTTCGCGCCACGCCACCAACTCGATGGCGCCAAACTCGTTGAGCTATTCGGCTGGAGCGAACAGGAATTCCTGCAACGCACCGAAGGCATGGCGATACGCCGCACCGGTTACGAGGGCTGGCTGCGAAATATCGCGGTCGCGCTCGGCAACGCGCCGCACACGGACGTCGTGCGACACGCGCTGCTATCCCGCGCCGAACACGCTTCACCGATCGTGCGCGAGCACGTCGCCTGGGCGTTGGCGCGGCATGCAGCGCAGGCGTAAGAGCCTCAGTTGCGTTCGTGCTGTTTCGTGCGACGTTCGTGGATCGCCTCGATCAACGCGCGCGTGGCGGAATCGAATGATTCCGTATCGTCCAGGCTGCCATCCAGCGCCGGCAAAATTTGCCGTGCAATCGACTTGCCCAACTCGACGCCCCATTGGTCAAAGGCATTGATGCCCCACAGGTGACCGAGCATGAACACCTTGTGTTCGTACAGCGCGATCAAGGCACCCAGGCTTTCAGGCGTCAGCGCATCGAGCATGATCACCGTGCTGGGGCGATCGCCCGGGAAGGTGCGCTGTGCCGCGAGTACACGGCGAGCCGACGCATCACCGTCCTTGGCTTCCGCCAGTGCCTCATCGAAGGTCTTGCCCAGCGCCAAAGCCGCGGCCTGCGCCAGCAGGTTCGACAGCAGCGCGTCGTGATTGGCCTGCAAATCGTGCGCCGGCTTCACCACGCCGATGAATTCCAGCGGCACGACATCCGTGCCTTGGTGCAAAGCCTGGAAATAAGCGTGCTGCGCATTGGTGCCTACGCTGCCCCACACGACGGGCGAGGTAGATTGCGCTGCCGGCTGGCCCTGCGGCGTGACCTGCTTGCCCAGGCTCTCCATCTCAAGCTGCTGAAGGTAGGAGGTGAGATCGGTAAGCAGATCCGCATAGGGCACCACGGCACGACTGCCGCGGCCCTGGGAGTTGCGATTCCATAGCTCCACCAGGCTCAACAACACGGGCAGGTTTTCATGCCAGGGCGCACTGCGGAAGTGGTCATCCACCTGAGCCGCACCGGCCAGCAAGGCACGAAAGTTGTACATGCCGATGGCCAGTGCCAACGACAAGCCGACGGCCGACCACAGTGAAAAGCGCCCGCCGACGAAGTCCCACATCGGATAGACCTGCGCCGCCGGCACGCCCCAGCTTTCCGCGGCGGCAACGTTTGCGCTCACGGCGAGGAAATGACGCGATACGGCGTTGGCGTCGCCGTCATAGGCGCGACTGATCCAGTCACGCAGCACGCCGCCATTGAGCAGGGTTTCCTGCGTCGTGAAGGTCTTGGAAACCACGATGACCAGGGTGCGCCTGGGATCGAGCGCGTGCATCAGCTCATAGGCCGACTGACCATCGACATTGGTCAGGAAGTGGCTGCGCAAGCCCGGCACGTGGAACGGCGCCAGCGCACGTACGGCCAGGCGCGGCCCCAGGTCGGAGCCGCCAATGCCGATGTTGACGACATCGGTGATGCCGGGGGCGAGGCCGAAGCTGGAGGCATTCCCCTGCCCAACCGCCTGCACCAGGGCGCCGATACGCTGCAGCGTCCGCTCGATCTCTTCGAGCGCATCGCGCGGTGCTGGTGACGACAGCGTGGAGCCACTCGCGCGCAGCGCCGTATGCAGCACGGCACGCTGTTCGGAGGTATTGATCGGCGCGCCCGCGAACATGGCGTCGCGAGCCGCCTGCCAACCGCTGGCCTCGGCATGTGCGCCAAGCGCTTCCAACGCCGCGTCGTCCAACTTCTGGCGGCTCAAATCCAGCAGGATGGGCCCGGCCCGATGCCGCAAGCGCTTACCGCGCTTGGAGTCCTTCAGCAATTCACGCAAATGGGTGCGTGCAAGACGGTCGACGTGCTCTGCCAGAAAGGACGAACGGTGCTCGGACGACATGGGCTCTCATGCATGACGGGAGGGAACCCCGATCTTACGCAGCTCCCAGCCCCGGATGCCAGCCTGAATGTTGCACCGCGGTCACACCCAGCCCATCAGCCAGGGCGCGGCTATTCAGGCCGCGACCATCTGCTTCGGAATCGAGCGGTTGGTATGCGAAATGCGGTTGTCGGCATCCACGTAGACCAGGGTCGGCTGGAACTGCTCGACTTCGGCCTCGGACATCTGCGCGAACGCGGCAATGATGATCAGGTCGCCCGGCTGGGCGCGGTGGGCCGCACTGCCGTTGACCGAAATGATGCCGGAACCCTCTTCGGCACGCAGCGCGTAAGTGACGAAGCGCTTGCCGTTGTTGATATTCCACGCATGGATCTGCTCGTACTCGCGGATGCCGGAGGCATCGAGCAGCAGGCCGTCGATAGCGATGGAGCCTTCGTAATGGAGCTCGGCGTGAGTCACCGTCGCACGGTGGATCTTGGCCTTGAGCAAATTCAGATTCATGACTTCGTTTCCGGCAGGTACAGCCCGCGTAGCGGGATATTATCCAGCCGGGCAACGCCGCATCGCAACATTGCGCGCGGGCTACCCTGGCTTTCGAGGGCTATATGGGGACGCTCAGTCGAACGGCAAGTTGTCGATCAGGCGGGTCTGGCCCAGCCGGGCCGCGATCAGGGCGACCAGGCCCACACGCTCGCCATCGGCGGGTTCGGCCAGGTCCTCGATGCGGCGGATGGCCGCATAGTCCGGATCGAAGCCGGCCCGCGCCAGCTTGGACGCCGCCGCCTGCTCCACCACCGTACGGGCGTGGCCCTTGGCGATCAGGTCGCGCATCTGCTGCAACGTGGCATAGACCTGCGGCGCCAGCGTGCGCTCCGCGGTCGACAGGTACTGGTTGCGGGAACTGAGCGCCAGGCCGTCGTCGGCGCGCAGCGTCGGCGCCCCCATGATCTTCACCGGTAGCGACATGTCGCGCACCATGCGCTCGATCACCTTGAGCTGCTGGAAGTCCTTCTGGCCAAACACGGCAAGATCGGGTTGGACCAGGTTGAACAGCTTGCAGACTACCGTCGCCACCCCATCGAAGTGCCCGGGGCGATGCGCTCCCTCCAGCGTCTCGGTGAGCTGGGGCACGTGAATACTTACGCTGTTCTGCGCACCGAACGGGTACAGGGTGGCCACTTCCGGCGCGAACAGCAGGTCGCACTCATGCTCGGCCAGTCCGCCCTGGTCCTGCACGAGCGTGCGCGGATAACGCTCGAAGTCCTCATTCGGGCCGAACTGGGTGGGATTGACGAACACGCTGGCGACCACCCGATCGGCGCGGGCGCGGGCCAGCTTGATCAAGGAGTGGTGGCCGGCGTGCAGGTTGCCCATGGTGGGCACGAAACCCACCGTCAGGCCCTGCCCGCGCCAGCCGCGGATCATGGCGCGCAGTGCCGCGGCGTCTTGCACAGTCTGCATGGTTGCTCTGCTCTAGGGGTGCTCTGGCTTCATTCGAAGCAGTGTTCAGGGGCCGGGAAGGCGCCGCTGCGCACATCCTCGGCGTAGGCGGCGATGGCCTTGGCCACCGAATCGCGTCCTGCGAGGAAATCCTTGCTGAACTTCGGACGCTTGCCCGGCGTGATGCCCAGCATGTCCTGCAGCACCAGCACCTGGCCGTCGCAGTGCGGGCCGGCACCGATGCCGATGGTGGGGATGGACACGGCGCGGGTAATGCGCTCGCCCAAGGCCGTCGGGATACCTTCGAGCACCAGCAGGGCTGCACCTGCGGCCTCCACCGCCTGCGCCTGCGCCACCATGTGGTCGGCCGCCTCCTGCTCGCGCCCCTGGATGCGGAAGCCACCAAACTTGTGCACCGATTGCGGCGTCAGACCCAGATGCGCGCACACCGGAATCGCTCGTTCCACCAGGGCCTCGATGGCCTCGAGGATATGTGGCGAGGCGCCCTCGATCTTGACCATGGCCGCGCCGCCCTCGCTCACCAGTTGGGCGGCGGCCTCAAGTGCATGAGCCACATCGCGATCGGCCATGAACGGCATGTCCGCCACCAGCAGGGTCGAGGCAAGGCCACGCGCCACGATACTGGTGTGATAGACCATGTGATCGAGCGTCACCGGCAAGGTGCTCGAATGCCCCTGGATCACCATGCCCAGCGAATCGCCGACCAGGGCGATATCGATGCCAGCCAGTTCCAGCTGAGTCGCAAACGTGGCGTCATACGCAGTGAGCATGACGATGCGACGACCTTCCGCCTTCATCGCACGCAACGACGGCACGGTGACCGGCTTGCGCGTGGGTGCGTTCGCTTTTTGCGCGTACACAACAGTTCCTCAGAGCGGAAATGGACGCCGATTATCCCGCGCTCGACGTGAAAGGCTCAAGGCAGTCGCTCACATCCGGCGACGTCCAGAGCAGCGAGCAGATCCATCACCCGCCCTTGCCCGGGCAAAACAAGGTCCGGTGCAAGATCATGCAGGGGCAGCAGCACAAACGCGCGCTCGTGGATGCGCGGGTGCGGCAGGCTGAGGCGCTCGTCCGACATGACCATGGCGTCCATATGCAACACGTCCAGATCAAGCGTACGCGGGCCCCAACGCTCACCGTCGCGCACCCGCCCCGCGGCTCGCTCAATCGCCAGCAGTGCGTTCAGCAGCTCATGCGGCGCCAGCGTCGTCTCGACCAGCGCCACGGCATTGACGAACGACGGCTGATCCAGCACACCCCACGGCGGCGTGCGGTAGAGCTGCGAGCGCGCGATCAGCTGCGTGCCGGGCAAGCTCGCCAGCGCGTCAAAGGCGGACAGCACCTGTGCACGCGCATCACCCAGATTGCTGCCCAGCGCGATAAAAGCTTCGGTCACACCGAATCCGATTTATGACCCGACTTACCCGCGGGCTTGCGGCGTCGGCGCTTACGCGGCTTCGCGGCGGCGGCAGCGGGTTCACTTGCGTTGCCCTGCGGTACGCCCGCCAACGCGGCGGCAAGCGTCTCATGGGGCAATTGCTGCGCATGCGCCCACCACTGTCCCAGCTCGTTGATCGCAGGCGACTCCGCCGCGCGCAACAACAGGAAATCGAAGGCTGCGCGAAAGCGCGGATGCGTCATCAGGCGGAAAACACGCTTGCGCTGGACCTGTTCAAAACGCGGCTGCAGCGCCCAGATTTCTTCCATGGTGAGGGTGAAACGGCGAGGTATCGCCACCCGCTGGCATTGCTCTGCCACAACCTGTGCTGCCGCACGATCCCACGCTGCCGTGCTTTCCATGCCATTGGTGATCCAGGTGTGCGCGAGATCGCGCACTTCACCCCACAACAGCACAGCGAACAGGAAAGCCGGGGTAACCGATTTGCCTTCGGCAAGACGCGCGTCAGTATTGGCGAGCCCCTGCTCGACCAAGGCGCGCAACGCCTTGTCGCCCCGCTTGAGCGCACGCGCCGTCGCCGGAAACATGAACTTCAACAGCCCGGTCTGCTCCAACATGTGGAAGCTCTTGAGCCCGTGCCCGGCCAGGAACAGCTTGAGCGACTCGTCGAACAGGCGCGCTGGCGCAGCATCGGCCAAGAGCGGGCCCAGCTCGACGAACGGCGCCGATGCGGCGGCATCAATGCGGAAATTGAGCTTGGCGGCGAGACGAACGGCACGCAGCATGCGCACCGGATCTTCGCGGTAGCGGGTGGATGGGTCACCGATCAGATGCAGCACGCGATTCTCCACGTCCGGCATGCCGCCGACGTAATCGCGCACCGAGAAATCGCTGATGTCGTAATAAAGCGCATTGACGCGGAAGTCGCGACGTATCGCATCCTCCTCGATGCTGCCCCACACGTTGTCGCGCACGATGCGGCCATCGACGATGTGGCGATCGCCTTCGCTGGCGTCCTCTTCGCCGGTGCCGCGGAATGTGGCCACCTCGATGATCTCGGGCCCGTACACCACATGGGCGAGGCGGAAACGACGCCCGATCAGGCGCGAGTTCCGGAATAGCTTCTTCACTTCTTCCGGCGTGGCGTTGGTGGCGACGTCGAAATCCTTGGGGTGCCCACCAAGCAGGAGATCGCGCACGGCACCGCCAACCAGATAGGCCTGATAGCCGGCTTCATTGAGGCGATACAGAACGCGCAATGCTGCCTTGCTGATGTTCTTGCGCGAAATCACGTGTTGCTCGCGCGGAATGATGCGCAATGCAGCCGTGGCGTTGGTCCTTGCGTCGTGATTCAAGCGGTGTGGATCCTTGCGGCGCGTGGCGCCATTCAAAGCGATCAGTCGCGGCGCCAGGCGCCGCCTCCATGTCCACCATGGCTGCATGGACCAGGTGGAATCGTTCCTCACGGCGGGACAAAAGTCGTCCTCGGGCATTGCCGGGCGAAACAATTCCGATATACTAGCGCGCTCCGGTGCATTTCGCTCCCTTCGTCTAGTGGCCTAGGACACCGCCCTCTCAAGGCGGGAACACGAGTTCGAACCTCGTAGGGAGCGCCACTTCCGGCCTGGCACGGGCCCCGGCTTCCAGAACAGGCGCGCGACAGCATGACCTTTGTCGTCACCGATAACTGCATCAAGTGCAAATACACCGATTGCGTCGAGGTTTGCCCTGTCGACGCATTCCACGAGGGTCCCAACTTCCTCGTGATCAATCCGGACGAGTGCATCGACTGCACCCTATGTGAGCCGGAATGCCCGATCAATGCCATTTACCCCGAGGACGACGTGCCTGCCGGGCAGGAATCCTTCGTGGCGCTGAACGCGGATCTGGCCAAGAGCTGGCCGGTGATCACCGAGCGCAAGGATGGCCTGGCGGACGCCAAGGACTGGGAAAACAAACCCGGCAAACTCGACCTGCTCGAGCGCTGAAAGTCCCGCCCCGGTTCTGGGCAGCTGCGCAAAAACCGCTAGCCAGATAGAAAAAACGCCGCCCAAGGGCGGCGTTTTCTTTGCTGCGCGTGCGCTACTCAGGTGCCGCCAAGGCGCGACTTGAGCGTATCGATCACCTTGGCCACCGCCGCAGCGTCGCCCTGGGCACGGACCTCGCTAGCCTTTTCGCCGCTGCCGCCGATGGTCAGCTGCACCTGATGCGGGGCAGCGCCCGGCGCGTCGGCCGTCTGCTTCGACTTGCCATTGAACATGCTGCTGAAGAAACCCTTCTTGGCCGTCGGCTCATCCGAGGCCACCACGCTCAAGGTGTAGGTATGCGCCGCATCGTCGTGAGCAACCACTTCGCCGATGTCGCCCTTCTCCAGCGCCTGGCCCACGCGACCGTAGGTGCTATCGACATTGTCGTTCAGCACGAAGCCGTCGGCGATCGTGCCGCCGCTCTTGCCAATTCGGGCAGTCGCGCCATTGGAGGTCGGGTTGTTGGCGCCCGGCTCAGGAATGACCAACGCGGCACTCGTGGACGGCGTATCCAGGCCCGGCGGGATTTCCAGCGGCGACTCCTGCTTGGCCGCTTCCCAGGCCTTGTGCGAACGGAACATGCCACAGCCGGAGAGCAGCAAGGCGGAAACGGCCAAAACCGGCAAGGCCACGACAAGCGGGGTTTTCTTCATGTAAGCAAATTCCGTAGGAGTATCAGTTGGCCAAAACGTCAGGCCGCATTCGCCAAGGATGCCAGACCCGCCAGCGCTTCGCGTAGTCGCGCGCGGTCAGGACCGTCTTCCAGTTCAACCAAGGGCAGACGTGGCGACGCCATACCCAGCCCCAGCGAGGGCAACCCAGCCTTCACCGCAATCGGGTTCGGCGCGCAATTGAGCGCCTCCACCAGCGGTGCCAGCACTGCATCACAGCGCTGGGCCTCAAGCCGGTCGCCCGCCGTGGCCGCGTCGCACAACATACGAAACGCGCGAGGCACCAGATTGGCTACCACCGAGATAGTACCAGCCGCCCCGGCCAACATGGCCTTGGCGGCCGTGCCGTCGTCACCGGACAGATAGACGAAATCCGGCCGCGCAAGTTCCGCACAGGCACGAATGCGCTCATCGGTGCTGACCGCTTCCTTGATCCCGACGATCGACGGATGCTCACGCAATACCGCCACGGTTTCCGGCAACAAGTCGCAGGCCGTGCGGGTGGGTACGTTGTACAGCAGCACCGGCAGGCCGCCCTGCTCCGCCACTTCCACATAGTGCCGACGCAGACCTTCCTGGGTCGGTCGCACATAGTAAGGCGCCACCACCAGCGCAGCATCGGCGCCCAGTGCCTTGGCTCGGCGGGTCAGCGTCACCGTCTTGGCCGTGCCCGCCTCGCCAGTACCTGCGATCACCACCATACGGCCCGCTACGCGCTCGACCGTGAAGGCAAGCAGACGCTCATATTCGTCGTGCTCAAGCATATGTGCCTCGCCCGTGGACCCGGCGACCACCACCCCTTCCGTGCCGCCCTCGATCTGGTAATCGAGCAGCCGCCCGAATGCCGCCAGATCGAGTGCCCCGTCCGCCGCGAACGGCGTGACCAGCGCACAGATGCTTCCGCGAATGTCCAAAACCCGCTCCGGCTGAAAACCAAGCCCAGCATGTTACCGGAAATCCTTCTCCGGCCAATACAGGGCCTTAGAGCCAAATCCCTGAGCCTGGCGGTGCCGTCCGCCCCCCGCGCTGGCGTCAGCCACGGCGGTCGATGGTCTATGGCGCAGCCCCGTGCAACGGACGGACGCCATGCCCGCTCACGGCGGCCCCTCAAAGCCATGCGACACGGCCTTACTTGCGGCCTTCCAGTGGCGGCAAGTAAGCTCGGCCAGTCAACCGCCACCCCGCGGCGTACGGGGGTTGCCACAGGTGGATTTCCTTGAATCGTTCCTCCGCGCGAACCGGCACTGACAATCAGCTGCTGATCCAGACGCTGACCCCAGCCCCACGAACCCCTTTGTTGACGCTGGCCCGGCGTATTGCAGAGGCCGGCTGCAACCTGGCTGACGCACGGGTATCGACCCTAGGCTCGGATACCTCGTTGACCCTGCTTGCCACGGGCGCCTGGGACGCGGTGGCCAAGCTGGAGTCGTCACTGACCAAGTTGGCGCGTGAAGAGGACCTGCGGCTGGTCCACTACCGCACGGGACCACGGGAACATCACTCGCACTTGCTGCCTTATCTGATCGAGGTGATCTCGGCCGACCGACCGGGCATCCTGGTGAAGATCATCGATTTTTTCGATCGCCGCGACATCGTCATCGAGCAGCTCAGCTCGCTGCGTTACCAGGCCATGCAGACCGGTGCGGAAATGTTCCAGGCTCAGATCACGATCGGCATTCCGGCACAGACTCATATCGCAGCGCTGCGCGATGATTTCCTTGAGTTCTGCGATGGCCTGAATCTAGACGCCATCATGGACCCGGTGAAGTTCTGAGGCCCGCGGGATGCACGCAACGGCGGTATTTTTAAGGCTGCCGCCGGATTGCTGAGAATGCCGCTCGAAGCGTCGCCTTGCAAGGGCTGTTATCCGTCGCTGCACGCGCTAGTCTCTGTCTCCAGGCAGCACCGGAGCACACGCATGCAGCAGGCGGGTCGAGCAACACCGATCGCAAGGCACACAGCCCCTGCCTGTGCGACAGCCTCCACCGCCCTGCACTTCCCTCTCGCCAACGATCAGTCGAAGCCATCCGCGGCTTCGCCGGAGAACCCATGCCCGAAGTCGGCAAAAAAGTCCCCAAGCTCAAAGGCCCCACCGGCGACGGCGGCGAGCTGAAACTCGACAGCCTCAAAGGACAGTGGGTGGTGGTGTATTTCTACCCAAAGGACAGCACCCCGGGCTGCACCAACGAGGCAAAGGACTTCCGCGATCTCTATCCGGCCTTCCAGAAGCGTCGCGCAGAAATCATCGGGGTCTCGCGCGATTCAGTGAAATCCCACGCCAACTTCGCCGCCAAGCAGGAGCTGCCGTTTCCGCTCGTTTCCGACCCGGACGAAACCTGGTGCCAGGCCTTCGACGTGATCCACGAGAAGGTGCTGTACGGAAAACGTCACATGGGTGTCGTACGAAGTACGTTCCTGATCGATCCCGAGGGCAAGCTGGTGCAGGCATGGCGCAGCGTGAAAGTTCCGGGCCACGCCCAAGCCGTGCTCGACGCCATCCCCGCCAAGTGACCTTCCCCCGCCCTTTCCGCCGCGCCACCGACCGTCCTCCCGGATGGACGGCTGGCGTGGTTTATGGCACCCCGGCCGCCGAGGCCGGCTCCCCGCGGTATACCGCATGCCGCGGTTCATTCACCTCGCACTCTGAAGAGGTTCCTTCCGTATGACCGGAAGCAAGCGCATCTACGCTCTCGACACCAATGTGTTGCTGCACGATCCGACCTCGCTGTTCCGCTTCGAAGAGCACGACGTCTTTATCCCCATGACGGTGTTGGAGGAACTGGACGAAAAGAAAAAGGGAGCTTCGGAAGTCTCCCGCAATGGTCGCCAGGTCAGCCGCTTTCTCAATGAACTGATCGAACGCGGCAATGGCCATGGCATCAGCAACGGCCTGGAACTGACCAATCCGCAAGGCATCAATCTCAAGCGCGGCACCGCGGTGGGCCGCCTGTATTTCCAACAGCGCACCACCAACGGCCACGGCAAGGCGGACAACCAGATTCTGTCGGCCGTGATCGAGCTGCGCGACCAGAACCCCGATCGCGCCGTGGTACTGGTCACCAAGGACATCAATCTCCGCATCAAGGCCAAGATCTACGGCATCCACGCGGAAGACTACGAAAATGATCGCGCGCTGGACGATTTCGCGCTGCTCTTTACCGGCTCAACTGAACTCACCGAGGATTTCTGGGATCGCCACCCGGAAGTGCAGTCGTGGAACGAACGCGGGCGCACTTACTACAAGCTGGATCGGCGCAAGGAAGAGGATTGGTATCCGAACCAGTGCCTGTTCCTGCCCGGCGAAAACAGTGTGGAAATGCGCGTTCTGCATGTCGACGATGCCAAGGCGACCCTGGTGCTGCTCGATGACCATAGCCATGCCAATCACAGCGTTTGGGGCATCGCCGCGCGCAATCGCGAACAGAATTTTGCACTGAATGTGCTGATGGATCCGGATGTGGATTTCGTCACCCTGCTCGGCACGGCCGGCACCGGCAAGACCCTGCTGGCGCTCGCTGCGGGCCTGGCGCAAGTGATGGACCAGCAGCGCTACCGAGAAATCATCATGACGCGCGCCACGGTTTCCGTAGGCGAGGACATCGGCTTCCTGCCCGGCACCGAGGAAGAAAAGATGACGCCGTGGATGGGCGCCCTCACCGACAATCTGGAAGTGCTCACCAACCCCCAGGAGGGTGGCAGCTGGGGACGTCAGGCCACCAACGACCTGCTTGCCTCGCGCATCAAGATCCGCTCGATGAACTTCATGCGCGGGCGCACCTTTCTGAGCCGCTATCTGATCATCGACGAGGCGCAGAACCTCACGCCCAAGCAGATGAAAACGCTGATCACGCGCGCCGGCCCCGGCACCAAGATCATCTGTCTGGGCAACGTGGAGCAGATCGACACGCCCTACCTGACCGAAACCACCTCCGGCCTCACCTACGCGGTGGACCGCTTCAAGCACTGGGATCACTCGGCGCATATCACGTTGCGCCGCGGCGAGCGCTCGCGTCTGGCGGACTTCGCGTCGGAGGCGTTATAAGCTCTGCCGATGCCACGTAGCGCACCACCCATCGCCCTCACCATCGCCGGATCCGACTCCGGCGGTGGTGCGGGCATCCAGGCCGATCTGAAAACCTTCCACGCTCGCGGCGTGCACGGGCTGTCGGTCATCGCGGCGATCACCTCGCAGAACACGCGTGGCGTTACGGCGGTACATACCGTGCCGCTCAAACATATCCGCAGCCAGATCGCCGTTGTGTTCGAGGATTTTCCGATCGGCGCCGTGAAAACGGGCATGCTGGGCAGTGCCGCGGTCACTCGCCTCGTGGCTAAAGAAATGACGGTGCGCAAACCGGCATGGCTGGTGGTCGATCCGGTGATGATCGCGACCAGCGGCGCACGCCTGCTGGATGCGGACGCCGTGCAAGCCATGGTCGAAGAGCTCATTCCGCTTGCCGACGTTCTTACCCCCAACCTGCCCGAAGCCGAGGCCTTGCTTGGCCGCAAGCTACGTACGCCCCAGGACTACGACTACGCTGGCGAAGCCCTGTTAGGCCTCGGAGCCCGCACCGTCCTGCTGAAGGGTGGTCATTCCGACGAGCGCGACGTGGTGGACCGCTACTACGACGACCGCGGCGTGATGGAGCTTCGCCATCCGCGCATGCCCATCGAAGGCCATGGTACCGGCTGTACGCTGGCTTCCGCGATTGCCGCTGAACTCGCCAAGGGACATGGTCCACGCTCCGCCGTGCGCCGCGCCGTGGCTTATGTCCACCGAGCGCTGGAGCGCAGCTACCGGCCCGGTGGCGGCAACGCTCATGTTCTGAAACACTGACGACCGGCGCATCACGCTGCACCCTTCGAGGAAGTATTTCAGAGTGACACTCCGGGCCTTTATTTATCGCCACCGCATCATTGGCAAGCGTGTCATCTCGTGGGCATCGCGGACGCTTCCTGCACCTGCCGCACGCCGTCTCAAGGCACTTGCCGAACGGGTGGCCTTTACCTTGACCCCCCAATACCAGGGCGACACGCTACCGGCCATCTTCCACTACTGGTCAGCGCGATATCTCGGGCCCGTGGCCGCTCGACTGGGCATTAATTCGCCCGAGGCCTTCTATTTTGGGCAAATCCTCAAGGCGGCACGATCCGGCGCGCATCCCGTGCGCGTGCTGAGCCTCGGCACGGGAGCGGCGAGCATGGAGATCGACCTCGCCGAGCAGTTGCGTGACGCGTCCGTGCAAGTCGAGATGACTTGTGTGGACTTCAATCCGGCACTGATGCGCAGCGCCAATGAATCAGCGCGTGCGCGTGGACTTGGCCAATCGATCCGTTTCGAGACGTTCGACTGTAACGTCCCTTTCGAGTATCACGCACAAGACATCATCATCGTTAACCAGTTCTTTCATCACGTGACGGAATTGGAGACGTTCTGCCGATCACTTCGCGCCTCGCTTGCCGACGATGGCATTTTGCTTAGCTCCGACATCATTGGCCGCAATGGCCACCAGCTGTGGCCGGACGTCGAGACGGAAATACAGGATGTCTGGCCCACGCTGACGCCCGAGCAACAGTTTGATCGGCACTTCGACAACCGCCTGGACCGCTATCGACCCATCGACCACGCCGCCTACTCGAACGAAGGAGTGCGGGCCCAGGACGTGGTGCCTTGTCTGCTGGGGGAGTTCGACTTTGAACTGTTTTTCACGTTCGGTGGAGCGATCATGCCGTTCATCGAGCGCCGTATCGGCTTCAATTTCTCGCCCGAGGTCGAACAGGATCGTGCCGTGATCGACCGGGTGCAGGCCATCGACGCCGAAGCCATTGCGGAAGGCCGCTATCCCACGGCGAATATGATCGCGGCCCTTCGCCACAAAGGCCGAGCCCCACAACCCAACTATTCACCGCTCAGCCCCCAGCGGCATGTCGAGCTGACCCGGGAACAACAGGCCAAGCTTTGATCATGATGGGATGATGGGCGGTCGCACCCCGGCGTAGAATGGCCGTGCTTCCTTACCGATGCCCCGACATGATTCTTGCCCCACGCCTAGTTCTGCTGCTCCTGTTGTCGCTGTTTGTACTGTGTGTCCTGCTGGTGCACCTGCGCGGCCGCAGCCGGCTGCGCTTCGACCGCCAGCTGGTGGATCACTCGGCGGTGTTCGCGCCGTACAACCTGCTGATGTACGCGTTTTCAGCCGTACCGGCGCGACCGATCCTCGACCGCCGCGGTTTTCCTCAGCTCGATCTGCTGCAGGCCAACTGGCAGACCATTCGCGAAGAGGCCATGCATCTGTTCGACGAGGGCTACATCCGCGCCGCCGAAAAGAACAACGACGCCAGCTTCAACAGTTTTTTCAAGCAGGGCTGGAAGCGCTTCTATCTCAAGTGGTACGGCGAACCGCTGGCCTCCGCCGAAACCCTGTGCCCGAAGACGGTCGCCCTGCTCAATTCGATTCCGAGCGTGAAGGCGGCGATGTTCGCCCTGCTTCCGCCGGGCAGCAAGCTCAATCCGCATCGCGACCCGTTTGCCGGCTCATTGCGCTATCACCTGGGCCTGATCACACCTAATTCGGAAGACTGCCGCATCTTCGTCGACGGTGAAATGCACAGCTGGGGCGACGGCAAGGACGTGGTGTTCGATGAGACTTACGTGCATTGGGCAGAAAACCGCACGGACCAGACTCGCGTGATCCTGTTTGCCGATGTGGAACGTCCGCTTCGCACGCGCTGGATGAATGCGATCAATCATCGCGTGGGCGCCTTCATGGGCAAGATCACCGCCTCGCCCAACACCGAGTCACCCGAAGAGAAGACTGGTTTCGTCAACCGCGTATTCGCTCTCAACCAGCGCAGCCGAGAGCGTAACCGCGCATTCAAGCGCAAGCACCCCAAGCTGTTTCGCGCGACCAAGTATCTGGGCATGCTAGTGCTGATCTGGTTGATCTTCCTGGCGCCTTGGCCGTTCTTCCGCTGAATACTTAGACGGTGACGCTATCGCGCCCCTGAAGCGCCTTGCGGACGACCGCTGCCCCGGGCGCGCCAGCACTCGATTCCCCAGTACCCGCCACGCCTTTTCAGAGGCCGGCTTGCCACTTGCCCGGCGCCCCGGCCGACGCCATAGCGCCCTCGCCTCAGTCGCAACCTGAGGCACCGTCGCAGCGGTTGCGGGCATTTCGCGATGAAGCATGTTCATCTCGTGCAGATCAATGTGCTGTGTGGATATTGGGCGATAGCGCTCATCGAACGCCACGTCGCCCGGTATCCAACCCGCACGACAGGTGAAGGCGCCCCAGAAGCGACGCAGGGAGCCGAGCTGCTGGCCGACGATCCCCCGTTGGTTGTCCGCATCCACCATGGGATCGCATACGCCGGTGGGCCGCGCCGCCTCACCGAACAGCGCCGTGCCAAACAAGATGTCCCAGATCGGGAACACGAAGGCATAGTTGCAGTCGTGCAGCGTGGGGCGCTCAGGATCCACTCGCATATGGTGCAGCCGGTGATAACGCGGATCCACCAGGATCTTGCCCAGCACCGGCCCGAAGTGCAGGCGGATATTGGTGTGCCCCAGGTTCTGCAACAACTCGCCCAGCAATACCAACAAGGCATATTCAGCAGGCGAGACACCGATAAGCGCAGCCACACCAGCGACGATCAAAGCCTCCAGCATATCGTCCAGATAATTATCCCGGTCGTTCGACCAACAGCTGAGCTGTCGCTGGCTGTGATGCAGACTGTGCAGCGCCCACCACCAGGGAATAGCGTGCTGCAGGCGATGCACCAGGTAGTAGACGAAGTCGTAGATCGCGTAATACACGACGAACAGCACAAGCGGATGATGGGCCAGCCACGGCACGCCCGCCTGAAGGCTGAGCAGACCCGCACCGTCGCCATCACTGTCGCCCCCCATCCACTGGTTCAGCGGAAACAGCACCAGATACGTGAATAGCGGCAGGATCAGGAACAGCTTCAGCAACGTATATCGAAAATCGATGAACGTACTGGTGCGCTGCCCCCAGTGTTCCACCGGCCATACATTCTCCAACGGTCGCAGCACGATGATGATCACCGCCACCTGGACGACCGTCAGCAGAAAGTATTCAGCGATATCCGGTGCCTGACTCACCAACCAGGAGAAATGCAACGCCAATAGTGCGGGGTGAACGGCTTGCAGAGTCGTCCAGTTCAACAGCGTCGCATACAGATCAGAAGAGGCTTGCATCTCATGTAAAGCAGCGAAAATTGAGCTGACAATTTTACGATTGTCGCTACGTAATGAGCTGCGAAAAAAACACGCGAAAAGCCGCAAAGTGTGATTTTCTACGATTGCGTTGGCGGAAATTTCGCAAAAAAAAGCCCCTCACGAAGAGGGGCTTTCTGAAGCGAGAAACTAAAACTCAGGCAGCGCGCACGCGCTTGACGATGGCATCGCCAAAGCTTGACGTGCTGCCCTTGCCGCCGAGATCCGGCGTCACGCTGTCGCGGTCATGCGTCATGGTGTCGCGAATCGCATCGCGCATCTTGTTGCCCTTGTCCACCATGCCCAGGTGATCGAGCATGTCGGCCGCTGCCAGCAACAGCGCACACGGGTTGGCAATGCCCTTGCCTGCGATGTCCGGAGCGGAACCGTGCACGGCCTCGAAAATGGCAGCCTCGGCACCAATGTTGTCACCCGGGGCAAGGCCCAGGCCACCGACCAGACCGGCACACAGATCCGACAGGATGTCGCCGAACAGGTTGGTGGTCACGATGACGTCGAACTGCTCGGGCTTCATCACCAGCTGCATGCAGGCGTTATCCACGATCATCTCGTTGAACTCGATCTGCGGGTATTCCTTGGCGATCTCACGAGCCACGTTGAGGAACAGGCCCGACGCCGTCTTGATGATGTTGGCCTTGTGCACTGCCGTCACCTTCTTGCGGCCCTTCTTCACGGCCAGCTCAAAGGCATAACGCACGATGCGGCTACTGCCCTTGCGGGTATTGCGCACCATCGAAATTGCGGTCTCGCCATCCTCGGATAGCGTCTGGCCTTCGGACAGGTACGCGCCTTCGGTGTTCTCGCGCACCGTGATGATGTCGATGTTCTCGAAGCGCGCCTTGGTGCCCGGGAAGCTGATCGCCGGACGCACATTGGCGTAAAGGTCGAAATGACGACGCAGGGTGACGTTGATGGAGGTGAAACCACCACCCACCGGCGTGGTCAGCGGGCCCTTCAGTGCCACCTTGTGCTTGGCAATGGAATCCAGCGTCGACTGCGGCAGGAGGTCGCCATGCTTCTCCAGCGCGACCATGCCGGCCTCGACGAACTCGTAGGACAGACCGCAGTCCAGTGCGTCGAGCACGCGCAGCGTAGCGTTCATGATTTCGGGGCCGATGCCGTCGCCCGGAATCACGGCAATGGTCTTGCTCATGGGGACACTCCTTGAAATAAGAATCGAGCATCCCTGCAGCGGGGGGCTTGCAGGGTGATAAATCCTGTCAATTATCGCCCATGGCCTGCGTCACGGCCAGTAAAAAGCACGTCACCGCCGTTGCAAATCCTCGCACGCTGCATTGCATAAACTCGTATGCGTCAAGGTGGCGACAAGGAGAGGGTCGCCACCCGGACTTTCACTCACGCATGGCTGGCACAGTCGGCCGCGGGCTCCGCCGCCTCACCCGACTCAAGCTGGTCGAGGAAATCCACCGCGCGCCGCAGGTGCGGAATGACAATGGAGCCGCCCACCACCAGGCCTACGCTGAACGTCTCGAAGAACTCCTCGCGCGTGACGCCGACTTCCTTGCATTGGGCAACGTGATAGCTGATGCAGTCGTCGCAACGCAGCACCATGGACGCCACCAGACCCAGCAATTCCTTCGTCTTCACGTCCAGTGCGCCGGCCTTGTAGGTCTGCGTATCCAGCGCAAAGAAACGCCGCACTACCTGGTTGTCCTCCGACAGGATGCGTTCGTTCATGCGATGACGAAACGCCGTGAACTCGGCAACCCGATCCTTGCTGCCCTGCTCGTCGATGGGCTTGCTCATGCGCTGGTCTCCAGCAGCTCGGCAAGTTTTCCGTTGCGGTCGGCGGCGACCAGATCGTCAAAACCGCCCACGTACTGGTCGTTGATGAAAATCTGCGGCACCGTACGACGGCCACCGCTACGCGCCAGCATCAAGTCCCGCTGGCCCGGGTCGATGTCGATGCGCACTTCGCTCCACTCCAGCCCCTTGGACTTGAGCAGGTTCTTGGCGGACACGCAGTAAGGGCAAACAGCAGTTGAATAGATCTCGATCTTGGACACGGGAAACTCCGGAACCGAAAAAATACGGCCGCTTCAAAATGGGGATAGCCCACCCCGGAAACAAGCCGCGGGATCACTGAACCGACGCTATAAGTGACGGTCACAAGTGGTATTGTCGCTGACCTATGCGCATGTCACCACGTATGCCCAACGCCTCTTCAGCCACCCCTCACAGTCCCCGCCTGGACCATCCGGTCCCCGGGCTCGAAAAACGCAAGAAGATGCGTGGTGGCGCGCGAGCGATGGGCGGGCTTTCGTGCTCCCGCCTGCTTGCCGCGCTGCTCTGCGCCGGCCTGACGCTCAGCGCGAGCGCCCAGGACAAGGATGTGCGCCTGCCCGACCTGGGCAGTTCGGCCAACGCCCTGATTTCACCGCAGGAGGCCCAGGATTACGGCGCCTCCATGCTGCGGCAGATGCGGGCGCTGGACATGATGGTGGAAGACCCGATGCTGGACGACTACATCAACGACCTCGGCTATCGCCTGGTCGCCGGCAGCGAGAAACCCAAGGACCACTTCGTCTTTTCCATCGCAAAAGATCCGGTCATCAACGCCTTCGCGGCGCCAGGTGGCTATATCGTGGTTAATTCCGGCCTGGTCATCATTACCGACAGCGAAAGCGAGCTGGCCGGCGTGATTGCCCATGAAATCGGGCATATCACGCAAAACCATCTGGAGCGCGCGTTCGAGGCCTCCAGGAAGGACACGCCGCTGATGGCGCTCGTCTTGCTCGGCGCCATCGCCGCGGGCGCCGGAGCCGGCGCCGGCGATGCCGCCGGTGCGATCCTGCTGGGTGGCCAGGGCCTGTTGATGCAGCGCCAGATCAATTTCACCCGCAAGGACGAAACCGAGGCCGACCGAGCGGGCATCCAGACACTCGCCAACGCCGGCTACGACCCCAATGCCATGGCCTCATTCTTCGGGCGCATGGAAGACACCATGCGTGTCGGCTCGGGTGGCGACCTGGGCGGTGTGCCCTCGTTCCTGCAGGACCATCCGGTGACACAGTCGCGCATCAGCGATGCCAAAGCCCGCGCCGCCGCACTGATCGCCGAGCAGAAGCGGCGCCCAGCGGGCTCCACCCTGGACAAGACCCAGTGGGAGAAAAGCACCGCGCCGATCCTCTACGTGAAGGACCCCACCAGCCTGTCCAGCAATACCCGCAAAGGGGATCTGGACACCTACCTGCTGATGCGCGAACGCGTTCGCGTGCTATCCGGCGACGCACTGCAACTGTCCACGTACTACGCGTCCAACCTGCAATCGAATCGCGACTTCAACACGCCATCGAACCACTATGGCTACGCCCTCGCGCTTATTCGCACCAATCGCGGCGCCAAGGCCATGGACGAGCTGCAGCCACTGCTGACCGCCCATCCCGACAGCCAGGTCCTGCGCCTGGCCATGGCCGACGCCAAGAACCAGGCCGGTCGTCGCGCGGAGGCACTGTCCCTCTATGCGGAGCTGAACACGCAGTCTCCTCGCAACCGCGCCATCGCCATGAGTTACGCCAAGGCCCTTACCGAAGGCGGTACCCAGGACGAAGCCAAGCAGGCAGCCACCATGTTGCTGCCAATGCTGGACAACAACGAGGAGCCCGAGCTCTACCGCACCTTTGCCCGGGCCAGCGACAAGGCCGGCGACCCCATACGCGCCGGCGAAGCCTTTGCCGATGCCTCGTACCTCTCCGGGCGTCCGTTTGACGCCATGGAGCAGCTAAAACGCCTGCTGCAGCGACCTGACCTGGACTACTACGCCCGAGCCCGCATCCAGGCCCGCATCAGCGACCTCACCCCGCTGGTGATGGAGCTGCGCAAGCGAAGGGTGCAGACCGACGACAACCCGGATGGCCGCAGCCAGCAACCCTTGCAGAACGGTGCCGCCTGCCAGGGGCGGCTCTGTTTCAGCGCCAACCAGGGCGGTTATTAACCTCCCCAAGTGACCTAAAGACGACACTGTCACGTTGTGACTGTGTGAATTGTCATCGCGGCGTAACAATATACCGCTGCAATAAATGCGTCATAGGCCATACAAAGCGGACTCACGCGTGCATAAACGCATACTGATCGTCGAAGATGAAGCTTCGATCCGCGACATGGTCGCCTTTGCCTTGCGCAAGGCCGGCATGGACGCCATTCACGCCGCTGATGCACGAGCGGCTCAACTGGCCATCGCCGAACAAGTGCCGGATCTGATCCTGCTCGACTGGATGTTGCCGGGCACCAGCGGCCTGGATCTGGCCCGACGCCTGCGCAAGGAAGAGCTGAGCCGGGAAGTCCCGATCATCATGCTCACGGCGCGCGGCGAGGAGATGGATCGCGTCAACGGCCTGGAGGCCGGTGTCGACGACTACGTGGTCAAGCCTTTCTCCACCCGCGAGCTGGTCGCACGCATCAAGGCCGTGCTGCGTCGCAGCCAGGGTGATGATGGCTCGGGCATGGTGGAACTCGGTGGTCTGCGCATTGACGGCCCTGCGCATCGCGTGTTCGCCGGTGACGAGCCAGTGACGATCGGGCCCACCGAATATCGCCTGCTGTACTTCTTCATGACCCATCCGGAACGCGTCTATTCGCGCGCCCAGCTGCTCGACCATGTCTGGGGCGGTAGCGTGTACGTGGAGGAGCGCACGGTGGACGTACACATTCGCCGCCTGCGCAAAACGCTTGAACCATGGAAGTTCGACGACATGGTGCAAACGGTGCGTGGCGCGGGTTATCGCTTCTCCGCCAGCGTTTGACGCACCCGCCTCTCTTGCGGGCGCGCCGGCTTTTGCCGATGCTGGGGAATCGCCAGCCGGCACGCTTGCCCTAGACGCCCATGCCAAAGCCTTTCGACCGCTCCTTGATGCTGCCGGCCGCACTCGCTGCCGGCTTGCTTGCGGGCGCCAGTGCCGGCTGGCTTGCAGGAGGCCATGTAGCGACGGGTGTGGCCTTGGTCGCGATCGCCGAAATCGTCTTGCTACTGACCCGAATCCGTCATCAAGCACGGCTCATGATGACCACGGGCTCCACGGTGACTTCTCTCCAACATGACCGCTTCATGACGCGCTCCCGCCGCATTGCCTCCAGTTTGCGCGATCTGCGCAGTGCCGCCGGCAGTCTGCCGGATGCGGTCGTCCTGCTCGATAACGAGCAGCATGTCCGCTGGTTCAATCACGCTGCTGAAGAACTACTCGGCCTGCGTCGCCCGCAAGACCGCGGCGCACATCTGGATGAGCGGCTGGGCACGACCGAGCTCGCCACCTGGTTGCAGGAAGGTGCGCGCGAGCCGCTCAACGATGTCGCGGCACCTGGCCATCCGAACCGGCACATCAACGTCACCTTGCTGCCATTCGGTCGCCGCCAACGTTTGCTGCTGGCGCGGGACATCAGCCACCTCACGCGACTGGAGCAGATTCGCCGCGACTTCGTTGCCAACGTGTCCCACGAACTGCGCACCCCGCTTACGGTGATTCATGGCTATCTCGAACTGATTGATCCGGAAGATGTGCCGGAGCTAGCGCCTGTACTGAACGAAATGCGCGCGCAATCCAAGCGCATGGGACAGATCGTCGAGGACCTGCTCACGCTGTCCCGCCTGGAAACCCAGGAGCACGTCCAGGACGAGCGCGTACCGATGGCGCCGCTGCTGGCTACCCTGCGCAAGGAAGCCGAAGCGCTCAGCCAGGGCCGCCACCAGGTCACCCTCGAATCCGCGGCCGATGTCGACCTGCTGGGTTCGCCCAAGGACCTGCACAGCGCCCTTTCCAACCTGGTCAGCAACGCGGTGCGCTACACGCCGACCGGCGGGCGCATCATGATTCGCTGGCGACGCACGACCGACGGCGCGGTGTATTCCGTGACCGACACCGGCTACGGCATCCCCGCCTCGCACCTGGCGCGTCTCACCGAGCGTTTCTATCGGGTGTCGTCCAGTCGCTCGCGCGAGAGCGGCGGCACGGGCCTGGGCCTGTCGATCGTCAAGCACGTCTTGAACCTGCATCAGGCTCGCCTGGACATCCAGAGCGAACCAGGCCGGGGCTCCACCTTCTCCTGCTGGTTCAACAACGAACGCCTGCTCGCACCGGGCGATCCGGAGTAAGCACGACGCGTAGGCGTAGCCGCGACTGAACCGCCGTCACGCTACGCGGCAGTGCGCCATGTACTAAGCCGCTGCTTGGGCCAGAATGGACGGATGCGCCGCAAACCCGCCACTCCCTTGCCTGTCCCCGATCGTGCCGCTCCCGAGCTGTACTTCAGCCGCGAACTGGCAGCGCTCGAATTCAATTTCCGCGTGCTGGCGCAGGCGCGAGACGCTCGCGTACCCCTGCTGGAGCGCCTGCGTTATCTGAGCATCGTCGCCAACAATCTCGACGAGTTTTTCGAGGTGCGCGTGGCCATGCTCAAGCATCACCACATGTTCGGCTCGGCTGCACCGGGGCCGGACGGACTGCCCTCAGGCGAACTGCTGACCCGCATCCGCAAGCGCGTGCTGGATCTGGTCACGGAACAATACGTGGCATGGCAGGAAGAGGTCGGCCCGGCGCTCGATGCCGAGGGCATCCACTTCCTCACCCGCCAGCGCTGGACGACGCGCCAGCGCCGGTGGCTGCAAGGCTATTTCGAGAACGAGGTCTTGCCGGTGCTTTCACCGCTGGGGCTGGATCCGGCGCACCCGTTCCCGCGCATCCTCAACAAGACGCTGAATATCGCGATCGTATTGAAGGGCCGCGATGCCTTCGGGCGCGAGGGCCACATGGCGCTGGTGCGCGCACCGCGATCGCTGCCGCGCATCGTGCGACTGCCCGATGAAGTCTGCGATGGCGGTGACAATTACGTCTTTCTCGCCGAGCTGCTGCAGGGCTTCGTCGATCTGATGTTCCCGGGCTTCAAGGTGGCCGGCTCGTATCAATTCCGCGTCACCCGCAACAGCGAGCTGATGGTGGAGGAAGCCGAGGTCGACAATCTCGCCCGCGCCCTGACCGAGGAGTTGGTGGGACGCGGCTATGCGCGCCCGGTTCGACTGGAGATCAACAACGATTGCCCTAAGGCGATCGTGGCCATGCTCATCGCCAATTTCGAGCTGGAGGAGACGGACGTCTATCGCTGTGACGGCCCGGTCAACATCATCCGGGCCGGCACCATCTATGACGGGCTGGATCGCCCGGAGCTGAAGTTCCCTCGCTTCATTCCGCAGCTCCCGGCGGCATTCAATGCCAGCCGCTGCAAGTTTGAAGTGCTGCGCCAACGCGACGTGCTGCTGCATCACCCCTACGAATCCTTCGCCGCCGTGGTGGATCTGCTGCGCCAGGCTACCCAGGACCCTGCCGTACTGGCGATCAAGCAGACGCTCTACCGCGCCGGCGTCGATACGCCCCTGGTGGATTTGCTGGTGGAAGCGGCGCGCAACGGCAAGGACGTCACCGTGGTGATCGAATTGCGTGCGCGCTTCGACGAGGAGGCCAACATCCGCCTCGCCACTCGCCTGCAGGAAGCCGGCGTGCAGGTGGTCTACGGCGTGGTCGGCTACAAGACCCATGCCAAGATGCTGCTGATCGTGCGGCGCGAGGACGATGTTCTGCGCCGCTATGTCCACCTCTCCACCGGCAATTACCACCAGGCCAACAGCCGCACCTACACCGATATCGGCCTGATGACGTCTCACCCCGGCATCGGCGAAGACCTGCACAAGGTGTTCCAGCAGCTGTCGGGCCTGGGGCCGGTGATCGAGTTGAAGCACCTGCTGCACTCGCCCTTCACGCTCTATCGCAGCGTGCTGGAGAAGATCGAGCGTGAGACCGCCCACGCGGAAGCCGGGCGTCCAGCACGTATCGTGGCCAAGCTCAATGCGCTCAACGAGGCGCATGTGATCCAGGCGTTGTACCGCGCGTCGCAGGCAGGCGTCGAGATCGACCTGATCGTGCGCGGCGCGTGTACCCTGCGCCCCGGCCTGCCCGGCATATCCGAGCGCATCCGCGTCCGCTCGATCGTCGGCCGCTTCCTGGAGCACAGCCGTGTCTACTGGTTCGCCAACGATGGTGCGCCGGAGATTTATTGCGCCAGCGCGGACTGGATGGAGCGCAATCTCAGGCGACGCATCGAGGTCGCGTTTCCGATACTTGAACCGGCCTTGGCCCAACGTGTCTACGACGAAACGCTGGCGAACTACCTGGCTGACAACACCGAGGCGTGGCTGCTCGACGGCGATGGTCGTTACGCCCGTGCCGAACCGGGCGATGAGGCACCGCACAGCGCCCAACAATGGCTGCTGTCCCTACTGATACCCACCGTAAAATGACGCCGGGGAATGCTCGCGTGAGTGAGCATCTCGCCTCAGCGCCCCACGAGCCATGCCCGAAACTCGACGCCAGGAAATAGCTCCCGCATACAATCAGCGCTTCGCGCATCCGGTGCTGCATGAGAGAATCCGCATTCAGCAGCCCGAAACGAGCCCCGCATGAGCCAAGGCGATCAGACCCAGATCAAGGACGGCGAGCTGATCGCCGCCGTGGACATGGGGTCCAACAGCTACCACATGGTGGTAGCCAGGGTCGAGCACGGCGAGCCACGCGTGATCGACCGCCTGCGTGAGACCGTTCGCATGGCCGCCGGCCTGCGCGCGGACGGCACGCTCGATGCGGAGCATCGTGCCCGTGCGCTCAATTGCCTGGCCCGCTTCGGCCAGCGCATCGCCGGTGTCCCCACGATTCGCGTGCGTGCCGTAGCGACCAATTCCGTGCGCCGGCTGGCCTCGCCGCAGTCCTTTTTGACGGCCGCGGAAACGGCGCTGGGACATCCGGTGGAAATTGTCTCCGGCCGCGAGGAAGGCCGCCTGATCTTCCTTGGTTCGTCGCACGACCTGCCCGCTTCGCGGGAAAGCCGGCTGATCATCGACGTCGGCGGCGGCAGTACGGAGTTCATCATCGGACGCGGCTTCGCACCATTGCACACAGAAAGCGTGCAGGCCGGCTGCATCGCCTCCACGCTGCGCTTCTTCCCCGGCGGCAAGCTCAATCGCAAACGGTGGCAGCGCGCGAATGGCGAAATCGGCGTCTTGCTGCAGCAGTTTGCCGAGGACTTCCGGGAATCCGGCTGGCTCGAAGCCTATGGCTCCTCGGGTACGGCCAAGTCCATCGGCTCGGTCGTGCAGGCGATGAAGTTTTCCGACGATGGCATCACCCCGGCCTCGCTTGCCCAACTGCGCGATGCCTTGCTGGCGCAGGGGCAAATCGGTGCACTGAAACTTCCGGGGCTGGGGGAGGACCGCGCGCCAGTCATCGCCGGCGGTGTAGTGATCTTCGAGGCCGCCTTCGAAGCGCTTGGCATCGAACGCATGCGTGTATGCCAGAGTTCGATGCGCGAAGGTCTGTTGTGGGACCTGATTGGTCGCGCCGGTGGTACCGACCCACGCACCGCCAGCATCGACTCGCTCGCTAATCGCTATGGCGTCGACCGCGCCCAGGCGCGTCGGGTGGAATCCACGGCGCTGATGTTCTTCGACCAGATCGCACGCTCCTGGAAACTCGATGGCGAGGCGCGCGAGTGGCTGTCCTGGGTGTCGCGCGTGCACGAGATCGGCCTGGCCATCGCGCACAGCCAGCACCATCATCATGGCGCTTATATCCTGCGGCATGCCGATCTGGCGGGCTTCTCCCGGCAAGAGCAGCAACTGTTGGCCGCCATCGTCGAGTCGCACCGACGCCGGCCCGACAAGGCCGTGTTCTCCTCGCTGCCGCAACGCTATCGCCAGTTGGCGCGTTACATCACGGCCCTGCTGCGACTGGCCGTGCTGTTCCGCCGTGCGCGCCGCGCCGAATCGATACCCCAGATGCAACTGGCCGCCACCAGCCATCGCATGCGCCTGACCTTGCCCTCGTCCTGGCTGGACCAACATCCCCTCAGCGAAGCCGATCTGGAGCAGGAACAGGCGCCCTTGAACGAACTCGGCCTGTTGCTGGAAGTCCATCCGTCCTGACTGTTTCCAGCACGTCCGGCCGAGCTCGCGAGCCATGCCACGCCTCGGCCGCGTATGATGTCCCGATGCCACATGCCGCCCTGACTACCATGTCCCGATTCCTGCTCGCCGCTCTCCTGCTGATTTCGCCGCTTGCGCTCAACGCGCAGACCGCCAAGCCTGCAACCGCGCCCGCCCCGCAGCCTCACCCGCAAGTGGTGCTGCACACGTCGCAGGGTGACATCACGATGGAGCTCTATCCGGACAAATCACCGAAGAGCGTGGCCAACTTCCTGCAATACGTGCGCGACGGCTTCTACAGCGGCACGGTGATGCATCGCGCGATCCTGGGTTATCTGGTGCAAGGAGGGCTGTATACGCGCGACCTGCAGCCCAAGCGGACACGCTCGGCCATTCCCAGCGAAGCCGACAACGGCCTCTCCAATCTGCGCGGCACGGTGGCGGTGGCGCGTGGCGCCGACCCCAACTCGGGCACCTCCCAGTTCTTCTTCAACCTGGTGGACAACCGCCGCCTCGACTTTGTCGGCAACCAGAGCGGCCTGACCTGGGGTTACGCCGTATTCGGCAAAGTCATCAAGGGCATGGATGTGGTAGACAAGATTGCCGGGTTGCCGACGCGCGGCCTCGGTCCGTTCTCCGGTGACGTACCCAACCCATTGGTCGTGATCGACGGCGCCAACGTGGTTGGCGAGGAAGCGCCGGCTGCGGCAAACAGCGCCGCCCAGCCCACCGCCCCCGCCGCCGACAAGGCTGCGAAGAGCGACAAGTCGCATGGCAAAGCCAAGAGTTGAGCACGCCGATGGCAACGCTGTTTATCTCTGACCTGCATCTGGACGATAGTCGCCCGCAGATCACTCGCCTGTTCGAGGACTATCTTGCGGGTGACGAAGTACGCTCCGCCGATGCCGTCTACATTCTCGGCGATCTGGTCGAAGCCTGGATCGGTGACGACGACGATGCCGAACTTCCCGGCCGCATTGCCAGCGCCACGCGTGCGCTGCGCGAAAGCGGCGTGCCGGTGTACTTCATGGTGGGCAATCGCGACTTCCTGCTCGGCGCGGATTTCGCGCAACGTGCAGGCTTCACCCTGCTCGACGACGGCACCGTGCACAACCTTTACGGCCGCCCCACCCTGCTGATGCATGGCGATGTGCTCTGCACGGACGACGTGGCCTACCAGGCCGTGCGTAAACAGCTACGCTCGCCGGAATGGAAGGCACAGGTTCTCAACATGCCAATGGATGCACGCCGCGCCTTGGCTGCCAAGGCGCGCGCGGAGAGCCGCGCGCACACCGGCAGCGCCATGGAAGCCATCATGGACGTCAATGCCGACGCCGTGGCCGAGACCATGCGCAAGGCCGGCGTGACCCGGTTGATCCACGGCCACACACATCGCCCGGCAACGCACCGCTTCGATCTGGACGGCCATCCGGCCGAACGCATCGTGCTGGGTGACTGGTACGAACACGGCTCCGTGCTTCGCGTCACGCCAGAAGGCACCGAATTGCGCGGATTAGCGCTGGCTTGAACCTGGCCCTCGCGGCCCACGACATCGACGCTGCACAAGCAGCCGCCGCTCACCCTGCGATGCGTCGGTTTTTTTATCCGCGAATGGATGCCTGGTGGAATCCCAGCACGTGGCGGAAACCCCATGCTATCGAGCACACCATGACTCCCCTTCAGCAGCGCCTGGGAGAAGGTCTCGTAACCGTTGCCCGGCCGGCAAGGACTCACCGTCTTCAGTGATGACCACCAGCATAAGCATGTCCGCCGCCGGCCGCCTGGACTGGGTGATTTGCGGGTGTCGCGTGCACAGCGGGCATTCGATAAGCGACCGGGCCGCTCATGGGACGGTTCGCATAGCCAGGAACTGTTCGTGTGTAGCTCGTAGCGCCATTTGCACCTGACGAAAAACCTCCTGCGACCCGTGCTACCGATGAGCGCGAGGTGCTGGAAGCGTACGGCACAGAACCCGCTGTGCTCAGCACCATGCCGCGGCGAAAGACCGGCACCTGCGGAAGCGTGCGCTGTGAGTTCACCGAGAGGCGAGCCGCCTGTCCGGTTACACCGCGCGTACTGGCCGCACCCAGCCCATCCGTCGCACTTGCCGGTGCCGCCACGACCAGCGGCGCTCCATGGTTGGCGGAGGTTCGCATCGATGGATTCTGGCTGGCCGCCGTTACGTGCTGGATTTGCGTGGCAACGGGTGCTACATGCGCCTCTCGTGCAACCGCCTCATCCTGCACGGACGGACGGGCAGTGACGCCGCCCTGGCCGCCATTGAAACTCGTTCGAACGAGCGCGCCGTTGTTCGCCGCCGCCCCGCCATAGACGTTCGTAATGCGAGGATCATTGATCCGATTGACCGAGCGGTTGTAGTAGAAGCCGCCAGCCCCCCAACGACCACCGGTATAGCCCTTGCCCGGATAGCCGGATCCATAGTTGATACCTCCGTAGAAGCCTACATGGCGCGCCCAGAACCCGCGGTGGAAGATACAGACACGTCCAAACCAGCCCCAATATCCCGGCGTCCATAAAGCGCCAACGAAAGGTGGCAGCTCCCAGTAACCCGGAACCCAGTAATAGCCATCCTCGCTCCAGGCCCAGTACCCCGGTATCCAAATGTAGCCAGGCCCGGGAATCGGTGACTGGTCGTCGAGCGGCAAGGGTGGTGGCGGGTAACCCACGAAGACACCCATGTCGGCCGATGCGTCGGCCCTGGCGATGGACGGCATTCCGGCGCCTACCGCCAGCACGATGGCCATCGCGACCAGGCCAGAAAATCGACGGCCTTTCCGCGAGGCTGGATGATCAAGCCGGAGCTTGTCCATGGCGCACCCTCCGCGAGGGTTGGGGTAGCTAAATTAACGCTGGAGGCCTCGAAAAGCGCACATGGATGCGGGGCTGGTTCTTCGGCGTTCAGCACGCGCTGACTGGTGCGCAAGAGCCGGGGCTTGGGATCTCGTCGGCCGGGGACGCGGTTACATGGAGTCTGAGATTGTTCGTGCGCACCTAACTCTCTCCGCCAGATGCGCTAGATCCCTGCTACTGGGCTTCGTCAGGCGGACGATTAGTCGCGTGAAGGCTGGGGGATCGTTCGGCCCATCCTTGGGCCTCACCCTTCCGCGCTTCGCGCTCCAGGGCCAGCCTGCGGCTGTCCTTGTTGTTCCTGACAAATTTGTCGAACCGGAGGGTTCGTCCACAACTCTCTCTCCGCCAGATACGCAAAAAGCCCCACTAGGGGGCTTTTTGCGTATCTGGCGGAGAGAGAGGGATTCGAACCCTCGATAAGGCTTTTGACCCTATACTCCCTTAGCAGGGGAGCCCCTTCGGCCTCTCGGGCATCTCTCCGGTTTTGTCCGCATCTCTGCGGAGCCGGCAAGGATACTAACCGGCACGCTCGAGGTAAAGCTTTAATTGATCGTCAGTGCTCGCCAGACTCACTGGAGGCGCTGCCATCCGGCTCGTGCTCGTTCTTGATCCGTTGATAGATCTCTTCGCGATGCACAGCCACGGTTTTGGGCGCGTTGATGCCGATACGCACCTGGTTGCCCTTCACGCCTAGGACGGTAACGGTCACCTCGTCACCGATCATCAAGGTTTCACCGACCCTGCGGGTCAGAATCAACATGTTTGCCACTCCATGAATACTTTGGTCATAGGCCAACAGACGGTTATGCCTCACCCCTGAGCTTCACCGTCTGGCAGTTCGACGATCTTACCCGTCGAAGGCCCTACCGCCTTCCCCGGTTTCACAGACCAGGCATCCCTCTGTAGATGCCATGTCGAGCGACACCGTCGCAACACTTCGGTGCCGGCAGTGTTTGGATACTAGCCGAGCGTCCGAGGGCAGCGCAATGCGTAAACGGGACCGTCGGCTTAATGGTTGACTGGCCTCAGGAGGCCAGCCGCTCGCCAATCCAGCCTGTCAGGCCACTTAGAATCCGCGGCAGTTCGCTGGTGTCGTTGCCACCACCCTGAGCCATGTCGGGACGACCACCGCCCTTGCCGTCGATCTGTCCGGCCACATGGGCAACGACGTCGCCGGCCTTGACTCGGCCCAAAGCCTTGCCATGCACGCCAGCCACCAACGACACGCGACCATCCACCGCACCGGCCAGCAAGATCACGCAGTCGGCAAGCTGCTGCTTGAGCTGATCCACGCTGTCACGCAAGGCCTTCGCATCCAGGCCTTCGAGGCGGGCGGCAACGATCTTGATCCCGTGAATGTCATGGGCCGTGGAAGCCAGATCGGCCGTGGCCGAACCGGCGGCCTTGGAACGCAGCGACTCCAGTTCGCGTTCCAGTTTCTTCTGCTTGTCGAACAGTTGGCGCAGTTTCTCGACAGCGTCGTCGCCATGGGCAGACAGCAGCTGCGAGAGTTCGCCAAGTCGACGCTCCTCTTCGGCCACATAACCCAATGCACCTGCGCCACTCACGGCCTCGATGCGGCGCACTCCGGACGCCACGCCCGCTTCGCTCACGATCTTGAACAGGCCGATATCACCCGTGCGGCCGACATGCGTGCCACCACACAGCTCCGTGGAGAACTCACCCATCTTGAGCACGCGCACTTCGTCGCCGTACTTCTCGCCAAACAAGGCCATGGCGCCGAACTCTATCGCGGCGTCGTAGGCCATCTGATGCACTTCGGCGGGCGCGTTGCGCCGCACTTCGGCAT